>CAVJZP010000001.1:0-95056 GCA_963654365.1 Oscillospiraceae bacterium
ATAATATATATAGTAATTTAAAGGATTTTATTTTACGTGAAAACGCGGAAAATCAAGAATGCTTTTATTCATAATGGTATAATATTCTCAATATGGAAAACAAACAGAACAAACTAGAACAGATCAAAGATAGCAGTCTCTCCGACATGACGCTGGAAAAGCTGTCATCCTTTTACTCTCTCTTTGCAGATAAGACCCGTCTGACTTTGATTTGCCTTCTGAGCAACAATAAACTCTGTGTCAATGATATTGCAGAAATCATGCAGATGTCTCAGTCCCGTGTCTCTCACCAACTTGCGGTGTTGAGAAAACATGATATTGTCACCTATTACAGGCAAGGAAAACAGGTGCTCTATACCTTGACGGATAACCATATCAAAGACTTGTTCAATACAGGGCTTGAACATATCTCTGAGAAGGATGAACAGGTCTATAACGATAAGAAAAAACGGGAAAGATAATTAAAAAATAGAAATAGGCAACCTCTTATAAATAAGATGGGTTGCCTATTTTTTGAGCAAGAAAAAATCCTTGGCTTCCCAAGGATTTCTATTTGCACGATGGTGGATCTTAAGAGACTCGAACTCTTGGCCCACTGATTAAGAGTCAGTTGCTCTACCAACTGAGCTAAAGATCCATTAATTTTCGGTGCTTGTAAATTATAATACTAGCAAACAGACAATGCAAGAAAAAAATGAAAAAGAAAGTGTGGTGAACAAAAAGCGGACTCTATGATAGAGTCCGCGTAAAATCAAAGAGAAACAGAGTTGCTGGATTCCTCGGTCTGCATTTTCTCCTCTAACGCTTTCTTCTTGCTTTCCTCACTTTTATCGATGAGATCTTTGAAGAGTTTCATAAGTCCCATCAGAGAAGCAGAGGAGCTTGTAGCGTAGATGACGATGATGAGCCACATGATTTTGTTCATCTCACGGAAATCGATGCCTAGGAAGGCTTTTGCGAGGTTCCCGGAGTTGCCGAAGACAGGGATGTAAGGAAGGATGAAGATGCCACATGCACAGAGAACGAAGGTTGTAGCAAACATCAAGGCACGGTACCAATGCTTCCTGACCGGGGAAATCGGTAAGAAGCAGATATAGGCCATTGCCAAGGAGATGACAGTCATCGTGATGGAGTTAAAGGTAGTGAAGGCATCCTCGCTATCGATTTCCAAGAAGCCGGAATAGCGAAGAATGTAATTGATGGAGATGGCTAGGATCAGACAGATTGCGGCTGGAATTGCACGCATAAAGGTATTCTTGAGGAAGTGGCCGGTGATCGGCTGATCATCCTTCTGAAGTGCTAAGAAGACGGAAGTGAGACCGATACAGACACTTTCCATGATGAAGAGGTTATTGGAAGTGAACGGATATTCCATACCATGTCCGCCGTTAGCAAAGGAGAGAAGGACGATGATGGTAAAGACAATTGTGAAGATTGTCTTCATCAAATAGAGGGCAGAGGATCTCTGTACGTTGTTGATACAGCGCCTTCCTTCCTGAACGGCCAAAGGCATCGAGGCAAAGTTGGAATCGAGAAGAACGAGATGAGCGACGTTTCTGGCAGCGGAGGAACCGTTTGCCATGGCAACGGAGCAATCTGCTGTCTTCATGGCGAGGATATCATTGACACCATCGCCGGTCATACCGACGGTATGTCCTTGGTTCTTCAGCTCTTTGATGATCAATGCTTTCTGCTCCGGTGTGACACGCCCGAAGACAGTATAGGCATTGACAATCTGAGTTACTTCTCTGTCAGAGAGACCTTCCAAGGAAATGCATCTCTCTGCATTTGGAACTCCGCACTTCTTTGCAATTTCGCTTGCGGTAAGAGGGTTGTCTCCAGAGATGATTTTAATGTTTACACCATTTTCCTTGAACCACTTGATAGTGCTAGGTGCTTCCGGTCTGATATGGTCTTCCAAGGTGAAGATGGTGACAGGGGTGAGTTTTCCTTTGATGGTTCCGTTAGTGATTGGGTTCTCCGCTTTGCAAAGCATGACAACACGATAGCCAGAGGATTGCTTGGAAGAGATGTATTCGAGAATGGTCTTGTCTCTTCCTTTGTAAAGGTATTCAGGAGCACCGAGAAGGAAAGTCCCTAAGCCTTTGAATTCGACAGCGGAATATTTTCTTGCACTGCTGAAAGGAATTGTATCGATGATTCGATACGTGTTCTTCAACGGGAATCTCTGTGATAAGGCGATGGAGGTCTGGTTGGTATCGTTGAATGCGTTGAGGTAGCTTCCAATCAGATTGTCTAAGTCATAAGAACCATCGATTTTGACGACTTCGTCGACACGCATGGTGCCATCGGTCAATGTTCCTGTCTTATCTAAGCAAAGAGCATCCACACGGGCGAGCATTTCGATGGAGTAGAGGTCTTGTACCATAGCATTCTTTTTGGATAAGGCAACAACGGAATTGGCTAAGGCAATAGAGGTGAGAAGATACATGCCGGATGGAATCATGCCGATCATGCTGCCTGCGGTCTTTGACATTGTCTTCGATGCGATTGACCACCAGTTCTCAGAGACAACAACGCCTTCTGCGTTTTTGATCCACTGAGTCCAGAAGGTAAGGATGCCTAATGGGATGATGATGAGGCCAATGACTTTGATGACGGAGTTGAGGGAACGGACCAATTCTGATTTTGGCTTGTTGACCTCTTTTGCCTTGTTCTGAATGCCAGCGATGTAATTGTAGTCTCCGACTTTGTCTGCTCTGTTGATGGAGGAGCCGGAAACAACATAGGATCCTGCGTAGATTCTGTCTCCTGGATTCTTCTTGATCGGTAAGGATTCGCCGGTCAAAAGGGATTCGTTGACTTCGACATTTCCTTCTATAATGATGGAATCGGTAGGAATCTGTTCACCGCTTTTTATCTTATAAATATCATCTAAGACAAGTTCTGTTGCTTTAATGATAGTGGACTTAGAGTCGCGAATGACTTCGCAGGTGGAATCGGTGACAAGCTTCAGCTTTTCCAATGTCTTCTTCGCTTTTAGCTCCTGAATGATACCTATCAGCGTATTGGCAAAGGCGATGACAAGGAAGAACGACTGGGCATAATTGCCAAAGACGATCAATACGATACCGATAGCAAGAAGGAGCATGTTGAAGTAGGTGACAACATTGGTATAGATGATCTGCCATGTTGTCTTTCCGCTCTTGGTGTTCTCCTTGTTGGATAGTCCTTTTTCAATTCGGGAAGCGACCTGTTCTGAAGTAAGACCGGCTTTGATGTCAGCGTTATATCTTTCAACCTCATCCGGTACATCGTTTGTCGTTGAGGAAGGATTAACGCTGCTAGGTTTATCCTCATCCTTTAATATTAAGGATGGATCAATCTCCTCGATATCGGTAGATTCCTCTTCACTTTCCGGACTTATCTTCTTCTCTTCCGTTTTCTCCGGAGTGTCTTCTGGACTGTTTTTCTTTTTCTTGAATAGACTCATGACTCTTTCTTTTCCTCCGTGCTCTTGGCTTTTGGAACAATATGATGTTTACGGCATCTTGCTTCATAGGATTCCTTGGCGCCAACCAAAATGATAGGCTGATCATAATCAGCCGGTTTTCCGTCTACGAGTCTCTGTGTTCTTGTTGCGGCACAGCCACATACAGTGCAGGCAGCGGTCAGCTTAGTGACAAACTCTGCTCTTGCCAATAATCCGGGCATCGGACCAAAAGGCTCACCGCGGAAATCCATGTCGAGTCCTGCAACGATGACTCGGATGCCTCTGTCAGCCAAAGTCTCACAGATTTCGACAATCTCTTTTCCGAAGAACTGAACTTCATCGATAGCGACAACCTGTGCATCTACAGGAGTCAAAGAGAGGACATCGCTTGCAGTTTTGATTGCAAAAGCCTGATACTTTCCGCCGTTATGAGAAGCGATAGCTGTCTTATCATAACGATTGTCGATGCTCGGCTTGAAGGCGATGATTTTCTGATGCGCATAGGACAACGTCTTGATGCGGCGGATTAGTTCCTCGCTTTTGCCGGCAAACATCGGCCCGCAGATAACTTCAATCCAACCCTTCTGAAGTTCTTGATACATAGTTGTGTACTCCATTCAATAGTAATTATTATACACTAGATATCTTCTTTATTTTGTGCTCTTGGAGAAAAATATCAACTCTTTTTATAGAGGCAAGAAGCAAGCCTCTGAAAGAGAAATTTTAAGCGTGTTCATTCGTTTAGATAATAAAATGATGTTATAGTACGGCTTGAGAAGTGATGGATATAAGAAGTTATTTGTGATGGCAACTTCGTTTCTACCCCCAGCCATATCGGGGACTATCCGCTGGAAAAATATAAATATCATGAAACGGATAGTACGAGGCAAAACCCCTTCTATCCGTTTCTTTTCATTTTTGATTTCATACATAGGGGGAATTAATTCAGTATGAAAAAGAATTTTGCTTTCGTTGCCGGTTTGTTGATGACTGTCGCATCTGTTGCAGGCTGTGGCAATAACTCCAAAAAGACAATCCGTCTTCAGCTTACTTCTTCCAGACCTTCCGATGTTCTGACAACTTCTGCTGCTGCTTTGAAGCCTTTGCTCGAAAAGGAGATGAGCGGATATAACTTCGTCATCACCACTGGTACTGACTTTGCCGCTGATGGCCAGGCCTTGGCTGCTGGAAGCATCGATGCTTCCTTCATCACCGCTTCCACCTATGCTAGCACCCAGCTTAAGTTTGCCGACAAGATCGATATGATCCTCACTGCTACCAGAAATGGTTTCAAGGTCATCGAAGATTTCGCTGACAGCGATGGAAATCATAACTCCGAAGCGGCAAGAGCTTTGCAGGTTGAGGCTATGAACGGCACCAATCCTACGACAAAAGAAGCCTATGACTACAAGGGCCAGTCCGCTGGCATCGCTGGCTATTACTATGCTGAACTCATCACTACCAAGGCAAAGGCAGAAGAACTCAAGGGCGATAACGGAAAACTTACTCTTGAAGATTTCGCAGGTAAGAAGATCGGACTTCAGGGAACTACTTCCCCTGCCGGCTATACTTATCCTTTATATGAATTCTCCAAGGCAACCAATAACGGTGCTTGGGCAAACGGCATGAAGGGTGTCGAAGAGAATCCGGATGCCAGCAAGGGTGAGTTCCAGACTGTCACTGTCGGAAACTACAACGATACTTTCGCTGCCTTGATGTCTGGTCAGATCGATGCCTGCTGGGGCTATATGGACTTCCGTTCCAATGTCGATGAACAGTTCAAGAATGATGGAACCAACTATTCCAGTACCTACACGGTTGCTTTGACTCAGGGAATCATGAATGATGGTGTTGCTGTCCGCTCTGGTTTGGACAGTGAGACAAAGACGGCTTTGGCTAATGCTTTCAAGAAGATTGTCACGGATGGTGACAAGGATACGGAAGGCACTGGTGCCAACATCATCTATGGACTTTATCAGCACACTGGCTATGTCGATGCCACCAATGCAGACTATGCTGGCGAAGTCGAATTCGAAAGATGGAATCAGTCTAGAAAGTAAATAGAAGAATTTTGCCGGTGACGTCGCAGTCACTTATCCCTAGGAGGTATCTATGATTGAATTCAGTCATGTCAGTAAAGTCTACCCAGAAGGAACAAAAGGGCTCGACGACGTCAGCCTGAAGATCAATGATGGAGAGTTTGTCTGCATCATTGGTCTTTCAGGGGCTGGCAAATCCACTTTGCTCAGAACGATCAACAAGATGCATGACATCGCATCTGGAACATTGACCGTCAATGGTGTCAATGTCTCAGAATGTGAAGGAAAGGAGTTGAGAAATCTTCGCCGTTCCATCGGCATGATCTTCCAGTCCTTCAATCTTGTCAGTCGTGTCTCTGTTTATAAAAATGTGCTTTCCGGAAGGATCGGTTATCATAACTTCCTGGAAGTCCTTTTTGGTGTTTATACGAAAAAAGAAAAATTGCTTGCTTTGAAGAATCTTGAATTGATGGGAATATTGGATAAGGCATATGATAGAGCGGATAAACTATCCGGCGGACAGCAGCAACGCGTTGCCTTAGCAAGAGCCTTGACGCAGGAACCACAGATCATCTTAGCGGATGAGCCGACGGCATCTTTGGATCCTCTTACTTCCATGCAGGTCATGGATGATTTTGAGAAAATCAACAAGGAATTAGGAATAACCATCATTGCCAACATGCATCATGTTGACCTTTCCAAGAAATATGCAACCCGTATCCTCGGTGTAAGAAAAGGAAAAATCGTCTTCGACGGAAAGCCGGAAGAACTGACAGAGGATGCCTTGGCGATGATCTACGGAAGAAAGCTCAATGATTCTGAAGTCATGAACAAGGAGAATCTTTTATGAGCGCATCCTACTCGGATGAGCGCTATCAGGATTTCATCGCAAAAGGAAAAGAAAGAAGAGAAGCTTATTCTCTTCATAAGAAGGAAATCCTAGATAGTTATCATGCTCAGAAAGAACTCTATAAAAAGGTGAAAGCTGAGTCGGAAGAGAGGATGAAGTTCTATATCGAACAAGGATATAGTAAACGGGAAGCAAAGAAATTAGTCCGTCCTGCTCTTTATCAGATGAGAGACAGATTAGAGGGAGAAAGACAGAAAAAGAGGCTTGCCTTAAGCAAGAACCGTGTTCTTATCTATCCGTTCCACTTTTTCTACCGCCCCGTTGAATTTGATGGAAACGGACTTTTGAAACCACGTTTTCATGTCCTTCTCAGTTTTCTGATCGTTGTCCTTTTAGGCGGATTATCCTTGGTATTCATGCAGCTGAATACTGCTCAGTTTTTAGGTGAGAACTTAGGACTGATCTTATCGAAGATGTTTGTTCCGGATGATACCATGGTCATCAAGACATGGGATCAGTGGTTTGCTTACATGTTTGATACGGCAGTTCCGGCTATTTGGAAGACGTTCCAGATGATGTTCATCGCTACTGCAATCGGTTCTATCTTAGCGATTCCGTTCATGATTCTCTGCGCTGAGAACATCATCAAACACAAAGCCGTCTCGAGAACCTTCCGTGTCATATTGAATATTATCCGTACCTTCCCAACGATGGTGCTTGGTGTCTTTGGTGTTGCCTTCTTCAGTATTGGAACCAAGGCGGGTATCTTTGCCATGGTTATCTTTACGATGGGCATCATGATCAAACTGATGTATGAAAGGATTGAGACGGTCGATATGCATCCTTTTGAGGCTGCAGTATCCACAGGTGGAAGCAAACCGAAAGCCTTTGTGACCTCTATTGCACCTCAGATCATGCCTGACTATCTCAGCAATGTCATCTATACCTTTGAAATCAATATCCGTGCCTCTGTCATCTTGGGATTTGTCAATGCCGGTGGCATCGGCAAACTGATTCAGGATGCGATGAACAGTTATGAATACAATCAGATCGGTGCAATCTTGATTCCTCTTCTTATCTTAGTTCTTGCTTTGACATGGTTTTCTTCTTTTGCTAGGATGGTTACACAATGACAGATTACGAAATTCTCAGTGATAAGACACTCTCAAAGGCAGAAAAAGAAAAGAAGAGAGAGCAGGATAAGACCAACCGCCTTCTTGTCGAAAAGAAGATGACGGAAGATCTTCATAATTCCAAAATCCGTTTTGATGAGGATAGAAAAGCACTCCTGAATGAGAAAACCACTCTTCTTGCTGATGCAAAGTCGGAAGAGGAAAAGAAATAGATTGAGAAGAAATGCAAGTCTCAGCTCATCGCTTTGAAAAAAGCAGAGAAAAGAGACAACAGACAGATCAAGGATACCTATCATCACGATAAATCCCATCGCTCGTTTGTCAGTGTTTTGGATGCTTATTTCTCCCGTCCTCCGATGTGGATTGTCAACCTTGTCACTGCTTTGATCTTCTTAGGATTCTTTATCTACTTCTCCATTGAGCAGAAAGTCTTTCAACCGACAGGACAGGGCTGGATTCAGACGGTTGGAGATTTCTTCAAAGGGCTTTTCGTTCCGGATTATGATATGTTCTTCGGAACTGGCGCCTATCCGTTCACTTCCTCTGTTCTTTATCTCTGCCTTCAGACTTTTGCTATCGCATTCTTAGGAACGCTATTTGCTTCTATCCTTGCTGTTCCTTTCGGTTTCCTCGCTTCGAAGAAACTCTTTGGAAAATGGTCTTATATCTCAACTGCTGTTCTGATCCTGATCAGAACTGTTCCGGAGATTGTCTTCTGCTATATCATGATCATGGTGACAGGATTCTCACCTCTTACTGGTGTTGTCGTCCTCTCCATTCAGTCTATCGGTATGGTAGGAAAGATGTATTCTGATGGCCTTGACGGCATGGATATGACATTCTTGGAAGCCTATGATTCCTGTGGATCGACTCGCTTTGGCTCGATCCGCGTCGGTGTCATGCCTCAAGTCCTTCCTAGCTTCCTCTCTACCATCCTTTACCGTTTTGATCTGAATCTGAGAACGGCATCGATCTTAGGACTTGTCGGTGCTGGCGATTTAGGGAGACTGATTCTACGATTCTCCAGTGAACATAAATGGCCACAGTTAGGCTCTCTGATGTGGGGACTGATTGTGATGATCATCATCGTCGATCTCATCTCTACCCGCATCCGTAAGAAACTGGTCTGATCAAAGGATAATTATGAAGAAACAAGAAATTGAAAAGATTGTATTTGAAAAGATAGAAAAAGCAGAATCCATCGTCATATTCGGACATGTCAATCCGGATGGCGACTGCGTTGGGTCCGTCTTTGGAATGAAGAAAGAACTTCAGTATCTCTTCCCAGACAAAAGGATATATGGAGTTGGATCAAGGCCATCCTACCTACCTTCCTTCTTTGAAAAAGCGGATGAAGTCTCATTGGAAACGATTGAGAAATCTTTGGCTATCCTCGTCGACCTGAACTGCTTTGAAAGAGTCGAGGATCAGAGGGTGAGAAAGGCAAAGGATTTTGTTTGTTTTGATCATCATATTCCTCTTCTAGACACTCCCTTCCTTGCTGTTCAGGATGAAGATGCCCCTTCTGCTACCTATGTCATCACCAAAGCGTTCAGAAAACATTATCATAAGATTTCCAAAGAAGCGGCTATGTATTTATATACTGGCCTTGTCACAGACACGGACCGCTTCCTTCTTGACAGCAGAAAGAATACTCTTCAGATTGCCTCTTATCTGATATCGTTAGGTGTGGATTATCAGAAGATATTTGATGAACTCTACGCACAGGATAAGAACCGTCTTCAATACAAGGCGTTCATTTATAACCATATTGTCTACGATGGAAAAGTATCCTATTGCATTGTCCATAAAGAGGATTATTTTCCACTAGGAATACCGTCTTCGGAAGCCGGAGAACAGGCGGATCTTTTATCTCGATTGGATCATCATCCAATCTGGGTGCTGTTCACAGAACAGGCGGACGATTCCATCCGTGTGGAATTCCGTGCAAACGGAGAGTACAACATGCAGAAAGTAGCCGCATCCTTTGGAGGAGGAGGGCACTTCTCCGCATCTGGATGTACGATTCATTCCTTTGATTTAGTCAAAGACATCATCAAAGCATTGAATGAATTATAAAATTGATTTTTCATTGAAATGAAAATAATGTTATAATCAGTTGAACTAGGAGGATCGTTTATGGAAAAAGGAAAAGTATTATTGACAAGAGACGACAAGCTGTTGCTTCTTTCCAACAACCGTTATTTCATCGCAAAAGGTAATGCAAAGGTCGGTGATGACGTGGATTTCGATGTTGAAAAATCCCTCGCTATGCCTTCTTACCTGTTTGCTATTGCAGCCATGGAAGAAGAAAATCTTGATGAGACTCTGGATTTCATCCAGTCCAAGTGGTTCCACGATAAGAAGTAATGAAGTTTGACTCCAGAGGTGGCTCCTATACTCTTTTCGTCATTGTCTTTTTTGTCCTCATTGCTGTTTCTTTGACGATTGGATTTCTCTATGATTTCCCTACTCCTTCCATCATTGCAACTGTCATAGCATCAGCGGGTGCCGTCATTGTATTGACCGTGATGCTCATTGACTATTATTCAAAGAAACACAAATGAATCAGAACAAAGAAGAAATCATTGCATCTCTCAGCGCGTTCCCAGGTGAATGGGACGCGCTTTTAGATGATGAGAAAAAGAAAGAATACTTTCAGAATTTGATCGAATTGGTATCTGATGAATATCTGAACAATATCGTTCATCCTGACTTAGAAAATGTCTATCACGCTCTCAGCCTTGTTTCACCGTATAAAGTTAGAGTCGTCATCATCGGACAGGATCCCTATTTCAATCCAGGACAGGCTAATGGGCTTGCTTTTTCTGTGAACGATGGTGTCCGTTTTCCGCCTTCGCTTCTCAATATCTTCAAGGAACTGAATCTGGAATATGGATATCCGATTCCCAAGAGCGGGTCTTTGGAAAAGTGGGCATGGCAGGGTGTCCTTCTTCTGAATGCGTCTCTTACGGTAAGAGATGGTTCTGCCAATAGCCATGCGAAATTCGGATGGATGACTTTTACGGATGAGATCATCCGAAAACTGGATTCTCTGAATCAGCCGATCACCTATCTTCTCTGGGGAAATTTTGCAAAGAAGAAGATGACTCTCATCCATAATGAAAAAGCATTTGTCATCTATAATGCCCATCCATCTCCTTTGAGTGCAACGAAAGGATTCTTTCATTCTGACTGTTTTAAAAAATGCAACCATCATCTAAGGGAAATGAAGGAAAAAGAGATTGATTTCCAAATAGAGTGACGAAAGAAAAAGATAAAAAAAGAGAAATGTAAGCCCTATGATTGTGAAAAACAAGTTTCTTTCTCTTTACTGTATTTCTTTTAAAGAGTGGAAAAGCATAGAAAAAACGCTTATAATTTAGAGGTGCTTAAAACTATTCAAAGAAAGGATTGCAAAATTATGGATCTTACAAGTGAACAGATGTTGAAGGCGATTCAGGAAATCGTCGATAAGAAGGCGGAGAAGTTCCCCTTCAAGAAGTCTGCCAAAATGGAGATTGTCTATGTCGATTCGAGAGAAGACGGCACTGCCGAAGTTCTCGCTATCGGCTCTGATATGCCGAAACTCATCTACCGTGTCTTCGAATTCGATGCCAATGGTGTCGCCACAGAGGAAGAGGACATCCAGAAGATCGTTGCCAGAACAAAGAACTACAACGAGAACATCAAACCTGGACTCAAGCTCGTTCCTCCGTTTGTCGAAGAGACCGATACCTATGATGTCGTCATCGAAAACGTTCTCCCGGAGAACGCTGTCGAAGTCAAGATGAAGTCTTCTACTGGCCGTGATATCACCATGATCGAGACCTATCGTTATTTCGATTATGTCTCTAGCATCTTCTTCATCTCCTGTGTTTCCTTGTCCTTCGGCGGACAGTATCTCTTCGCCGCTGTTGACAACGGAAGAAAACTCAAGATTATCGTTGGAAATAATGCGGACATCCGCGCCAGAGTCGATATGATCACCGAACTCCTTGCTAACAGAGTCCTTCCTTCCTATCGTACTATCGATGCCGGAAACAAGGCTCTTTCCGATGTCAATGTCAGAGGAAAGGTCTCCATCAAGAAGGATGACGGATCCACTGTCAACTTCTTATCCAACTTCTGCTATGATGACCTCGAAAGCGGAAACATGTTCGCTTTCTTCGTCAATGAAGCAGATTCGAAGGATGGACTTATGTTCATTCAGGATATCGTCACTGGCCGTCTGACTCTTGCTCCTACCTGGACTGAAGACCAGAAGAAGGCTGCTGAAAAGGTTCAGAAGCTTTTGGCTGAAGACAAGGATGCCTTCTCCAAGCATGTTCACAGCTTCTTCGCTGATTCCCTCGATCTCCGTTATGCTGCACTCAAGAATGGTTCCTTGACTGCTCAGAATGCTGAGAAGACAGAAGAAACCAAGACAGAATCCAAATAATCAAAAACCTTTGGAGAATAAAGTATGAAACATTATGAGACAGAATATGTGATGCTGGACAACGGGACGGGACTTGTCGGAAAGTTCTCCACTCTTGGTGCTGGTGTTGCCTCTTTGACTTTGGATGGAAAGCCGTTGATTCTTGAATTTGAAGATGAGCAGGCCTATTTAGGATCTATCGGATTCCATGGAAAGACTCTTGCCAGAGTCGCCGGACGTATTCCGGATGTCTTCATGATTGGCGGAAAGACCTATTCTGTTTTAGGAGATGATCAGCATATCTGCTTACATGGTGGAGTGCTGGAATCCTTGACCTTCAAGAACTTCGAAGCCACAAAGGAAGAGAATGACAATGAGGTCAAAGTCGTGTTTCATTACTTATCGCCGGATGGAGAAGCCGGTTTCCCTGGAAACCTCGATACCAGAGTCACCTATTCTATGTCCAAAGATGGCTCCAATGTGCTGAAGATCACATGTGAGGCTGTCTCCGACAAGGATACTCTCGTCTCTTTCTCCAACCATATGTACTGGAATGTCTTCAACAGTGAGAATGTCAATGATTACACTCTCCAGGTGAAAGCTTCCAAGATTGGCTCTTTCAAGCCAGGAACCTTACTGGTTGTCGGAATGGAAGATGTTCCGGAATGCTATGACTTCCGCACGCCATCCTTATTGAAGGACAAATTGGATGCGATTGAGAAAGAGCATCCTGAAATCGGAACGTTGGATAACACCTACGTCTTCGATGAGGACAGCAGTGATCCGAAAGTCATCATGGATACCAAAGACATCCATCTGGAAGTCAGCACGGACTTCGATTCCATCAACTTCTACGTGGATTCCTGTCTGGCTCCGTATAAGTTCACCAACGGTGAATATCTCACTCATGGCTTGCGCCGTGCCATTGCCATTGAGCCGGAAACCTTCCCGCTCCTCAGCAATATTGTCTTGAAGGCTGGCGAGAAGTACTGCCATTCCATGTCGTTTAAGATTAGCAGAAAATAACAGGAGAATATTATGGATATCAAAGAAATGCTGAAAGAGATTCCGGATCTGTCTGATAGACCTGCTGTCGCCTTGGAGACAACAGTCCTCACTCACGGAATGCCTTATCCTCAGAATGTCGAATGCGCTTTGAAGTGTGAGGAGGAGATCAGAAAGGCAGGCGGTGAACCTTATACAATCGGTATCATCAACGGAAAGATCAAAATCGGATTGACCCATGATGAAATCGAATATTTAGGAAAGACCATGAATGCCATGAAGGTCTCTAGACGTGATCTTCCTTATGTCATCGAAAGAGGACTCAACGGTTCCACTACCGTTGCCGCGACAATGATCCTTGCCAAGATGGCTGGCATCAAAGTCTTCTCCACTGGTGGAATCGGCGGTGTCCACAGAGGCTATAATGAGACGATGGATGTCTCTACTGACTTAGGCGAATTCGCAAGAACGGATGTCAATGTCATCTGCGCTGGTCCGAAGGCGATTCTCGATGTTCCCAGAACCTTGGAATACTTAGAGACACAGGGTATTGAAGTCATCGGATATAAGACAGATAAAGTTCCGCTTTTCTACTCAAGTTCGAGTAAGTACAATCTTGAACAGCATGTTGAGGATGCAGCTGAATTGGCCCGTGTCCTTCACACCGCACATGAACTTGGACTTTCCCAGGGCGCCTTGATTCTTAATCCGGTCCCTCAGGAATATTCCCTGGACGCTGATTGGATGGAAGAGAAGATTGAGGAAGCAATCAGCATGATGGAAAAGGATCATATCACTGGCAAGGCTGTCACTCCTTATCTCTTGGATAAGCTGGTTGGCATCACGGGTGGAAAATCGCTTTCTACCAATATGGCATTGATTGAGAACAATGCAAAACTCGGTGGCGAACTTGCGTTTGAACTCGCTAAACTGAACAAGTAACTGTTAAGGGCTCCGTTTTTCGGAGTCCTTTTCTCTACTTATATCGATAAAAAGACCTGAAAATTTTTCTTTTCTTTTCTACTTATTTATATATAATATATTCAGGTCCCCAAAAGGGATTTTTTATTTGACATCAGTGAGGTGACTTCATATGAGAGAAAAAGTATCATTAGTCTGTACAGAATGCCAATCCAGAAACTACAATGCAACGAAGAAAAAGGGAGATGGCGTTCGCTTTGAGACAAAGAAGTTTTGTCCAAAATGTGGTAAGCATACCATTCATAGGGAAGGAAAATAACCAATGAAAAAAATAACAAAGTATTTCCGTGGAGTCGGAGAGGAAGCAAGACGTATCCGTTGGCCTGACAGCAGAACCTTATGGAGATCTGTTGGCATTGTCATGGTCATTTCTGTTGTCGCGGCGCTTGCCATCGTCCTGAGTGACTGGCTTGCCTCTCAGATCATGAAGGCATTCGAGGAAGCATTCCCGAAGTCTTCTGATTCCTCAAGTGAATCCACAGCTGCTGCAATTCGTTTGGTCAACTGGTTTAGAAATGGAGGATTGTTCTAATGTTTGAAGATGAAAATGAATTAAAGACCGAAGAGACAGTCGAAACGACAAAGGATGGATACAATCCATATCTTGGCAAGGTCAATTCGGGTGAAGATGATGAAGAGGATGATAATAGTCTTCCTGCTGAAAAGGCCTGGTATGTCATCAATACCTTCAACACTAAGGAAGCCAAGGTTGCCGAAGATTTGGAACTGAGAAGAAAATCATTCCATATGGAAGACAAGATCTTCCGTATTGTTGTCGCTAAGTATGATGAACCCGTCTTAGATGACAACGGCAATCCTAAGATGACCAAGGACAAGGTCACTGGACAGATGAAGCCGAAGGTCAAGACCAAGAATTTCTATCCTGGTTATATCTTCGTTGAGATGATCATGACTGATGAGACTTGGTTTGTCGTCCGTAACACTCCCGGTGTCTCTGGCATTACTGGTTCCTCTGGTAAAGGTGCGAAGCCTTTCCCGATTCCTCGCGAAGAGATTGAACCTGTCTTGAAGAGAATGAACATCAATGATCCGGATATCTATTCCGATTACAAAATCGGTGATGAGGTTAAGCTCATCTCCGGTATGTTCCGCGATTCCGAAGGTGTCATCGAATCCATCGATACAGAGCGTGGAGAAGTCACGGTTCAGATCATGCTCTTCGGCAGAACCAATGATATTCCTGCCAAGTTCTCTGATATCGAAAAAGTTCAGGAAATTCCGAATTACAACGAAGGAAGCAAACTCTAAATTCCTATATGAAAGACATTTTAGTCATCGGTGGCTCCAATATTGACTATGCGGCAATATCGGAGAATACACTGATTCCTAATGACTCCAATATCGGAAAACTGAAAACCTCTTATGGTGGTGTCGGAAGAAATGTGGTTGAGAACCTTGCACTGTTAAAGGACAGGGTCTCCTTCATCACCGCAATAGGAGATGATGCTTTCGGTCAGAAACTCAAATGTGACCTCAGAAAGCTGGATGTCAAACTGTATACTCCGAATTATCATGGACCTTCCTGCTCCTATCTTGCTATCTATGACAAGAATCATGATATGTATGTCGCCGTCTGCGATACTGCGATACTCGACAAGATGAAGTACACTGACCTCCTTCCTTTCCGCAAAGTCATTGAAAAGCATCACAACATTGTCCTGGAAGCCAATATCAATCAAGAAGTCATCGACCGCCTGTTCCAGGACTACTTCTCTCATCGTTTCCTTGTTGAGGCAGTCTCTGCCAACAAAGTCGTCCGATTCAGAAAACACCTCAAGAAAATATATCTGTACAAATCGAATGTTTTAGAGGCGAGATACCTTCTTGAAATGGAGGATAGCCCGGCAAAGCTTGCTGGGGAACTGATGAAGAGGGGAGTACAGAATGTCATCATCACCGATGGCTCCGGTCCGATCACAATCGGAAGCAATCACATTATTGAAACAATGCCTGTTTCCAAAATCGAGAAGGTTGTCTCATCCAATGGTGCAGGAGATGCACTCTTCGCCGGTGTCCTACACGGACTTCATAACGATATGAGTTTCAAAGACTCCATCGAGTTCGGCAAAACGATGTCTTCGATGACGCTTCAGTCACCGAAGGCAGTGAATCCAGAGATTTCCTCTCTTGTCGCTGAAGACAAATAGAAAATAGGAAAGAGTTCTGCTTTGCTGCAGGACTCTTTTTCATAGAAAAAGATGCATCTGACTAAGAATGCATCTTTTTAGGAACGGTGTTATTTTGCTTTTTCAATCTCGTGGATCAGTTCCGGAAGCGCCTTTTCGAACTGAAGTCCGTAGAGAAGACCATCAATATGATTATCGATATCGTACTTCATCGACTGATGGACGAAGTTGTGGGAGATTCGGATGCAGTCTTCCATTGATAGTCCGTTGAGCATGCAGCCTACGAATGCGGAGCAGTAACTGTCTCCTGCTCCATGGTATCTTCCCGGATAGCATTCTGTCTCATAGCGAGTGAAAGTGTCTTTTTCTTTGTCGTATAGGATGCAACCGATATGATTGCCATCAAAGACGGTTCCGGTCAAAAGGACTTTTTTTGGCCCAAGAAGGCTTAGCTTCTTGGCGATGCTTTTCAGGTATTCGTCATCCAGAGGCCCTTCTCCTTTGTATTCTTCGCCTGCTAAGAAGCAGGCTTCTGTCAGATTCGGACAGGTGATATCGCTGACAGACAAGAGATCTCTCATATTTTTGACGTGTTCTTTCTCATCGAATCCTGGATACATCTTTCCAGCATCTCCGAAGGCAGGGTCGATCATGACGAAAGTGTCTTCTGTCTTCAGCTTCATGATGAGATTCTTCACAATCGGGATCTGCTCTGTTCCGAGATATCCCGTGTAGATGGAATCAAAGTGATGGTCGTAATCCATCCACTTTTCTACAGATTTTTCCATCTCCTTTGTCAGGTCGACATAGGTCCAGGAGGAAAAAGCGGTGTGATTGGATAAAACAGCGGTAGGAAGACCAATTGTCTCTACTCCGCATGCGGACAATATCGGTAGAGCGACAGTCAAAGAACAGCGTCCCATGCAACTATAATCCTGAATGGTAAGGCAACGTTTTTGGTTCATTTTTCATTATTTCCTTTCTGAATGGAATCGAGAACAAGCTTTGACGGAATGGCAAAAAGATCCGCAAAGTCCTTTGCCTCTTTCTCACTTGGCAGTATGGTTCCCTTCTCCCATCCTTCTACAATTTCATCTTCAATATGAAGATGGTCAGCAATAAAGCACGCGGAGAAATGATATTGTTCTTCGACTGCTTTTAGGATTTCGGGAAATGTTATCATTTGTTTTTCTTCTTTTTCTTGGAGGATTGAGAGCCGTCTGTCAGAAGAGGAGTCTCCTCTTCTTTTGTCTCTTCGACAGCAGTCACTTCCTCAGTGTTTTCTTCTTCTGTTTTTCCTTCTTTGTCTTCTTCATTCAATGCAATCTCTTTTGTATAGACTTTCTTTCCGTTTCTTTTTCTGAGTTCGGAAATATCGATGATCTTTGTCTCGACGTTCTGATTTTCTTTTGCGGCTTCTGCTTCTCTCATGCGTTTGATCTCTTCTTCTTTTTCAACATCTTTGGTATTCTTGATCTTGATGAGAAGGATGACAATGGAAGCGATACCTAAGACGGCAAGGAGAAATCCTAATCCGGCTAAGGCATAGTTCATGATGGAATTGTCTTTGTAGTAGAAGATGTACATCGAAGCGAGCGCAATCAGTGCACCGGCTGCGATGAAGATGAGAACGGAGAAAGGAATATTCTTCTTCACCTGTTTTCCAATGATTCTCTCGACTCCATAGACGATAAGGATGATGCTGAAGAAATAGGCACAGGAGATGATGAGAATCGGGAACATATCGGTGATGATTGCTGGCCTTACGATGAAGCAGATGCCTAAGGAAGAGAAGGCAATGCCCATCAGCACTTCACGATTGATTGGCGTGTGTTCGAGCAGATAGCCAGAGAGCACGTTGATCATGCCATAGGCTAAGAATGCAACGCCGATAGAATACGATATGGATTCTACGGATGTTGTCGATTCATTGTTGATTCGGATGATGGAGATGAGAACGAGTGCACCTCCTAATAGGATGAGAAGAAGGGACTGAACGATCTTGATCCATTTATATACGGCGATTTTTGTGTCTTTGTTGTTAATTTCCTGCATACTGAATACCTCGTGTATTATTATAATGAATTTATAACTTTATTCATCATTTTTAGTTGGAAAAGCGTCATCTTTTCGAATATTGGACAATAGAAGGAAAAGGAAAGCGACTTTCTGTCTCCGGTTTTGCTCTATTACTAATAGTTTTAGATAATACATATATAAAGAATGTACGAAAAATCGGCATGAAAATCGAAAGACTTTATTGTTTTTAGAGGGGTCGATGCTTATAATATCCCTACATGCGTTTTTTAATGCGCATTGATTTCATGTTGTGAGGAGGGTTATAACCTTATGAAACGTACTTATCAGCCTAGCAAAATCAAAAGAGCCCATACCTGTGGCTTCCGCGCCAGAATGGCAACCAAGGGAGGAAGAAAAGTCCTTTCCAGAAGAAGAGCTAAAGGCAGAGCAAGACTTACTCAGGCTTAATTAGCTTGCTTTTCGGCATAATATGAAGAAAAGCTGTAGATTGACGGAATCTAGGGATTTCAAAAGAGTTCTCGATCAGAGACATTGTGCCGGAAAAAACGAATCTGTCTCAGTATTCTATTCGCCTAATTCTCTGACTCACGCAAGAATCGGTGTTTCCGTATCCAGTAAATTAGGAAATGCAGTTCTGCGAGTCAGAGTCAGACGACAACTTCGGGCCCAGATAAACCTTTGTGACGTCCTTGGAAAACCATACGACATCGTCATTATCGCCCATTCTGGATATCTGAAAAAGACATTCCAGGAAAATACCGAGATTCTGAACAAAGTGTTTCATCGTCTGGCTAACCCATCTAAAGGGGATAAAGCATGAGAAACCATTCAAACAGATTGCTTAAGCGGTTGATGATTGCCTTTTTCGGTATCATCGCTGCTTTTAGTTTATCCGGTTGTACGAAATCCTTCTGTACCAACCAGGATAAGGCAAACCAGTTATTTGCTTACTATGGTAATCTTTACTCAGAGACTTTGCTGATTGATGAATCGACAAAGGATGATTTTGATTACTCGTCAAATAATGAATCCGAAGAAGCCACAAGAACAAAACTGATCAAGACTCAGAACGAACACCGCAATACTCTATTCGGAAGTTCTACTACTTTCCAGGGCATGACTACCTGGTATGACTTGATCGTAGAGGGCTCGGAGACCTCGTTCTTATCTTATATGAACAACAAGTCTCTTCAGTTCCGTGATGACAATTACAATTATTGGATGGATGGCACACTCGCTTCCATCACCGATACCAACGAGGCCAAGGCGGTTGCCTGGCATGTCGGCATATATGCAGGTCTCACCTATAGCGATGAGACAAAGACTACCGTCACTGGTGTTGCGGAACCTTTCACCAATATGGTCCTCTGGTTCAATGAAGCCGTAAAAGATGAAAGCTTAGGCATTCTGAAGTGCCCTTCCTACGGATTCATCGAAACAGTCAAGAGCAGCGCGGCGGTCGGTTATAGTTCCAATACTGCCTGTATCACTCCGACCAGCGGATTATTCAATCAGAACAATGCGAAAATCTATATTGAAGGAAAGACCTGGGGACAGGCTTTCAAGGAATATGGATTCCTGGAAGGCTTATTCGTCTATCCGTTCGCTTGGATTGTCCACTCCATTTCCACTGGATTAGGCGGAACAGGATGGGTTCAGATCTTCGCTATCTTCGTCGTTACTCTCTTAGTCAGATTAGTTACTGTCATCTCTACTCTTATCCAGAGCAGATCTCAGGCCAAGCAGCAGAGAATTCAGCCTCAGCTCAATGAACTGATGAAGAAATATCCGAATTCTCAGGAAGACCCAGAGCAGCGCCGTGCCATGAGCATGGAACAGGCTCAGCTGATGAAAAAGAACCACGTTCATCCGATGCTTCCGCTTCTGTTCATGATCATTCAGTTCCCGTTATTCATCTGTATCTGGTCCGCATTGCAGGGTTCTGCATCCTTAGCATCCGGTAACTGGTACGGACTCTCACTCACCACAAAAGTCAGTGAATGCTTCACAAAATATTCCGAGACAAGCGGTGCTTTGGTCGGTATCTTCATCTTCATCTTCATGTCTATCGCCAACATCCTCTCTTCCTGCACTGGTCTTTGGATGAACTCCTGGAAGACCAAAGTCCTTGGAAATCAGGGAATGCAGCCGACAAAGAAGGATGCCAACGGCAATCCGATGGATCCGAACAAGACGATGAAGATAATGACCTATATCATGATGGCCTTCGTTCTCTTCATGGGATGGAGCTTACCGGCAGGTATGGGTATCTACTGGTTCATCGGTGCTATCATCTCTATCTTACAGAGTTTGCTCACGGAAGCCTTACAGGCAAGATCCAGACATAAAGATGCTGCCAATACCGGAGACGGCACAACACTCGCTGCTGTCAGAAGAAGTGCACATCACACTGGAACTTCAAAAAAATCTGATAAACCATTATGGAGGAAGTGATATATGAACAAGTATGAAGGAAAAACTGAAGAAGAAGCCGTACAGAAAGCCTGCCAGGAATTAGGAATCGAAGATCCTAAGACCTTGAATTATCAGGTCATCTCTGTCAAGAAGACTTTGTTCAGCAAGGTCGTCACCATCGGTATCTACTCTATCCGCGATGTCGTCGTCTTCGCAGATGACTACATCAAACGTTGTCTCCGCGCCTTAGGCATTGAAGGCTCCACAGAAGCCAAATATGAAGATGGCGTCATCAAACTCAACATCGTCACCAGCAGAAACAAGAATGTCATCGGCAGAAACGGTGACACGCTCAGAAGCATCAATGAATTAACTCGTTCTGCCTGCTTCAATCGCTTTGGCGGACACTATCGTATCCTTCTCAACTGCGACGGATACAAGGAACTGAAGTATAACAAATATGCTTCCATGGCTCGCCGTTATGCATCCGAAGTCAGAAGAACCCATGTCACTGCTATCCTCGATCCGATGACCAGCGATGAAAGAAGAATCATCCATCAGGTTTTGGACGGATATCCGAACATCAAGACACAGTCCTTAGGAACTGGTCATAAGAGACATATCACAATTCAGTATGTTGCTGATACCTCTGCTGGCTATACCGCCGGTGATTCCGACGACAAAGACTTCTAATCGAATGAAATAGGGGTTGCTGCACAAAAGATTCCATATGTCTATGGAACTCGAGTGTAGCAATCCCTTTTGTGTTATCTTTAGATTAGAAGCATTTTTAATAGTAAATACGATATGACAGAAATTAGAAAATGGCTTCCTGAAATAGTTTGTTGGGTCCTATTTCAAATAGCCATTTTGTTTTTGATCAGATGATTCTGAATTGAACTTTCTCATTGTCGATGCAATCGACAGAGAGATAATATCCGGCTTTGTTCTTATCTTCAATGTAGGTGGTCAATATCTCTTTGTAAGGAATGTCTTTTCTGATGTTCTCTTTTCGGATACCATCTCCGACATGTTTATGGAACGAGATCTTTCTCGTCCATAATTCTGTGAATGTCTTTGATTTGTCTTTTGAGGAATCATATTTTTCCTTTTCTGAATCGCTGAAGCAATCAGGAATGATACTATCCTTGTCATCCTCTATTTTCCTGATGCTGATTCCAACTTCGCTCGTCGAGATACATACGGCAACGATCTCACCATCATAGGAGATATTGAACTGCTCTTTTCCGAAAGACGGTTTTCCGTATTCGTTGTAGGATACGGAGAGATTCTTATAATCGATATTACGATTTTTGAATATCATCAGAAGGATATTCCATCCAAGCAGGGAAGCCTGCCTATCATTTTCGGATACATGCTTTCTGCAATGTTCTAGGATAGAGATAGGAAGACCATCCTCCAGTTTATCGATTCTTCCATCATATCTTGTGATGTCGCTTAAGTATAGTTCAGTCATAATGGAAGTATTCTAACACATCAGGCGGTAGTTTGTTCTTTCTTATCCTGGGCGTGTCTTTCTTCCAGCTCTTTTACAATCTGCTCTTCTAGTTTTTCATCGATGTGATAGCACTTCTTCAATAGGATATAGGTGACGACGAAGGAGATGACGATGATACCGATGATGATAGCTCCGAATATTGTCAGCTGTGTTCTTTTGTTTGTCCACTGATAAGCGGCTTCAATCTCCGCATCGAAAGAAGGATAGGTTCCGTGGTATTCGGTCTGTCCATTGACGATGACATTCTGTGATTCCGCATTGGAGATGCCGTTTAAGATAGCCTGCGTACCGGAGATGATGAAGGTAAGGTTTCTCAGTCCTGTCTGCAAGGCACTTCCTAATTTGGCATCCAAAGGTCTCCATGCGAAGGCAACGGCTTCTTTTCTTTCTCCGAACTTCCATTCTTGATAGTCGATGGCATCCTGGAACATGACTAAGAGGACTAAATATAAGACACCGGAGGCAGCAAAGAAGATGAATGCACAGAGATATAGCAACCAGTGAGACCCACCGAAGGCAAAGGCCAAGCCTTGTCCAATCGATGCGTTATCGCCAGTGAGCTGATAGTTATTTGGATTGTTATAGGAGACAGGATTGTCAGAGAAGACAGGGAAGGCGACAAAGAAGAAGGCTGCATAGGCTAAGATGGTGATTAAGGAGGTGATCTCCATGATCTGCATCTTCGTCAGTTTCTTTGTCATCAGAGGATAGAAGACCTGGGCAATCAGGGTACCTAGGACATAGACGATAGATAAGACAGTTGCCATGAATCCACCTTTATAGGTTCCGTATCCGTAAAGGAGGTAATAGTAGTTCAGACCGATGCCGGTGAGAAGTCCAGACGCAAAGTAATATAAAAGCATGCAGATAGCAACAACGAGAAGCTGTTTGTTCTTCGCTACCATGCGGAACAGATCAAGGAAGTGTGTTTCCTCTGAGATTTCCTCTTGTTTTGGATCTCTTTCCTTTTCACGGCAGCAGAAGAAGATGAGAGACTGAGAAATCAAGAAGAGGATAGAGGTAACAACAGCGGAATAGGCGTATGCCGTCTTGGCACCTAACATCGTAGGAAGGAGGAACATGAGAAGATTCATGACGAAGGCACCGATGGTCGTTGCAATGGTGACATGGGTGGTAAGAGACGTTCTTTCTTTCGGATCATTCGTGAGAGAAGGAAGCATCGACCAGTATCCGATATCATTCATAGTGAAGAAGAGATCCCAGAGGAAGTAGAAAACTAACATGCAGGTGACAAATCCCCATCCTTTGACTCCCCAGGTACCGACTAAGAACATCAAGGAGACGATGAAGGTGTTTCCGATGGCACCGATGAAGATCCATGGCTTGAATTTGCCGGTGCGGAAATGGAACTTTTCAACGATGAATCCCATGATTGGGTCGTTGATGCCATCCCAGACCAAAGCGATCATCATGAAGATAGTGATGACATGCATCTGTGCCTTGTAAGTCTCGATGTCAGAACTTAAGACACCGGCAGTCATTGCATACTGCAATAGAAAAGTTCCTACTAATGCGTAGCAGGCGTCGCGGAATATGCCAGACCAAGGATAAATGGCTTTTGTCAGACCAGGAACCTTATTTCCAGTGTACGTCTTACCTATTCCAGAGGTTTTCTTCGGAGATTGATCCATAAGTGCAATCCTTTCCCGTGTATATTTATGATTGTAAGAGCATACATTTTCAATTTCAATGGTTATTTCATGAAAAAAGCCAAAGCTTTTGATAAGCTCTGGCTTTGATATTCTGAATAAGATGATTATCTGTCGCTAAGATCAATCTTGACCTTATCGCCATCCCAGGAATAGGTGTAGTCGGAATAAGAATAGGTCATAAGATCATTGGCTTTCCAGTCATCCGTATGGATGACAAAGTACATTTTGTTGGTCTCCTCTGTTCCAGGGAAGACACTCTTTAAATTCAAAGTGAGTTCGTACTTTGCTTCAGCAACACTAGTGATGATGTCCTTTTCCCAACGGCAAAGGACATTCTCAGTGTAGTTGCTGGCAGAGAGTGGGCTTGTCGTAGTGTAGGCAAATGTGTAGGCACCTTTGACCTCTGCATTTGCCTGAGCGGAGATAGAACCAGAAATCTTTGCCCCCTCTTCTAAGACACTGTTTAATTTATATTTAAGGACAATGGCGTTCAGCTTTGTAAAACCATCACCGACATATATGGTTCCATCGATAGTAGAACCACTTCCACAGCTTGTAAGGAGAGTCAACGCACAGAAACTGACTGCTTTTAAGAATTTTCTTTTCATATTTTACCTCATGTGAAATTCAGACAAGTCATTATATCACGCTATAAAAGGAAAAAGACATTATTGATAACTTATCAGATGTTTTTGTCAGTATCCGAGCTGTAGCTGGAAAGCGGAATTGGAGAAGTAATAGGAATCATCCAAATATCCGTATTGAATGAGAGAACTCTCTCCTAACTTGATTTCATGGATGTATTTGATATCGATCAGTCTGAGTTTGTGCTCTTTCAGAAAAGAGACTGGAATCAGGTCTTCAGCAATATCGAGATAGGAAGTGTTGTTGAGATGACCGTTGAGATCACAAAGTGAATAGGTAGCATGTATCGTTGCTTGTTCCGGTAAGTCAGAAGGAATCCTGTTTCCCAATGGGATACGGAACTCCTTTCCTTCTGACATATCAGGGATAAGGATATTGTGTTCGATAGGATTGATCATCTTTCTTGTTTTGACATCGATCAGTGCCCAGATAGCTTCCCCTTGAATGATAATGTTTCCTTTTTCATCTCTGATCTCATAGGTGCGAGGGAAAAGGACGTGCATCATTGCACTCGGATAGGTAGAGATAGTGATGGTCTCATCATATTTAGGCATACGGAGAATCTCAATATGCTGCTTAGCAATCACCCACAGCAAACCCTTATCCAAAGTGAATTCTCTTGGATATCCTAATTTTTCCGTATGTTCAATGGATATTTCCTGCAGAAGAAGAAAAAGAGAAGAAGGTCTTAGATACTGAAAAGGAGTGACCTGATCTGCTTTGATCCGGATCTGCTTTATGAAACTGGACATAAATCTTATTTCTTCTTTTCTGATTCTTCCTCAATGGCATCGATGACATTGGAAAGCGTGATCAGCTTGGACCATTTGCGCTCCGGAACATGAATTCCAAAAGCGGTCTCTACCTTTGTCATCACATAGATGAATCTCATGGAATCCAAAGCGGCATCCGTATTGAGAACGCTGTCTTCTGTGATCTCTTTGTTCTCCCATTCATCCAGATTCTCTTTCAGAATCTTAACCAGTGTGTTTTTGATTTCTTCGCGTGTCATTTTCTTACCTCACCTATGTTGTTCAAAGCCCATCTCTTTATCTTTCCCGTCTGTGTTCTTGGAAGTTTATCTATGCAATATCGTATCGACTGTATCTGCTGGTCTCTTGGTTGCTTTGTATTGAATTCCTTCACTTTCTCTTCGATATTGACTTGATGTCTTTCATCATAGACAAAGAGAAGGATTCTGTTTTCTATTAATGCAATCGCATAATCCATATTCGGAAGATATTCGGAAAGTTCATATTCATATTCTGGACAATAGATCTTTGTTCCGTTATCCAATACTAGAATATCTTTCTTTCTTCCGGTGAGATATAGTTTACCATTCTCATCTATCTTTCCTAAGTCGCTTGTGTGAAGACAGCCATCTATGATTGCAGATTCTGTGTCTTTTTCGTTTTTGTAGTATCCCTTCATCATACAGGTGTCAGATGAAATAAGAATCTCGCCATCATCCGCAATTTTAATCTTGTCATCGGGACAGATTGTCATCGCATTCGGGTTATCGCCAATAGCTAAGGCGACTCCAGAACTTGTCTCAGTCAGTCCATATCCAAAGGCAACTCTTAGTCCTTTTTCCTTTATCAAGTCCAACGTCTTGTTCGGGCAAGGACCTGCGCCGATCAGTACAAGCCTTAGTTCAGGATTGAAGATTCTGTTTGCTGCCATGAAGGATGCAATCTGAGGAACCAAGGAGATGACGGTCGCTTTGAAATAGGTGCCATCATCGATGATATGCCTTAATCCTCTTCCTAATGCAACCTTGCATCCGAAGGATAGCCCCCATAAAAGGGAGCAGACGAAGCCGAATACATGACTTAAAGGAAGAATGGATAGGAGGGTATCCTCTTTCTTTAGCGGTAATAGGCATCCTCCGTTATAAGCAGATGCACATAAGGAGGACTCTGTCAGCATGACTGCTTTATTGCTTGATGTTGTTCCTGATGTGAAGAAGAGGATGTTTCCGTTTGCTTCGAGTTTATTCTCTTTAAGACTGTCTTTTAAAGCGCCGACAAGCTCTTTTCTTCCTAAAAGGAGATCGACGTCGGTTGATTGTATCTGTCTTTTCAGTACATCGATATCATCCATCGGATTCAAAAGGACAATCTGTTTCTTAGCTTTGGCATAGGCGAAGACGGAGAGGATGGTTTCCAGATTGTTTTCACAGAATATGCCGATAGAATTCTTATCTTCTATCGGGTATTGGTCGATCTTCTGAAGCAGTTCTCTATAGGTAAGAGAATGGATGCTATTATCCTCATCATAAAGGATGGCAATGCCATCCTGCCCTTGATCTTCTAATAGTTCATGAAAACTTCCGTAACGCGTAATTCTTTCATTCATACCCTTATTATAGTCTATGAATAGTCAAGTTAAGCAAAGAAATTAATCAAACAGTGTGCAAAATGTTCATAAGAGACTAGAAATCCAATTATTTTGTTCTATAATGATGTAAGCGCATTCCTAAAGGAGGGAAAAATATGGATAAGAATATTCGTATCGCTATTATTGGCGGTGGACCGGCTGGATTAGGTGCTGCAATGTATCTTGAGAAAAAAGGATACACAAATTATGTCATCTATGAAAAGACAGACCATGTCGGGGGCAAGTGCCATTCACCTGTTCATAATGGCAAGCGTTATGAGATGGGAGCTATCATGGGCGCCCCTACTTACTACGCCATCAAAGATGTTGAAGAGTTCGCTGGTGTGACTCATGAAGGCCCGGCCTTGGTCCGTGGCTACATCTATCCGGACGGAAGACCGGATCATCGTTGGGATACTCAGGATGCCATGAAGAATCCTGCCAAGTATTTCATGAAGCATCCTATCTCTGCTATCCATCTTAAGAAGTTAGCAAAGCAGCTCAAGAAGTTCGGAAAGATCCTTGAGACTGATTACAAAGGATATGATGTCACCGGTCATATCGGTGTTGCTGACGGAAGATATGAAGGCTTTGCTGTCACTCCTGGCCGTGAACCAGTCAAAGGCGTCAATCCGAAGCTGAAGGATCTGGCAATGCCGTTCAAGGATTTCTGCGAAAAGGTCGGATGTCCGCTCGTTCAGGAAGTCTGGATTCAGCCTTACACCTCTTTCGGTTATGGCTATTTCGATGAAATCCCTGCCGCATATGTTCTCAAGTATCTCGATTTCAAGACCATGATGGACTTCGTCTCTCTCCATCTCTTCACATGGAAAGACGGAACCCAGTCTATCTATGAGGCCTTGAATGCTCATTTGATGCATCAGGCTACCTTGAATGCCAACATCACCAAGGTTGTCCGTGGTGAGAAAGTCGTCATCACTGTCAATGGACAGGAAGAAGTCTTTGACAAGATGATCATCACTGCTCCTCTTCAGGTTGCAACCGAAAAGAATCCGTTGGACAATCCGATTGCCAAGTCTCTCGATACATGGTTGGATGTCAACGATGAGGAAAGAGCGCTCTTCTCCAAGATTGACTATGAGCGTTATGATACAACCGCTATGTTGATTGAAAAAGGAAAGTATCCGAAGATCTCTAATTACATCGTCGACAATATGGCTCCGGACAGAATGGGTCATCTGATGATTTATTATCATCGTTGGGAGGATGAACCCGATCAGCCGATTACCACCTATGTCTTACGTCATCATAAGACACTCAACGGCGGAAAAGAACTCGATTACGAAGCGACAAAGAAGACGGTTCTCAAGGATATGGAGACTGTCAATGTTCCTGGCGATAAGACACAGGGAAAGAACAAGGATGGTGTCATCTATGAATTCCAGACCTATTACTTCCCACATGTCTATTCCGAGGACTATGCTGCTGGATGGTATGATAAAGTCGAAGCGATGCAGGGTAAGAACAATACCTACTACGCTGGCGAAATCATGTCTTTCGGCGATATGGATGAAACCGTTGAGTATTCTCACGATTTAGTCGAAAGATTCTTCTAAAACAGAACGAAAAAAAAGAGACTGCTTTATCAAAAGGCGGTCTCTTTTTAATTGCAAAAGTTGTTTTTAATTGCTCCTTACTTTCTGATGATTATAAAGAGTCTTTTGTCTCTTTGATATGCTGAGTGAGTTTTACGATGTCTTCAATATCCATCTGCCTTGCACGCAAGGATAAGGAGGGATGATTTTCTTCTTTTAAGATAGGAAGACAAGAGGCATAAAGACTAGACTGCTTCAGACAGTTAGAGATGGTCTTATTTGGATCTTTGAAGATAGCTTTGAAGATCGGATAGAGTGAGAAGGATATATTCTGCTTTTTATCGATGCGGATAAAGGCGGAATCGACTTTCGGTGCTGGGTTAAAGGAGGAAGAGTCAACACTAGTGATGATACTGACTTCTCCTCTTGCTTTTAAGAAAGCGCCTAAAGGACAGTTTTCTTTCTTTCCTTTGATATAGATCAGTTTATCTGCCACTTCCTTCTGGACCATGACACCGGCAGAGATGAAGTCTTTCTCTAACATGTATTCCAATAATTCGCTGGTGATGTTGTAGGGAAGATTTCCGATGAAGGCACGGCTATCTTTACTGCTGTATTCATCCGGATTGAAGCGCAAGAAGTCAGACTGAATGATTGTGACGTTCTCGTTCTCTTTAAACAGGTCTTTTAAAATGGCGACCATATCCCTGTCGGCGTCGACAGCGACAAGTTTCTTAGCTTTCTTTGATAACGGAAGCGTTAAAGAAGCAAGGCCAGGACCGATTTCGATGACAGAGTCGTACTTCTCAACATCCATTCCGTTGATGATTCTTCTGATGATTCCATCATTGATCAGAAAGTTCTGACCGAAGGACTTCTTAGCGACAAGTCCGTTCTCTTTTAGTAGGTTACTGATTCTCTCTTGTTCCGTCATCCTCTAAGTCCTCCAGTAAATCGTTCTTGCTTTTTGAAAGCATCAATAGTGCTTCTTCTACATTCTTTCCGGATGTATAAGGGATATGATACTTCTCTACTAGTATCATTCTTTTCTTCTTTCCGTTTGGACCGATCAGTCCTAAATCAAACATATCATCCTCTTCTAAGGATAGATTCTCGTCGATATAGAGATCATGTCGGATAAAGGGTCTTAAATATCCTTTCAATGTCTCCATATCCATTTCAGCGACACCGACCTTGTTCTTTTTGATGGCTTCGCTTTTGTTGACATGGATAGTAAGGCAGGTCCCAACATTCTTTACGATCTGATTTTCGATTTTTCTTCCTGGGCCATCAGGATCAAGAAGAAGAACCAGTTCTCTGACTTTGTGCACTTCCTTGATGAACTCCATAATCTCTTTTCGGATGAATTTTCCACCAGTCTTGATGACAAAAAGACAGCCTAATTTCTTCAGCTTGTCCTCATCCATCATTCCTTCGACAACATAGGCATATCTGCGGTTGCTGTCTCTTCCATTTTCCTTTGCTTCGATTTCTGTTTCAGTCAATTCCATAAAATCTTTTTCCGTTTCTATATAGTATTTCGGCCATCTCTTCCTTTTCTACTCCTTTCAATGAAGCAATCTTTTCAATGATGAGAGGAAGATAGGATGGTTCATTGCGTTCTCCACGATGGGGAACAGGAGCTAGGTAAGGACAATCTGTCTCCGTCAAGAATATCTTTTCATCGTTTTCGATGATGATGTTCTGAATCGTCTTTGCATTCTTGAAGGTAGACACTCCCCCGATGCCGATATGGATTTCAATGGGAAGTTTCAGATATTCTCTCAGCACTTCTTCACTTCCGCTGTAGCAGTGTAAGTCAATTTTAGGAGGAAGTTCCTGTTTGATGATGTTCAACGTATCGTAGTCAGCATCACGGGTGTGGATGACGATCGGAAGAGATAACTCTTCAGCTAAATGAATCTGTTCGATGAATCTCTTCTTCTGAAGCTCTTTTGTCTTTTCATCCTTATCGTAATGATAGTCTAATCCGATTTCGCCGATCGCATAGATTCTGTTTCTGTTGCCTTTGATGATCTGATAGGCTTTATGGAAATATTCATCGCTTTCCCTTGCGAATTCAGGATGGATTCCTAATACACATTTACAGGAAGGATATTCATCAGAAAGGGAGAGAATCCTTTCCAAAGAAGGAAGAGAATCTCCATTGTTGAAGAAATATTCCACTCCGTTTGCTTCACTTCTTTTTATGACTTCATCCCGGATTGGATAAAGCTTCTCATCGTTGAGATGGCAGTGGGTATCGATGATTCTCATTTTATTTACCTAAGCAGAACTTGCTGAACAATGTCTGATAGATATCTTCCATTGTCTGTGTTTCGTGCTTTCCCATCATATCGTTGATCAAAGAGATGATGACCCTCATCGTATCGGATGCGATATCGACTTGCATCGTATCTAAAATACAGTCTCTTGCTTGGATGGCCTGCTCTTTGATCTTAGAGAGATAGTCTTCTTCTCTTTGACCTAAGAAGGAACTCTCTTCTTTTCTGTCTAAATCCAATAAAGCAAAGATCTTATCGATAAGAGGATGGATATCATCGGATAGAGAACAGATACAGATATCGGCATCATCATGCTTGTTTCCTAAATCTTTCTTCGTTGCAATTCGGATGACTTTTTTCCCTTTTAGCAAAGCGGATATCTTTTCATCCTGATCGATCTCCTGAAATCCAGTGTCGCTGCAAAGTAGAATCAAATCACTGCTCTTCATCGTCTTATAGGAACGCTGGATTCCTAAGTTCTCAACGATGTCATCTGTCTCTCTTAAACCAGCAGTATCTTTGAACTTGAACAAGATGCCATTGATTTCCTTTTCTCCTTCTACGACATCTCTTGTCGTACCAGGAATCGGAGAAACAATTGCTCTATCCTCTCCTAGGATTGCATTGAGCAATGTCGATTTTCCGACATTCGGTTCTCCTGCGATGCAGATTTGGAATCCCTGATATTCTTTGTTTGCTTTCTTTGTCTTTTCTAAGATATCTTCGATATGAAGGATATCACTATTCAGTTTCTCCGCAATAGAGGAAAGGACCTCGTCATAATCATCGTTTTCACTTTCACTGTACTGATTTTCGACAAAGTATTCTAGCTGTGCTAGATATCCTAAGAAAGTATTCTTCAGTTCTTCGATGATCTTCGTATTGTTTCCGCTCAGCGTTTTAGCAGCGATCTCTTTTGCTCTTCTGCTGGTGCTGTTGATGAGGTCGTTGATGCCTTCTGCCTTGAGCAAGTCCATCTTGCCGTTGTAATAGGCCTGAGCGGAGAATTCTCCTTTCTCTGCTCTTCTTGCTCCATAATGGACAAGAGTCTGTAATAATTCCTCTACGACAAACATGGATCCGTGAGTAGAGAAATCAACGGAATCAAATCCAGTGTAGGACTTAGGTCCTTTATAGAATGTCATGACACATTCATCGATCGGAGTCTCTTCCTTGTCTTTGTCATGATAGAGCTTGATGAAGTAGGAGTGATTCGGAATGAGACTGTTCACGTCCTTTCTGATGATATGGGAAAGAATCTCTAAAGACTTGTCTCCGGATAGTCTTACGATGGCGAGTGCACTCTTATAAGGTGCTGTGGATAATGCGCAAATGGTATCAAAGATTAACATAAGAAAATTATAACACGAAAACACAATCCGTTTCTTGTATCGGATAGTGCTTTCTTATTTTGTCTCAACTGCTCAAATGATAGAAATGTAGTGAAATGGTTGGCGTTTATCAATCGATTTTTTCAAGAATGACGACTTTGTCCAACTCTTTGATATAACTCACTTTGACTAGCTTATAATCTAAGTCATCATTTCCAAGATCAGAAGAGATAATATCGTACTTGTGCCATTCGTAATCAAAGGAGATTTCATATTTGTTATGGATTGACTTTTTTAAACGGTATTCGAAGACGTACATGTTATCTAGGAAATCATATATAGGTGAAAATCTGCTGTGTATGACATATAGACCGATGATTGGAACGATAGATAAAAACAAACCTATTATTATAAAGGATAATAATACTTTAACAGCAACCGCTTTGTATGAGTTGAAATAGAAACAAAGAGATGTGACAATGCCTACTGTTAAATATAAACCTGTTACAACAATCATAACTGTTGCTATGTACTTCATTTGTGTTTTATATGCCTTGTATTCGATGGTGTTTTTGAATTCTTCCTTAGTCATATGTGCCCTTGTCGTTCCTTAGACTTATTATACAATAAAATCTTAGGCTAACGAAGTAAACGCAATACTATAGGAGCAATGATTTTTATCGTTGAACGCATTCTTATTGAACTGACTTCTATATTGATTCAGTGTAAAGGTACTGTTCTTTTTGAATAGTGTGGAATTGGATGCAGGATTGGATTTTGAACAGGCAGTTCCGCTTGCGGAGATGAGACGGATCTCGTCATAGGCATCGCATTCGCTAGGAAGTCCATAATAGCTCTCAGAACGGGAGCCGGATTCTGTATTGGAGATGACGCGGTAGATGAGATCCGTATTTCCGTCCTCAAAGGGAGTATAGGGATCATCATAGATGGAATAATCGTAACTATCCTCAATCGGTGTGACTTTGACCATCCTTCCATCGACGTGATAGACTCTTGCCCCGCTTCCCTGAATATGATTGACGCTGTAGCAGTCATAATCGTATTGGTTCATGTTCTTGTCTGTGTAGTAATCGATAACAAGATATTCATCCATGGTATTGAAGAGAACTTTTCCATTGGAATCCTTCTTGAATTCCTTATTGTCCTCTGGAATCACAATAACAGCATCTTTCTTCTGCGAAGACGGAATGGTTATCGTGCAGTCTCCGTATACAATATAAGGAGTTACCCAACCCAAGAACAGCTTGGAATAGGGATTCTGATCCCCGATATTGTTATCCATCATATCCGCCAGACCAAGCGGAGCATAGTTGTTGCTTGTCCCGCTGCTATTGTAGGAGTAATAGTCTTTTAAACCTAGCATATGACCTGTCTCATGGATTAGGACATGAGCATCGCAGTCTTTGTTTTTGAAATCACCACCGGAATATTCCTTGAAGTAGGCATCATTGATGAAGTCGATGCTGGTCCATCCAAAGCAGTTGGCAATCGGCTTTTCCTTTGTTGTGTTTTCCGAGTTGTTGGATGATGTGAATGCCCAGGTCATCGTATTGCTCGAACTCGCTTTATGCAGATAGACAAACCAGATGCCATCAACATATCCATCACCATTGCTATCGTAGTCATTCAGGTTGAGATGGTATTCTTTCTCTGCCCAGTCTAGAGCAAGCTGAGGAAGCTCAAACACGTTATCTTCCGTATAGCCAGAGAATTTGCTGTAACGGGAATCGACGCTGGCAGGATTGAAGTATCCGGTTGTCCCTCCTGTGAAATCCAATTGTCCAAAAGAAGATTTGTAGTAATAGGAATGCACAGATTCAAAGTAGAGATCACTTGAATTTCCGAAGAAGGCTTTGTTGATAAGATTCCAGTTTTCAGCAGTCGCCAATTTCTCATCACCAGGAGTGATAACGGGTATGACAAGAAGCGGAACTTTTCCTTTGGACGGTGTGTACTTCCAGTTGGCAATATTCCTTTCGGAGTAATCTTCTACATTGTATTCGTTGATGACTTCATCGGGAGAATAGTATCCTTTTCCTTCTGTCTTTCCCTGTGTGGTATTGGTGATTGTTACAGTCATATCCGTGTCATCCGTGTCCCAGGTAATCGTATTATCTTTGTATTCCTTGGGCTTTGAGAGAGTATCTTCCGGGATGCAGGTGACCATATAGGAGGTTTTCAGTTCCTTCTCATCCCAACCAGTATAGATGAGAGAGACATTGTAGACACCGATATCAGAAAAGCGATAGGAGTCTGTGACCTCCATATCATCGATCAGAATTTTATAGTCTGTGACAACATCGGTATAGGTCTTTGTATACTTCCCGCTTGTCTTTGTCTTCAGTGTCAGTTCCAATCCAGTGGCATCAAAAGCATCACCGATCAGGTATGAGGTCTTGTCTGCTGCCTTTGTGATGCTAATAGACTGAGATAAGGCACGCGCCTGACTGACATGGATCTCAAAGGAAGTGGAGACCCAGCCGTCTTTTGTGACGTTGATCTTCAAGTCTCCGACATCCATCAGATAGTCCTCTTCTTTGATTTCCTTGCCACTATAGGCATATGTCAAAGTGAAATCCGTGATTTCTTCTTTCTTTATCAGCGCGTCGGAATCGGAATAGGTGGACTGATAGACGGACAGTCCTTCAAAGGATACTTTCTCATACTGATAGTAATCTATCTTTGTCGGCTCACTTTTCACAGTCAGTTTCTGATTGGTATTGATAACGCTTTCTGAACTATCTTTATTTGTTGTAGGTGCATGGATTCCGCAGGAAGCTGTGGCAAGCATCAAGAGTGCGATAAACGGCAATGTAATCTTTTTTGTTTTCATATCAGGATTTCTTTCATTTTTCTGCCCATCATTATATATCAGTTCCAGTTATATTATTAAAATAACCTTAAAAAATCTTTCTCTTTTGATAAGTTGCTTAGGGAGGGTGGTATGCTGCTATTTCGATTACTCTATTCTGTTCTGAAACCTTGCTCAAACGAACTGCTGAGAAATATATATATGATTTTTATGTTAAAAATAAGGGATTTCCACTATAATATTCTGCGTTATTTTTGAGACATCAGTTTTAGTATGTCTCTCTCCCTAAAGAAAGAATGAGGATGTACTATCGGGGAGTAAGAAAATGCATAGTACGAACAAAGTATGAAAAAGAAAAGTGTTTCCCTGATTGTACTGTCGCTCTTATTCATGACAGGATGCGCAGAGACAAAGACAGATTCCGGTACGTCTAATACGGATTCTCCTATTTCTGATTCGGAAAGCGGGAAGTCAGAATCCAGTTCCACCTCTGCTGAGGTCATTCCCAGTGACATCACAGGCTCTGGTACGGAAGATGATCCTTATGTCATCTATACGGCCGATCAGTTAAGCGATGTTGCGACGGACTATAACAGCCTTACATCGGAACCAGAGTATACGTATTACAAGTTAGGTCATGACATCGACATGAAAGGAGTTGATTACACTCCAATCGGGACAGAGGATATTCCGTTCTTCGGTGAATTCGATGGCGATGGCTATTCCATCACGAATTTCACGATGAGTGTATTCTCCAAATCGGATGCCAGTTATGGCTTATTCGCCTATACTTACGATAGCGTAATCCACGATGTGAAGCTTTCTGTCGACTTCTCCTTTGCTCCGTTAGGTGCAACTTCTCAGGTCTATGTCGGCGGTCTTGTCGGCTTTGGCTACAACACTGCCATCTACAATATCGATATCGACGGAAAGATTGAACTCTTCTCTGCACAGAACAGTTCATCGAGACTTTACGCTGGCGGTATCGCAGGTATCTTGGAAGCCGGGAACAATTACTATGTCTCCTTGACCAATTCCAAGAGCGATGTCGATGTCAGCTGCGATATGGCAGATTCCGAGAATACATTGAATCTTGTCGGTGGCATTGCCGGCGCTGTGCTTACCAACACTTCTTCCTCCTCTTTGGGAATCTATTCTCTTGCATCCAACTATTATCACGGAAATCTTTCTGGCCAGGACTGTGTCGGTGGCATTGTCGGTGTTGTCAATTACTATGTCAGTGTCACAGATTCTGTTGCTGAGGGTGACTCTATCACCGCTACAACGGAAAATGGATGCTATGCTGGCGGTATCTTAGGCCAGGGATATTATGAGACCGGCGTTTTGAATACCTACACCAATTTCAAGACCATCACTGCTACCAATACGAGTTCCTCCGCCTACTATAAATCCTTTGCTGGAAGCACAATCGGCTATGCCTATTCTAGCTATGAGGACCTCAGTGATATCATCGGTACGGTACATTATGCAAACTACTCGGCTGATACGGCCATCACAAGCGATGCTGTCGGTGTCAACGGATTAGGAATTGATGCAGGAAAGAGTGTCAAAGCCACTGCTGGACTTTCTTCCTATTGGAGCGATAATCTGAAACTTTCGGACTATACGACTGCATTGACAGCAAAAGTCTCGATGGACTCTAACTATGCGGATGGCTCTAGCCAGAATGAGAACTTTGATGTCGAAGTGAATAACTATGATGTCAACGGCATCAAAAAGATCATGAGCAAGAGTTTCACCAGAGATCATTACTGCTATTCTGGTCTCTATTATGACAGCGATGCTACTCAGCCTTACTGCTTCTTCATTCCGTTCAGCAAAGATACGACCCTTTATGCTGGATATGGAGACTATTCCAAGTTAGTCGGAACCTATACCTATGTCTGCTCTTCTGCTTCCAGCTCCTACACTGTTTCCGGAACCTGGTATTTCGATGAAGACTACTTCTATTGGGAGAATGATTACGAGATCACCAAGTATACCTACACCTTTGATGGCACCTATGTCTTCCTCGATTCAAGCAATACCGGTGCCTATGCCGGCGAGATGTTCCTCCTTGACAGCGATGGAAAGCTTCACGCTTATGATGTCAACGATTCCGATTATGAATACGTTGCCACAAAGACATCTGCTGAATTCGTGATTCCGGATTATACCGATCAGTCCTTCCTTGGGACCTGGTATTTCTCCAATGGCGCTATTGTCACATTGAAAGCAGATGGCAATGCAAGTGCTATCTCTTCCTCTTCTACAGTTGTTTATACTGGCGGATACCGTGTCTTAGCGGATGGAAGTCTCGATATCAAGACATCTCCAAGACTTAATGCCACAGTCAAGTACGACGAGACAAAATCCATCATGTATGGAACTACTTCCACGGGTGCTGCTGTCTTCGGTGCAAAGAGTGAGATCACGAAGGTCTATAGCTCCACTGGCTCTGACAATACTCTGAATATCTATGTCGTCGGAGAGGATACATACTGCATTTATAATGGTGCGCTTAACACCTATACCGGTTCCTTGACCGAAGGCGGTGAAATCGTTGTCGGCGATGAGACTTATACCGTCAGCGGAACGACTTTGACTTTGAAGAAAGAGACTCCTTCCATTCCGGAGGATATCTGTGGAACCTATGTCGATTCCAAAAAGAACGAAATGGTCCTCAACAGCGATGGAACAGGAACCTGGAACGGAGCTTCCTTCACTTGGACCTATGATGCTACGACAAAGAAGGGAAAAATTTCTTCGTTCGGCGCTTTTGATGGCGATAGCAATTCCGTCACTTTCAATGATGATGGAACGGTCACCATCACAATTGATGATTCGTACAATGAAAACACCTATACTGCTACAATGTCCAGAAAGGCAGCTACTCCTTCCTATGTCGGAACTTGGACGATGAAGGCTATGAGCAATACAGTCACTTTAGTCCTCAACAGCGATGGAACAGGAACCTATAACGGAACAAGCATCACCTATACTGTCAGCGGAAACAAAATTTCTGTCTCTGATGTCGGCGATCTGGAAAACATTGAGTTTACCTTCGATGACACCAAAGGAATCACAAGCGGTTCCTATGAATACGACTACGAGACGTATTACTATTCTAACATCACAAAATCCGCATAATCCGAGAAGATATTTCAAGTAGAAACTCATGGACTGCCCGAAGGAAGACAGTCCATTTTCAATATCGAGTGAAATATAGGGATATTCCCGTGTTTTGCTTAGATATATATCTATTATTTTGGTATGATATTCCTAAGGAGAAACTGAATTTATGAAAGCATTGATCACAGGCGGAACGAGCGGAATCGGATTAGCGATTGCCGACGAACTTCTATCAAGAGGATATGAGGTGAAGATCATATCCAGAAAGGAAGGAGACCTTCCTATCATCAGGAAGAAATATCCCAACGGAAAGATTGAGTTTTCCTCCTATGATTTATCTAAGGAAGAGGAATGCTATCGCCTATTGGAAGATACCAAAGGAGAGGACTTTGATCTCTTTGTCAACAATGCTGGATATGGTGATATCGGAAGGATTCAGAATACGAGCTTGGAAAAAGAGGTCAATATGCTGAAACTCAACGATATCGCTACATTGATTTTGGTGAAATCCTTCCTGTTGAGATTCATCGAGAAAGGAAAAGGAAGAGTCCTTACTGTTGCTTCTGCGGCCGCCTTCGGCGTTGCTCCTTACATGAATGTCTATTATGCGAGCAAAGCCTTTGTCTATTCTCTTGCCCACGGATATTACAGAGAACTCAAGGACATGAAATCCAAAGTCACGATCTCTGTCCTTTGCCCAGGCCCTGTCAAGACGAGATTTGAAGAGGTTGCCAATGCGAAGTTCACGATTTCCTCCTTACAGGCAGACAAAGTTGCCAAATATGCAGTGAAGAAGACGCTGAAAGGAAAACTGGAAATCGTTCCTGGTGTTAAGATCAAGTTAGGTCATGTCTTCTCCCATATTGTGCCGAAGAAGATGATCAGCAAGATCTTAAGAAAACAGTCGGAGATGAAATAGTTGTCAGTAAGACATTTGGTTTATAAACTGACTATAATTGATAAAGAAAGTCGAAGGTGAACATATGGATAAAATCAAAGCCTTAGCGCTCTGGGAAGAGAAGTACGGAAATCGTGAATATGTTTACGATTATGCCGCACAGAAGATGGTCAAAGAGGATTTTGAAGAGGAGTCTTCCTCTTATTCCTGGACTGTTGATTTCATCAAACCACTGACAAGCGGCGGATTCAATCAAAGCATGAATATGATGATCTGCTCCTCTCTTACGAAGAAACTCAGACAGGATAAATCCTCATTCCGCATTGGAAATGCGCTTTTTGAGGTGCGCAAAGGAAAGAGATACGGAACTTTTGCTCTCTATGATGTGACAGACAGAAATCATCCGCTGGATGTATCCACTCTGACAGATGAGATGCTTACTGAGGAATACCATCTGAAGAGACAGATGGATCTCTATGGAAGAGAGAAGAAAGAAGCGTTTGTCCTTCCGGATTTAGGAAACATCAGAAAGAATGTCTTCGATGAGCATGCTCCTGATATCATCTCTGAAGAAACAGTTTCAGCGGCAGAAGAAAAGACAGAAACAGCAGTGGCTGAAACCCCTGTTTCTGAAGATGTCTCTTTTAAAAAGGAGGATACGGCTCCTATTATGGAAGAGACTGTAGAACCTAAGGAAGATTGTACAGGAATAGTCGAGCCTTCTATCTCTGAAGAGTATGCTGCTGTATCTGAGTATATTGTTGAAACAGCAGAAAACACTCCTGCCGTCATAGACGCTGAACCGGTTGAAACGACTCCTGTTGTCGAAGAAAGGACAGAATCTATTGAAACATCGGCTGTTGAGGAGACTCCTTCTCTTGATACAGATGTTTCATCGATGGATAAGAAAGATGAACCGGTCTTGGTTCCTCTTTCTGATGAGGATGAAGTCCATGTCGATGAAAGGGATGTTCTTTTTGGTACGATGAGGAAGGAAACGGAATATGTAGATGACCTTCGTTCTAGATATCATTCCTCATTGAAAGAGAATGCATTAAAGGATCAGACTATCTCTACTCTTGCTTCCAATTGTCTTGCGTTAAAGGATAGTCTGAACTATCTGAACGGGAAGATTGCTTCTATGCAGTCTCTTATCAATGGATATCAGTCGGAGAAAGAGAACCTAGAAGCATCTAAAATAGAAGCAGACAAGTCTCATGAAGAGGTGATTCAGTCTTTGAATCAGGAGAATGCCTCTTTGAAATCCGATTTAGGAAAACAGTATAACGACTATGAGCAGTTACAGTCTCAGTATCAGGATATCTATGCAAAGTGTACTGCTTTAGAGCAGGAGAAGTCTGAACTGGAAGCTTTTAAAGACTCTGATAGCAAGAAAGAGGAACTCCTCTCTTTGAAAGACAGAGAAAAAGAGGAGTTGAATAACCAGATTGCTGAACTTAAGGATCAAATTCAGAAACAGACTGAGAAGATTATTGCTCTGGAATCTGCCATTTCTGATTCCAATCGTTCGATTCAGTCGAAGGAAGAGGACTATACTTCTCTTCATCATGATTACGATAGCCTCATCCTTCAGAAAGAGGACTATGAGAAGAGACTTCTCGACAGTGAAACGCAAAAGGATCAGCTTAAGGCGGAAAAGGAAAGTCTTCAGTCTCAGATCGACTCTCTTATTGCCGAAAAGACAATGGAGGAGGAAAGATTCCGCAATGTCTCTGTAGAGAATGATGAATTAAGAGCAGAGATAGAGAAAGAGAAAGAGGAAAGCCTTCAGAAAGAGTCTGAAAAAGAAGACGATTATCAGAAACTTATCCAGCAGTATGAGGAGTTGAAGAAGGAAAAAGAAGAGCTTTCTGCCTCTCTGATCGCTGCTTCTGCGGAAAAAGACTCTATCCTTGCGGATAAGGAGTCCTCTTATGAGAAAGCGGTCCAGCTGAATGTGAAACTCAATGAATCTGAAGCGGGCAAAGAAAAACTGATAGAAGAGAATGAGGCATTGAAGAAAGAGATTGAAGAGAATGATACTTCTCATAAAGAGGCAATCGATGTCCTGATGAAGCAGAAAGCAGAAGCGGACGGAAAGATCCTCTTTATTACCTGTGGCGGTGATTTTGACCATTATCCGGATTATCTCTTCTACCTCTCTGACACCGATAAGAAGAATACGAAAGAGACGATATTGGAGGCTCTCTCCTTATATCCTTCCTGGCACAGAAAGGATGAACAGTATGTCTCCTCCTTATCAGAAGGAACGCAAGAGACAGGAGCCAACGTCTCTCTTCTTGATGAGAACGATGTCTCCTATCTTGCGGATGAGAAAGCAAACAGAGAAAAGGCGATGAGCTACTGGGATAGCAAATTCGGAGACACCGATCAGACGACCGACTTTGCCGGAAGAGTCATCAACAGGAATCATTATCTCGATAAAGAGGATTCTCAGGGATGGAACTACATCCGAATCAACTCGGATGACAGAGAATATGATGGCAATATCCTGATCGCCAATATGAGAACTCTTTTGGACTATAAAGAGAAGGGTGGCTTTAAGACGAACGGTCAGAACTTCAAAGTCGTTGAAGAGAACGGAATCTACTCTGTGGAATCCGAAGACTATGTCACCGATCCCTATAATCTTGATAAGACGCTTCAGGTCACAAGAGGAAACCTCGATAAGAAGACTCCGATCATCTATCTCTTCGTCAAAATCCTTGGAAGTACATCGAGTGAACCGGACGCAAATGGACTTTTGGAATTCTATGACCTGCTTGATAGGACAGTGAGAAGAACCTGCTCTAGGTCTTTCATCGAGATGAAGACGGTACCTGGAAAAGAGAACTACGCCTTCATGACCTTCGATGGTTCTGTCGATGGCGCATATAAGGAAGTGCTCGATTATGCTCTCCTTCTCAACTCCTATCGAAACGAGTTCAAAAAAGAAGAGAACGGAGTCAATGCAATCATCGTACTCGACCAGGTAGAGATTCCTTATTCCTACCGCCACTTCAGTTTCGAGCAGATGCTCGTATTGACGAAGGATATCGAGATGAAGGCGATCAGCTATGAGTTCATCAAGACGGCGGTTGTCAATTCCACCATCAAGAAGACCATCCATATCGGCCCGAGTATCATCGATAACCTACCCTTGGATCAGTCGACTCTGAAAGACTCGAATATCGGTCAGTCCAGAAGCTTTTCGGATATATACAACTTTACTGACAAGTTCTATATTTACAACTTTGTCTACTCCTTGAAGAAGGAAAGCAAGGAAGAGAACAACAATTAATTTCACGTGAAATGAGGATAGAATAACATGAGTGTGCTTGAAAGATTTTTACACTATGTCTCCTTTGAGACAACGGCGACAGAGGAAAAGGAGGATTCCTGTTCGAACCCTCTGATCCTCAATCTGACCAATGAGCTGATGAAGGAATTGGAGGCTTTGCATCCGGATGAGATTTCCGTCAACCGATTTGGAGTCATCGATGCTAAGTTCTACGGGGATAGTTCAAAACCGGCAATTGCTCTTCTTGCCCATATGGATACTTCCAATGCCTGCAGCGGCAAGGATGTCAAACCGAAGATTGTCGATTTCGATGGCAAGGATGTGGAACTTCAGCCTGGCATGATGCTTTCGATGAATGATTTCCCATATCTGAAAGAGTCCATCGGACATAAGATCATCGTCACAGACGGAAATACTCTTTTAGGCGGAGATGATAAGGCGGGAATCGCTATCATCATGACCGCTTTGGATGAAATCCTCAAAGGAAATGTCAATCACCGCCCTTTGGAGATTATCTTTACGACGGATGAAGAGATTGGTGCAGATGCTAAGCATGTGTCGATGGAGAATGTGACAGCGAAGTATGGATATACGATCGATGGCGGAGACTATCGTTATGTCTCCATTGAATCCTTCACTGCCTATGCGATGGAAGTCTCAGTCAAAGGAAAATCCATCCATCCAGGAAGCGCCTATCATAAGATGGTCAATGCAAGCAATGTCCTGATTGCTTTCCACGATGCTCTTCCGAAGTACTTAAGACCGGAACACACGAAGGAGAAAGAGCCTTTCTACCATCTTTGCTCCATCTCGGGAAGTGAGGATAGTGCAAAGGGAGAATATATCATCCGATCGTTCGATGAGACGGAGATGAAGTCGATGATCGAACTGGCAAAGCTGACTGCGAAGAGGATCAATGAAGATTTAGGATATGATGCTATCTCCTTGGACATCAAGGAACAGTATCACAATATGAAGATGGTCTTAGATAACTATCCGGATATTCAGAAGGAGTTTCAGGATGTTTATGAGAAGTTAGGCATCCCTTGCCTTTATGAGGTGGTCCGCGGCGGTACGACAGGAAGTCAGCTCTCCTTCATGGGACTTCCGACTCCAAACCTTGGAACGGGCGACTACAATATGCATGGCAGATACGAATACGTGGATCTCTTCCAGATGGAGAAGATGGTAGAGGTCGTAAAGGAACTGATGAAGATCTAATCTAATTAGCCTCCCTCTTCGGGAGGCTTTTTAGACTTTCTTTGTCAATCCCCTTTGCGTATATAAATGATTATGAAATATAAAACAATATATATTTCTATGAATGTAAGCGTTTCCATAAAAATTGGAAACTTAAAGTTTCATTGAAATAACTAGAAATTATGAAAAAAAACAAAAAAAGGAGCAAAAATAAAAGAAAATTGACATTTTTATTATCTTTGAAAAGAAATATCACTCCTTTATAATATGAGAGTTTATTTTTAGGGGGGAGTATTTATATGAAAAAAATGCTCGTTATGGCTTCATTAGCCACTATCCTCGGCTTGAGTTTCTACTCTGCCACTCACACAGACTTCAAAGATGTCGGTGAGACAAACGAGGATAAAACTTATATTGTCACCGTCAATGGTGATGTTCTCAAAGATGATGCCAAGACTTTGAAGAAATATCGTAACGAAGTCTTGAGTCAGCTTGCGTATGAGCTTCCGGAAGGATCCTATGAGATCACTTCAATCTACGATGTCGTCATGAATGGCTTTTCCATCAAGGTCAATTCGTCTTATGCATCCAAGATTGAATCCATCAAAGGTGTCTCCGCATTCCAGGAAGATCACACTTATGCTTTGCCGGAAACGGTCGATTCTTCCACTTATGCTACAGGAGATGCCGGTGATGAGACCAAGAGTGAACGTTTAGCCAACTATTCTGCTGAGACCATGTCTGCTACAGCAGCAGATGTCAAGAATGTTGTCGGTGAGGATTCTCTCGGCGGAAAGAATATCACAATCGGTATCATCGATACTGGTATGTACATCAACCAGATCGAAGGAACGGAACAGAGAGAAAGCGACGCAAAGACCTATAACCTTAACGCCGCTGCTTTCAAAGACCTTGCTGAAGGCGAATACAAGATGAGTGTTTCCGATATCGATGCTACTGGCATCAAGAACTACACTCATTACAACAACAAGATCTTCTTTGCCAAGGACTATGCTGGCAATGATGCAGATGTCGATCCGACCAAGAACGGCAGTGAACACGGTACCCACGTTGCCTCTATCGCTGCTGCAAACGGAGATGACTTCCAGGGTATTGCTCCGAACGCTCAGATTGCTGTATTGAAGGTTTTCGGCGATGACCAGGGTGGCGCTAGCTCTACTGCTATTGTCGCCGCTTTGAACGATGCCGCAAAATTAGGACTCGATTTAGTCAACCTTTCCTTAGGAAGTGACTTGAATGTCTCTTCCGACAATAAGGATGATGCCACATATGAGGCAGTTGCCAACTGCATGTCTCATGGTACCATCGTCAATTTCGCCGCTGGTAACTCCGGTAAAAGCTCCTTCTCTAGCTCCAGAGCCTATTCTGAGTGGGGAACTGATATCGTTGAGACTGGTATCTTAGGCGGAGACGCTCACTATGATGAGGCCGCTAACATCGTTGCTGCCTCTAACCCAGACAGAGCCTTCTTCGAATCCATCATGACCGTTCAGCAGGAAGGTTCCACTTCCATTCAGGCTGTCTCTTATTCCGATCAGGCAAAGTCCTCTTCCACTCAGCCGAACCTTACCGATCGTCCTTTGGCCGGACTCATTCCGGAAGGACAGGATTCTGTCACAGAGGAATACGTTGTCATTCCGAACTATGGTAAGAGTGCTGACTACCAGGGATTGGATGTCACTGGCAAGATTGCTGTTGTCAACCGTGGTACCACCACGTTCGTTGCTAAGGTCAAACTGGCTGCAGATCATGGCGCTAAGGCAATGATCTGTATCAATAACGATCCTTCCGTCACTTTCAACTTCTCCATGGCTTTTGAAGACTATGATCCTCCGATTCCGGTTGTCTTCGTCTTCAAAAATACAGCTACCTATTTCGGTGCTGCTAAGAGCACTGGTACCATTACCATCGGTACCAATACGGTTCAGGATGCCAGTGATGGAAACACCATCGCTTCCTTCTCCTCTGATGGCGGCGATTACAACCTCGATATGGGTGTCACTATCTCCGCTCCTGGCAAATCCATCATCGGTGCTGTCGATGCCACAGCTTACAATGACAATTCTGATGCTACCAATCCTGGATATTCCTTGCTCCGCGGTTATGAGAATTTAAGCGGTACATCTATGGCTTGCCCGAACCTTACGGGTGCTATGGCTCTCTATTTATCCGAGAGACTCCCTGAGAACGGAGGAAAGATGGCAGTCAGAGACTTCGATCTGGAGAAGAGCAAAGTCTCCATGAAGGCGATGAGCTCTGCTGATCAGTTGGAAGACACCACTGGTGACGGAACACCGACCTCTGTCAGAATGCAGGGCGCCGGAAGAATCAACGTCTCCAAGATGCTCTCCAGTGATTCCTATCTCACTACAGCAAACAAGAACCTGGATGGTTTCGACAATGAAGTCGAAGCTAAGGCTGAATTGAAGAATGATGGCTCTTTGAAGGTAGAAGGCGGAAAGTTCAGCGAGGACAATAGCGCTAACTACATTGAATTCGATTACACCATCCACAACGATTCTGATGCGGAGAGAACCTATACTCCGACCTTATCTGTCATGATTCCTAAACTTGACATCATGACTACTCATGATGAGTACAAGGAAGAGGAAGTGAGTTCTAGAAAAGAAACCATTGGTTACAACAGCAATGTTACTTTTGATCCAAATGATGCTAGTACCTATCCTTATGGTGTTGGTCAGGTCACTGCTTCTGTCAATGATGACCTCATCACCATTCCGGAAGATCATCAGCTCACCGGCAAGGTGACCGTTGCCGCTCATAGCACAACAACTGCTAAAGTTAAAGTCAGAATTGATGATCTGAAGATTACCAAGGATTTCGATGATTCCATGGTTGATAACTTCAACGGAACCTTGAAGGATTATTTCGCTAAGTATTTCGCCAATGGTGGCGGAAACTATGTTGAAGGTTACCTCTATTTAGAGGAATCCTCCGGAAACTCCGATTTGGATCTTTCTATGCCGTATTTAGGATTCTATGGTGACTATACTGTTGGATCTGCTGTCGAAGACTTCGATATCGAAAGAGAAGAGAACAGACTCTACACTTCTGACCTTGTCGATAACTATATGCAGAACCTCAACGATAATTACAAGAAGTCCAGCGCCTACACTGGTTCTACCATCTCTTCCACCGGCACTGCCATGACAACCAAGTCTTGGTCCACTATCGGTGCGATGAACGGATCTGCTAAGGCAGATGGTGTCAACTATCTCTCCGTCACTGATGGAAATGATTCCACCCATCTCTATGCTGGTGCTCCTGGAATCTCTGATCACCTCATCACGACCTTCTTTGTCAACCGTTCTGTCTCTGAAGCCAATTGGGTCATCAAGAACGGATCTACTGCAAAGTCTACTGGAAAGATTGAAGATTTAGGCTATTACAGCGGAACCTGGGCTCTCGATGGCACAGGATCTGGTGAACTCTATAAGTCTTGGCTCATCAGCGGAGACAACAGTGTTCCTTACTTCGCTCACCGCGGTGTTGCTGATATCAGCCTCTCCTCTTTGGATGAAGGTGACTACACCATTGAATTCAACTTCACGGTTGCCGGTACTGGAACAATTCAGACAAAGTCTTATACTTTGACTATCGATAAGAGTGCTCCGGAACTCAACAGTCTCTCTATCCGTGAAGATAACGGAAAACAGTATCTCGATGTTGTCGGCAAGGGTGCCGATTATAATGCGACAGCGAACACGACTGCTGTTGTCAGCACGTCCAAAGTTGATGGTAGCGATGATCTCTATTCCGCTTCCTTCCGTATCACAGATGCTTGGACAAAGTCCGATAAGATCACTCTTGAACTTACTGACTTAGCTCATAATAAGCTTGTCGTAATTGTCAAACCGTCTGATATTTCCTTCTCTGTCGGTGCTACCTTCTTCACGAATAAATACAACTTCTACATTTCTCCTATCTCTGTTAAGAATGGCAGCTACACCTACAGTGTCAGTTTCGATGAGAAGAATAAGATTACAGGTGACTTCTATGTCTATATGAATGCAGGAAAGAATCTCTCCAATGTCTCTGTCAAGGTCAGTGGCGAGAACGCTGACTTCAACTATGATGCCACCACGGGATTACTCTCAATCAAGTTAGGAAAAGACGATACATCCTTCACTGTCTCCTATGAAGGTGGAGTGACACCGGATAACAACAGTGGAAAGACCTCTGAATCCACAAAGAAAGGATGCGGAGGAAGCGTTATCGCTGCTTCTACTTCCTTGGGTGCTTTAGCACTTGTTGCTACTGCTGTTGCCCTTAAGAAGAAAAAGGAACAGAAGTAATTAGGCGATAAATAGAACAAAAGCCTCGATTCGTCGAGGCTTTTGCTTTATACTTAAACCATGATATTCACAGAAGAAACAAAAAAACTGATCATCAGCTATATCATCGCCTGTATCATCCCTGTTGTTTTTGTCCTGCCGATGCATTTCTGTACGGAGTTAGGACTGAGTAACGTTCTTTTAATTGTGGCAGCAAGTTATCTTGGTTATGTTGGCTTATACCTGGTTACCAGAGCCGGTACTTTTGATATCTTCCGATTCCAGTTCATCAACTGGGTTTCCTCATTTCGAAGGAAGAAACAGTTACGTTATACAGATGTTGCAGACTATAAGAGAGAACTCAGTGAAAAAAGACATCTACATAGACAGCTTTGGCATCCTTGGTTCATCGTCGGCACTGTCTGTCTGATTCTTTGCATCATCTTCGCTTTTTACCCCGTTTAAACCATCAATTTCTGTAAGCGCTTTTTTAATCGATTTCAATATATTTTTAACCTTATAGAAATCTTTAGTTGAATATATTTTATTTTTAAATAAAATATTTATATTCAGCGCTTTTATTATAGTTTTTTATGTGCTGTTAATCACCCCGAAGGAGGCATTGATTATGAAAAATACAAAAAAAGTCGTTACGGTGTTGGCAATCTTATCGATTGGATTGCTTGGTTCTTGCGGAAAGACTACTGATTCTTCCAAGAACAGTGGAAAGACATCGGATAAAGGGACTTCGCAGAGTGACTTTATCATCACCTATAAAGGAGTGGAATACGAAACGGATTCCAGTATTTCTGTCACGATGGGCGATAAGGCTGCTGCTCTTGTTGCTTCTGCGTTGGATAACACTACACCCGAATTCACATATTCCTCTGCTGATGAGACTGTTGTCACAGTCGGTGAACACACCGGTGTTCTCACTCCTGTGAAGGCAGGAACGGCAGATGTTTCTGTCTGGGTCACTTCCAACCAGAACAAGAAACTCACTTTCCATGTCACAGTTGAGAATAGCACAAAGGCGACCGGAGCTTTCTCCTACGCTTCTGCTGACTATACTGAAAAAGCAAATATTCTTGCCTCATTGGAGAAATATGCTGTCGATAACTATCTTACCGGTATCACACTTTTCTCTAATGGTTCCAATATCTGCTATAACTCCCGTTATGTTCCTACTCCTCGTTCCTATGTTACTGGCTATGGTTGGGGAACGATGAGAGAAGGAATAATTAGTGGAAATATTCAGAACCCATTATCTGGAAATGACGCTTCCTTCTATCAGGTTGCTACAACATCTCTTCCGAGCCATGTCAATGCGATGAATGCTTCCGGAAGTGATGTCTCCACTGTTTATGATTATATTGCCAATTCCTACTATCAGACACGTCTCAATCAGACCAATGATGGTTATGAATGGTATAGCAATACCGCTTTGGATAATCGTCCGATTCCTGTTGATGATAGTGGAAACATCATCACTGAAAATGCGGATACGATTACCAATACTCGTTGGAGAATTCATGTTAAGACTGGATCTGATTTCGTCTACAGAACTGCTTCTACGAAGACTGTCAATGGCGTTAAGCTTTCCTCTTTCAACGGAAGAGCAGTCACTAAGGAAGATTATCTGACTCCTATCAAGTATATGCTCACCTGCTTCAATGGTCAGTATCGTGGTGCAGAATTGACAAAGGGTGTCTCTGGCTTTGCCAAGGGCGCTGCTAAATATTATTCCATGACGGCAAAGAACACCACTGGTGATGAAAATGCCATCTGGGATGATACTGCATGGAAAAATGCTGGTATGGATGATGTTGTCAAAGTCGGTACAGACAGCACTGGCGACTACATCGAATTCAATCTCTTGCAGCCTTGCACTCAGTTCTATGCAATGTATTACCTCTCTTCTTCCCTCTATTCTCCTCTTCCGGCTGATTTCCTTGAACTTTGGGATGCTAAGTACTTAGGTAAGTCTCCGGATGGATATACTCCTATGGATACGATGCTTTCCACTGGTGCCTATTACATTACCGAATGGTCGACTAATAGAATTACCTTTACTAAAAATAATCAGTATTTCTATAAAGAGGACACTTTTAAAGACGGAACCACAAGACAAGTCTATAATCTCGACGGATTCCAGTATAACCAGGTCGAAGATTCCTCTATTTCCAAGTCTTTGTTCTTGGCTGGGCAGATTGATTCCTATGCTCCTAATAAAGAGGATCTGAAAGGTGATTTCGCCTCTACAGAGGGTGATGGAAGTAATGGAATGACTTGGAGAAAGTATGAAACCAAAGGTGATTCCAACTTCAAGATCAATGTCAATGCTACTTCTATGGAACGTTGGAATGAACTCTTCGGAACCAACGGCTCTGTTTATCAACATGACAGTTCCTTCATTGAAAACAATAATGTTTTCTTGAAACATAGAAGATATATGTCTGATATTCACTTCCTCAACTTTCTTTCCTTCGGCCTTGATCGTAAGACAATCTGCACTTCTCGTGGAATGAAGCCGACTCAGGAATACTTCTCTGATAGTTATCTTATCGATCCTGAAACTGGTGTCTCCTATAACTCTACTGCTGCTCATAAGGCAGTTCTTGCAGATCGTTATAATGATACTTATGGTTATAATGAGAATGCTGCCGCAAGCGAGCTCACTCTTGCAATTGAAGGGTCAATCAAGGATGCCATTGACGCAAAAGAGATTACAAAAGAAGATGAGAAATATGTTATTGAAGTTAAGATGAATTGGATGAACACATCTGATGAGACGGATTATGATGATGTCTTTTCTTCTATCAAGAAAATTTTTGATAGGGTAGTTAACGAAGATTATTATGGTGCATATACACTTAAAATTACACCAAAGTGTGAATCCTCTGATTACAATGATGTCTACAACAAGATGAAACAGGGTGAATTTGATTTAGGTTTTGGTGCTATCTCTGGTGGTGCCATGGATCCTATCAACTTCATGGAAGTCTTAAAATCGGATAATTCCTCTGGATTCACTCTTAACTGGGGTCCGGATACCAGCAAGATCAATGATGATGATCAGGGTGATATCGTCTATGATGGAAAAACCTGGTCTTATGATGCATTGTGGAATGCTGCCAACACTGGTGTTCTCCTTACTGAAAATAGCACTATTGCAAATGCTGAGAATGTATCTTCTAAGCATGGCAACTTCTATTATGACAGTGTCGATGACAGCGCTAAGTCTGTCACCTACAAGATTTCCTTCAAGGATCTTGTCGCCGCTGGTGCAAGATTGGATAGCATTTACTTCAGTGCTACTAACTCTACAGCTCAAACTGAATTGAAACTCATCTCTGATTTAGGCGCAACTGCTGCAAATGACTACACCATCTCCTTCACCTTGGATAGTACTTTCAATGTTTATCAGGAATATGACACTTATAAGAAGGAATATAAAGATGTTGATTCTGCAATCGCAACAGCAACTGTAAATTATTCTGCTGATGTCAATGGTGACACCAAGAACTTCTCTTCTACATTGACCTTGAACAGCTACTACGGTATCACTGGAAAGAAATAAAATGCCTTATATTGTCAAATATACATTAAAGCGTCTAGGATTACTGATAGTAACGACATTCATCATTCTTACGATTACATTCCTCCTAGTCAAGTTGCTTCCTGGTGAAGCAATGGCTGGTACTGAAGTTCAACAGTATTCTTACTGTCAGAATCAGGTCCAGTTAGGCTATTTCGTTGTTTATCGCTCTGCCCAGTCTAATCTGGGCACGGCGAAGTTGATTTACACCGATCCTGCCGGCACTATCTACTACTTCTATCAGAAACCGATCATTCTTCAGTATGGTGCCTGGATTCGTGCCATCTTCACTTCCTGGAACTGGGGTGAATCCACCGCTGTTCAGCCGGGATCCTCTGCCATGTATATCATTGGTCAGAGACTTCCTGCTACTGTCAAAATCAACATTTGGTCTATGATCTTCTCTATTCCGTTAGGCTTTGTTTTTGGAATCTGGGCAGCTTTGAAAAAGAACAAACCGACTGATCATGTCATCTCTACTGTTGTTATGATCATGATTTCTGTTCCTTCCTTTGTCGTTATTTCATTGTTATTGCTACTCTTTGCCTTTAAATTGCAGTGGCTTCCTTCTCGTTGGCCCAGCGATTCTGCTGCGTTGGGAACAAGAGTGTTAGGCTATGTCATACCTGTCATGGCCTTGTCTTTTGGCTCGATTGCTGCGTTTACCCGTTATACGAGAGCAGAACTTTGCGAAGTCATGTCCAGTGAGTTCTTGCTTTTAGCCAGAACAAAAGGACTTTCCAAGAATCAGTGCATTGTCAGACATGCCCTTAGGAACTCTCTTGTTCCGATCGTCCCTATGATTATCGGACAATTCATCGGCATTCTCTCAGGCTCTATGGTTTTGGAGCAATTGTATGGTATCCCTGGTATTGGTACTTTGTTTGTCAACTGTATCAATAAGAGGGATTACAATTTGTTGTTAGTCGATATGGCACTCTATACTGTCATCGGCTTGGTCGCCAACCTGTTTGTTGACCTCAGCTACGGTATTGTTGATCCCCGTATCAGAATGGGAGCCAAAGCATGATGGATAACGAAAACAAGAACCTTTCTTTGGAAGAGAATCCGTTTGTCAATACTTTCAAGGCTGGAGAGCAGGCAAATGATGCCTCTGGCAAAAAGGTTGAGGATTCTCAGTTCCAATTTGTCCAGAATGACAAAAATATTCACGATACGAAATTCACCACTCGTCCTACTACTTTCTTAAGAGATGCTTTCCATCGTTTCAGAAAAAATAAGTCTTCTGTTGTCGGTGGCATTATCTTGGGAACCCTCTTTGTGTTAGCTATCCTTCTCCCTGCCACCCTTCCTTATGATATTGCCAACAAACACAATTACGAAACAAACCTTCCTATGAAGCTCTTCCCTACAGGAACAGGGTTCTGGGATGGAACAAGAACACTGGAGAATCAGTCTCTTCCTTATGGCCTCAACGCAGATGGAACCATCAATTATGATGACTATATCGGAAGCTATGATGAGGAATCCAGCATTGTCGAAATCAAGAATCTAAGAACAGGTTACAGTGACCATGCCTCCTCTAGCGGTTCTGGCGGATACGCCAAAATCGAAAAGGAAGCAAAAGCTGACCAGCTCGGTTACATGTACTATTCTCCTTTGAAACTTGATCTTGCGAACAACAAATACGAAATTACCTATACCTTAGGTACAAAAGAACAGGATGGCTATGATGCCACTCCGGAATGGGCACTCCTCCTTTACGGAAATGATGGCTCCATCAATACTTTGACATCTTATTCGAAAGATTACGGAACTGCTCTTGATAAGGAAGATGAGAATATGACTGTCACTGCTCATGAGACAGTAACTCAGTCTTTGAATGACCTCATCACTGCAGCTGATGTTCCTTCTACTGTTCTGAATCAGCAGTTCTCTGTCGGCTTCATCTTCAAGTCGGAAGCGGATCTCAATACCGCCTTCTATGTCAAATCCTTTGAAATCAGCGGAACGAAGAATGATGGTTCTGATCTTTCTGCCTCTGACAAACGCGCTCTCCGTATGAGAAGTTTCGGTACGGAAGACTCCGTTGTGAAAGATGCAAACTCTCTTGTCCAGTTGGAGAAGACGTCGAGTTCTGGTACTACGAATGCATCCTATTGGGCAGCTGTCACGACTTATCGTTTTGACTCTGTTGATACCTATACGATGAAATGCGACCTTGTTATTGATTACTATAACATTGCCTACGGCTATAAGAAGGGAATTGAGATTTCTACGGCAACTTTCAAGGATTGGATCAACAAGGGATATATCGAATACGATTTCACTGGCGGCGGAAAAGGCAATGCCAGTGCACCGAGCACTTTTCATATTACCGAAGAAGGTGAGAAGTCCGGCGAAGTCTATGTCCGTGAAGTCAATTCACAAACCTCGGTAAAGGTCAATGGTGAAACTGTCTATACGATGGACTGCACTGTCCTTATGTATCGTTACTTAGGATATTCCTCGATGCCGATTCACGTCTTCGGAACCGAATATCAGGGGAAAGACCTCCTCAAATATGTCTTCTCCGGTCTTCGTACATCCTTGATCTTGGGTATCCTTGTCGCTATTGTCAACATCACCATCGGTGTCATTTGGGGTAGTATCTCCGGATACTTCGGTGGAACAGTCGATATTGTCATGGAACGTATCACCGATATCCTCTCAGGTATTCCGTGGATCATTCTTATGACCGTTCTCACCTTGAAACTCGGCCAGAACTTCTTCGTCTTCGCACTTTCTCTCTGCCTTACTGGCTGGATTGGAACCGAAGCGACGACACGATCTCAGTTCTATCGATATCGAGGGCGAGAATATGTTTTGGCGGCGAAGACGCTAGGTGCAAAAGCACCTCGACTCATCTTCCGTCACATCTTGCCAAATGCGGTCGGAACCATCATCACCAGCTCTATCCTTATGATTCCTTCCACTATCTTCTCCGAGGCGACAATTGCTTACCTCGGCTTAGGCTTGCAGAACCTCGATTCCTTGGGTGTCATCCTATCCAACAACCAGAAGAATCTTTCCGAGTATCCGTATCAGCTTGTCATCCCTGCTATCATCATCTCGTTATTGATGATTTGCTTCAACCTCTTCGGAAATGGTTTGCGCGATGCCTTTAATCCGTCATTGAAAGGATCTGATTAATATGGAAAACGAAAACAAAGATATTCTTCAGAACACCTCAGAAGAAAAAATCAATCGTCCCTATGAGGGCAAGACTCTCTCGGAGATTCTTGCCTCTCAGAAGAGAGACGACGCTATCCTCTCTGTCCGCAATCTTCATGTCTCCTTCAAGACAGATGAGGGTTTAGTCCATGCTGTCCGTGGTGTTACCTTTGATCTTTACAAGGGTGAGACACTCTGCATCGTCGGAGAATCCGGCAGCGGAAAGTCCGTTACATCCAAGACTATCATGGGTATCTTAGGCGCCTCCGCTTTGATTGAACAGGGTTCTGTTCTCTATGAAGGAGAGGACCTTACCAAGATCGATGAGAGTGAATTCCATCGTATCCGTGGACATAAGATCGGCATGATCTTCCAGGATCCTCTTTCCTCTCTCAATCCGATCATGAAGGTCGGAAAGCAGATTACGGAAGCAATGTTGGTCAACGGAAACCTCTTGAAGAGAATGAAGAATGATATCATCTCCAAAGAGAATGCAGAGTATAAGAACAATGTAGTCACAAGAAATTCTGTCTACAGCAAAGCAGACAGAAGAGTCGAATCCTCGGATGAAGAGTATGAGAAGAAAGTCTACGCTCTTCAGACCAAGGTCAATGAAGCGGATCTTGCAAGAGATCAATATCAGAAAGACACTCCAGAATACAAGAAAGCCAATGAGGAATTCTTAGCTCTGAAAGCAGAGACAAAGAATCAGATCAAGGCTCTGGAACAGGAGAAGAAGAAAGAGCATGCCCGTCTTGTCAAGGAGGGCAATGCGGAAAAGAAGGAAGCCGACCGAATCTATAAGGAGAAACTTCCTGCTTTGAAGGCAGCTTTGAAGGCAAAGACAAAAGAGGCCGACATAAAGGTCAAAGAGTTCAAAGCCCAGGAAAAAGAAGCCTATCAAAAGGAGTCTTCTGAGATCAAGGCAAGACTTTATCCTCTTCTTAAGGAATACTATCTGACGAAGGATTCCAACAGAAGAAAGGAAATCCGTCCTCAGATTGATGAGGACAAGAAGGCTTTGAAAGCCTCGAAGGAAAAGTATCAGTCGAAACTTCGCATCTCCAAGAAGGAAGCTAAAGAAAAAGCTTTGGCTGTCATGAAAGAGGTCGGTATTCCTCAGCCGGAACAGAGATTCAAGCAGTATCCGTTTGAGTTCTCTGGCGGTATGAGGCAGAGAATCGTCATCGCTATCGCTTTAACGGCCAATCCGGATGTCCTCATCTGTGATGAGCCGACGACGGCGCTTGATGTCACCATTCAGGCTCAGATCCTTGAACTGATCAACCGCCTGAAGAAGGAAAGAAACATGTCCATCATCTTCATCACGCACGACTTGGGCGTTGTCGCCAATATGGCCGACAGAGTCGCTGTCATGTATGCGGGTAAGATTGTGGAAGTCGGTACGGTCAATGAGATCTTCTATGACCCGAAGCATCCTTATACTTGGGCGCTTCTCTCCTCCATCCCGGACATCGATTCCAAGGAGAAGCTCGAAGCCATTCCTGGTACTCCTCCCTATCTCCTCAATCCTCCTAAGGGTGATGCCTTTGCGGCAAGAAATAAGTATGCGATGAGCGTTGACTTCTTGCAGGAACCTCCTTACTTCCAGGTATCTGAGACGCATTTTGCGGCTACATGGCTGTTGGATGAGAGAGCTCCGAAGACCGAAAAGCCGAAGATTGTCTCTCAGCGTATCAAGGTCTGTTTACAAAAGGCAGGTGTGAAAAATGACTAACGAAAAGAAAAATAACGAAAACATTGTCTGCAATACCAAGTTCCGTCAGGAACTTGTCGACAATGACGTCCTTCTTTCCGTCCGCCATTTGAAGATGTTCTTCACTCTTGGCCAGGGAAAGAGACTGAAAGCTGTCCATGATGTCTCGTTTGACATCAAGAAGGGAGAATGCTTTGGACTTGTCGGTGAATCCGGTTGCGGAAAGACTACCACAGGAAGAAGCATCATCGGACTTCATCAGATCACTTCCGGTTCCATCTATTTCAAAGGCTACCGCGTGAATGCGGGAAGCCGTTGGAATGAGAAGGAAATCAAATGGAAGAGGATCAAAGGCGAAAACAGAATCAAAGAACTTCGCCAGGAAGAGAAAGCCAAGATCGATGAGATGGATAACACCACCTCAGAAGGCAAAGAACAGATTGCTGCTCTCAGGGCAGAATATGATAAAAAGGTCGAAGCAATCCATGAGGAAGTGAATGAAGTCGTGAAGGAACAGAAAAAGAAGATTGCTGCTATCCGTCACGATAACAAACACGTCTCGAGAAAACTCATGAGCAAGATGCAGATGATCTTCCAGGATCCGATTGACTCTCTAGACCCTCGTATGACGGTCGAAGACATTATTCAGGAAGGTTTGAAGATTCAGGGGTTCCACAACCGTGAGGAAAATCACAAGAAAGCCTGTGAGGTTCTCGAGGAAGTCGGATTGATTCCGGATTACTGCTCCCGTTATCCGAACGAATTCTCTGGCGGTCAGAGACAGCGTATCGGCATTGCAAGAGCCATCATCATGAACCCGGACTTCATGATCTGCGATGAGCCGATCTCTGCACTGGATGTTTCTATCCGTGCTCAGATCATCAATCTTCTCAACGACCTGAAAGTCAATCATGGACTTACCTTGATGTTCATCGCTCACGACCTTTCCGTCGTCAAGTACTTCTGCGACCGTATCGCAGTCATGTACTTCGGTGAGATGGTCGAACTTGCCGCTTCGGATGAACTCTTCAAGCACCCTCTCCATCCTTATACGAGAGCTCTTCTTTCCGCTATTCCAAAGCCGGATCCGCTCTCTGAAAAGCAGAGACAGAGAATTGTCTACAATCCGAAGAAGGAGCATGACTATTCCAAAGAATCTCCTACCTTCACAGAGATCCTTCCTGGGCATTTCGTCTTAGCCAACAGTGCTGAGATCGAGAAGTACAAGAAGATGATTGAAGAGGATGATATCCTCAATGCTGAGAAGGAAAAAGAGTATTCTGAGAACAAATGAATGTAGAAAGGAGCTGATTCTTCAGCTCCTTTTGAAATGATACATTCTTATCGTTTTTCATTGTATTTCTATGATTTTCTTATCTTTTTGCTATTTTTTTGAAATATTGACAACAGTACAAAATCTGAAAGCACTTACATTTTTAAAAAGGGTAAGGCAGTGAAATTCATTTCTTCAAAAAATATTGAAAAAATGTTGATTTTCAAGAAAAACTTAAGAAAACTTGATAAAAAACAAGAATGCAAAAATATAGGTGTATCCCTATTTCAATTTTAATTATTTTGTGATATTTGAGATAATATCACGCATACGACATATCGTTAATAAGGAGATAAATATTATGAAGAAAAAAGTAGCTTTATGCTTATCATTGCTCACTCTTGTCGGCTTGGTCGGCTGCGGTAGTGACAAAACATCTGAGACACCGACGACCGATAGCGGTTCTACGGAAAAGGGTGTCATCAAGTTCACACAGACCACAGTTGAAATTGAACGTAAGGTTTCTAAGACGGTCCGTGTCAACACTGCAGGTCTTTTGACAGATGATAAGACTGTCCTCTTCTCTTCTGATGAGGATGGAACCATCATCCAGTTAGCAGAACAGGGTTCTGGCGATGTCGCCATCAAGGTCACTGGTCTCCGTATTGGAACTGCAACTTTGAAGGCAACCTCTGTTGCTGATCCGACTGTCTCTGCCACAATCACCATCAATGTTGTTGCTCAGAAGAATGCTTTAAGCAAGGTCTGGGGCAACGTCATCAAGAATACAAACTACACCATCGCTTCCTATGATCCGGATGAAAGCGAAGAAGATCCTACCAGTGTTTTAAAGATCACAGATTCTGCTGCTATCTTCGTCGATAAGGATGATAATGCTCTTATCAGTTCTAAGATTGCAACCGGCGATGATGAGGAAGACACGGAAGATGTCGGTTTATATGGTATCGGTATCTCCAAGAATGATTTAGCCTATTACATCATTCAGAAGAAGGATGGAACCTTCTATACTCCTAGTTCCTCCATCACGACAAGCCTTGGTCTTTTAAGAAAGTCTAACTTCGTCGGAGCTGGAACTAGCGCTTCCTCCTTCCTCGATGTCTCCACAGTCTATGGTCTTCAGGCCATCAACCCGAGCTGGCTGACCAGTGTCAAGAATGAAGACAACACCTATGAGATTGAAGGATCTGAATCAGATCTCAATGCCGCTTATACAGAAGCCCTCCTCTGGGGAATTGTCGATCCTCTTGGAAAGTCTGACCTTATCAATAAGAAGTATGAGGGAAGCTACACCGCTCCGGAAGCCGCTGCATTGATCGATACGACAATCACAGTCGTTGACAACAATACCATCTCCATCACTGTCACTGAAACCGAATCTCAGAAAACTCATGTCGCCTATATGCAGAATGTCGGAACGACAGAGCTTCCTTCTGCCGTCAAGAGCTATATCGATGAAGGTGCCGAGAGTGTCGCTAAGCCTGCTCTTAACTCTGGATTGACTGCTATTGTCGATGCCTTGAAGAAAGATGACTTCTCCATCTATCAGAGCATGAACTATGGTTCCTATTATTCCTACTACACTTCTACCTATTACTGGAACGGCGTCACTACCGAGATTGCTGCCGCTTATAAAGCAAAGTACAATGGGGATCTTGCCTCTGGCGGATATGCAGTTCTCAGCGATGGCATCTATCAGTTCACTTTGACAGAGTCTACAGAAAAGGATGGCGATCCTACCATCACATTCGCTGACACTGCAAGTGCCACTTCCACCGATCTTCCTGCTGCTATCGGATACTTCTCCTCTATGGATTGCTTACAGGATGATTCGGATGATCTTTACACCTTCCGTGCTCTTTCTACCGCTTCTGGCGGAACCGTCTTCTATTCCACTGCCAAGTCTGTCTCTGATGATATCTCTCCGATTTATCTCGGATATGACTTGAAGACTCTTATCGACTATATGGAACAGAATGGATATGACTGTAGTTTCGAAGATTATGGAACCAGCATTCAGCCTAGCTATAGCAAAGATGATTCTGGAACATCCTATGTCTCTGCTGTTCAGTTCGGCTTCGGAAACTTCTCCTCTGACGGAAATTCCGGATATGCATATCCTTGCAATGTCTCTTTGGAACCTGCTTCTAAGACAAACAAGTATGATTCTGCTATCTTAGCCGCTATTGAAGCTGCTAAGGCAGCCTAAGTGTTGATTATCTGATCGATTGATACAGGAAAGGACCATTTCCTTCGGAATGGTCCTTTTCTTTCTATCTGGAATCTTTTAAAATAGTCCTATGAGTAATAAAACATATAAAATCATCAACTACATCCTTGTCGCGCTCTTCGTTGGAAGTGTCATCGGCTTTCTCGTGTTACTGAAGGTGACAAAAGAGATGGGTGTCTATCCGACTCTTTGTCTATGTCTTATGCTTCTTGTCATTGTCGGAATCATCGTTCTGCAGTGCTTTTACCGTGTGACAAAGAAGCCGTTTGAAACGAAGAATCAGATCAAGACATGTTCCCATTGCAACACCATTAATGACATCGACGCAGAGTATTGCAAGAAGTGCGGAAAAAAGTTCACGGACAAGTGAATCTCCTCTTCTTTTTCTTGTATGAGAGCCGCATTTGTGATATAGTTTCTAATGCTTGACACGTTGAGCACGTGTACGAGCCGGATTGGGAGGTAAATAACATGAAAAAGGACATTCATCCGAAGTACTATCGCGCTAAGGTTACTTGCTTAACCTGTGGAAACACATTCGAGACTGGTTCCACTGAACCTGAAATCAGAGTCGATACCTGCGCAAAGTGCCATTCTTTCTATACTGGTAAGCTCACTTTTGCAGCTGACACTGGCCGTGTTGCCAAGTTCAGAAAAAAGATGGCTGCTGCCGACAACAAGTAAGTTATTCTTTGAATCATCAGAGGACTGCTAAGGCAGTCCTCTTTTGTTATTCTTTTTCTGTTTTTGTATAATATTTCCGCTATGAATGAAAACAAATCGATGGATACCCATCTGGATTATTTATCCTCTTATAAGAAGATAAAAGAATATCTTAACGGCTTTGACAAGAATAATATCTCCTCCTTCTTGGATTACGATTCTTTTTTGTCCTTATGGCACGGAAAAAGCCTTATGACATCAAAGGAAGATGCCCGTTTCATCTGCCCTGTCTTTTTGTTGGACAAAGAGAAGAATATCTATATTCCTTTCCTTGTATTCCACGCGGAATACAGGGATGGTTCCCTGTATCTGAAAAAGATTCTTCCTATGGTGAATCCTGTTGTAGTTGAACTATTGGAAGAGGAAGGAATCAAGCCGATGGAATCTTTCACATGGACTATGATTCCCTCTTATCTGAACTCGATTGTGAGCTTATTGGAGACCAATAAGAAGATTGATTCCTATTCTTTGGAATACGGAATTTCCTTTTTGAATCCTTCCTTTGCTCTTGCTGTCTCTGTTTATCCTTTCCTTCTGAATCGGATAAAGGGAGAAGAGGTGGAAGAGAAGTACAAAGGACTCTTCCAGGAGAGAAAGGATTCAAAGATAGAGGAAGAGATGGAAAGGGACAATATCGGATGCTTTGTCCGACTGGAAAGGGCAAAGAAGAGACTGAATCTTTATAAGAGCGCAAAGATATCCTATAGCGGAATCGATATTGTCGCTGATGTCCTTTTACGTTTCCTCGACTCTTTTATCGAGAAGAATGAGACAGTCCTCTTATTGACTCCTTCCTCTGAGATCAGTGCCGTAAAGAAGTTCCTATCCTCTTCTTCCCTGAATGATTTTGTTTTGGATTATGATGACTATAACCTAGAACATGTCCTCTCCATCATCGATAAAGAGGATTATCACGAAAATACATTCGATGAAGATAGGATGATTCAGTCCTATGATCTGAAGAGGGAGAGATATCTCTCCTTTGAACAGAAGAAGGAGGAATGCTTCTCTCCGTTAAGGAAGAGAATGACTGCGGATGATATCTCTTTTGTTTTAGAAAACAAGAACACTGTATCGAATCCACTCTTTATATCAGATTACACAGAAAAAGATTATAAGAAGGACAATGTCTTCCTTTCCTCTTTCTCGATGTATGATAGAGTCATACCAACCTATTTAGAAAATCATCCTTTCTATGGATTATCCTCGGATGAGAAAAGAGAGACCTATGACTCTCTTCAGCTTCTGAATATTCAGATACTGAATACTCTGAAGGAATTATCCATGATGGAGAAAGAGGACACTTTTCTCCATGATTACGGAATCACAATCTCCACACTGAAGGATTATGAAAGAGTGAAGGAATCCTTTGCCTTATTAGGGGAATACAATGGATTTCCGAAGAAATATTTCAAGACAAATAAACAGGGAGAGAAAAGACTATCTCTTCCACAGCTGAAGCTTCGCTATCAGGCATTGTCTTCTTCTACTCTCTTAGTCTCCAATATCATGGATGAGAAGATATTCAATGAGGATATCTCCTCTCTCTTACTAGACTATGACAAAGGGAATATCTTTAAGAAGAACAAAGCAAAAAGAAAAATCACTCGCTATCTCAAAGTGAAGAGAGGAACGGATATGAAGACAGTGATCCGTATCCTCACTTCCTATATGCAGAGCAAAAGTGAATTGGATCGTGTCTTACCGGATTATCAGGATGCCTACGGCGAGAATGTCTCTACGATGAATGGTGTCATGGAGATAGAGAGCAACATCCGATATATTGAAAAATTCAACCGTTATTCTCTCAAAAATCCGAACTTCTCCTTAGAGCATCCCTTTGTCAAGCGATACCTGAAAGACAAGGAATTCCGCCAAGATTCCCAGAAGGAATTCAAGGAATTATCCACGAACTATCAGAAACTCACGGAAGAGCTGAATGAGTTCTCCTCCTATTTCCGCTATCAGAGAAAAGATTATCTCTCCTCTGACTTAGAAAGACTCAATGAAGAAATCCTGTCTCTCCAGAAACAGGAATATGAAAGTTACAGACAGTATTCTCTGTTTATTGCAAATTTAAAAAGCTCATCCAAATTGCTTCAGAATGAAGTTCACCGATACATCTTAAAGAAAAAAACACTCACTCACTTTGCAGAAGAGTTCAGATATGGATTATTCCTTTCCCTTTGGCATCAGTGCAGAAAAAACTTCTCTCAGTATGAGAAAGGGTATGAGCAGTCCAAAAAAGAATATGAGGATTCTTTATCCGATACCAAGGTGGTCAATAGTCTGAACCGATATCAGAATCTAAAGGAGAATGTCTTATCCTTCAAATCTGACCGGTTCCATAGAAGAGAAGAATTGGTGGATAAAGTGAATTCCCATTCCTATGACCAGGAAGAGAGAATGGAGTTCCTGAAGATGATCTTCTCTCTTGTTCCTATCTCGGTAGGAACGGTAGATAACATTCCTCTTTTGGATGACTCTTGCTATGATCATGTCATCATATTGGATAGCGGATTCTTCAGCAATGAGGAACTGATCAATGGCTATCGACTTGGTAGGGACATTCTTTTGTTGAATGACCATACGCTCTTTGATTCGAGGACTCAGTTCTACCATCAGACATTGATAAACAAGGAAACCTTATATCAGAAAGTCTTTGATTTTTCCTCATTGAATCAAGAAATTATCAACCGTATGAAAAAAGAATATGAGATGATAGCGGATGATGTCTATCCCTTTATTGCGTTGCAAGATGGAAAGCGATATGCGCTTCTTCCTGACTGTTTGCTTGACAGAGACCATGATATTCATTTTGCAATGGAATTAGCTATCTTCTTATCTGAAGAAGAGAATCTTACTCTCTCCCTATTGGATGTTCTGCAACTGCTTCTGAAGTAATTGTTATTTTTTCTAATGGAAAGACTAAAAAACGAGCGCTTAAACGAGAACGCTCGTTTTTATTGACTATTCTACAATTTTCCAAAAACCGGTTTTATCGGGACCTACTCTTTCGATGAGTTGTTTATTTTTTAGTTTGTTCAAGGCTCTGATGACTGTCGTTCGGTGTTTCCCTAGAGATTTTGTTAAATCATCTACGGTGACATTCTCATTGTTTGCAATTAAATCAAGCAATGTTTGTTCGGTATCTGTTAATTTTACAGTAGCGTTTACAGTAGCGTTTACAGTAGCGTTTACAGTAGCGTTTTGAGTTTCTTGCGCAACACCATCCTCTTTTCTGAATCCTTGTTTATCGAAAGGAATTGTGACAGTAATTGTGGAAGTGCCAAAGTCATAGACATCTGGGCCATATTTAGCGACTATCTTAGGAACGCCATGACCAGTTTGCTCAACAATGTGACATTGGAGAAAAATCTTCATCAGTTCTTCATTTACAGGATGCGTTTTTCCAGAAAGGAAATCTTCCTTAGACATCCCGTTTGGAATAGTCCCATAGGAAATGATTTCCAATCTGTCGTCAAACCAATATACAGCAGGCGGAATGCCATCAACCCATTTGTTATGAACGACTGCATTTATCCACGCTTCACGGAAGGCATCTTCATCAAAGAGTTTTTTCTCTTGTCGGACTAATTTTGAAGTATCGACGTAGGTGTCATTTAATGCAAGACAATATTCGCTAACCTGATCCATTGCATACAACAGACAGGTGAATCCATATTCATTTCTTTTGAGATAATCCGCTTTATTTGTTCCTTTGAAGATGGCAATCTTAATGGAATCCATATTTTCATCTGCTAAAAGGTCTGCTAAGAGATTATATTTTCCGTCTGATGTTCTCAAATTGAAATTTTCTTCGAATTTTGATTCGTTGAAATGAACATTTCTGGCACCAAGGTAGGTTTTGAACTTCACAAACGTCAAATCAGTTCTGTTACAAGGGACATCTACCATTTTCCTTTCAGGGATAGTGATGGATTCAAGAAATCTCTTCGTTATTTGTTCTGGTGTCATGCCTCTGCAAGAAGTGCCAATTCTTTCGTAACATCCAGAACTACTCATCCCATACTTCTTTATGTAGAATAGTCTATTTCCTTTATTAACAATGATTTTGATAATTTGTTTGTTATTGATGATTGGTGTCTCAATATAGATGAAATCTCTTGGATTGGGTTCGATTTGATCAGTAATGATGTTGGAGATTGTGATCGATGCTTTGTCGATATCTTCAATTCCGACTAATTTTCCATTGTCATCAACGCCAATGTAGATAGTCCCATCACATGTGTTAAGAAAAGCGACAATTTCGTTGACGATTGTTCCGCTCTTTGCATTTTCTTTCAATTCAGTATGCTGGTCTTCTTTGAAAATCATGTTTAATCGCTTATCCTTTCTTTTATATATTTTATCACGAAAAGACTAAAAAATCCATGTTTTCGCCATTTTTTGCAAAAATTAACTTATTTTTGCACATAATTCATGATCAGGTTTATATAACAATTATGCTCGGATTTTTATTAGGGTGAGATATAAGGATAAAGCTCAAGTGGTCTTTTAGAACGAAAAATCCGCAGTCCATCAGAACTGCGGATGGTTTTCATTGGATGATGTTCAGAGTTTCTTTACCCAAAGGCCGTGGAGATTGCAGTACTCGTAGACTTCTAATACTTTCTCACCATCAGCAAGGGTGAAGTCTGCTTTTGGTTCTCCGGTTGGATTGAGGTTCTTTCTTTCGGTTTTTCTGTCTGTCACAACGGCGATGAAGGAGATATGATGTGCATCTGTCATCGGATGGATTACGCTTCCGACTTCAACATGGACATCATTTCCGTTCACAGTGACGACAGGAACGTGTTTTTCAACTGCAGCATCTGTAGAATTTGCTTTGAGAAGGATAAGATCATCGTTTTTGACTTCCTGTAGCGATAATGTGATTTCGTTGGTTGCTTTGTTCTTGTAGAATTTGACTTCCATGGTTTTGATACCTCCTGAATCCATTGTAGCATAATCGATAGGAAGAGCAAAAAAGGATGCTCAGAGGAAAAGAAAATCCCCATAGGGATATTCTATGGGGAGAGTGTTTTCTGGATTCTGTTTAACGGAAATATTCTCTGAAGTCGAGCTCGTATTTGCCCATGAATGCTTTGACGATGTCAAAGATATTCCAGATGAGTCCAAGTCCGATCAGGCAGTAGAGGAATTTGACTAGAGCAAATTTCCATCCGCCTTTGAAGCTCTTTGCGGCATAGAATTTTTCCATGCCGATCCAACCGATGATAAAGAGAAGGAGAATCAGGATAGGATCTCTCTTATTCTCTTTGATTCCATATTCTTCGTGATTCATTTTATTAGTGTCCTCTGTATTTGAAAAACATATACATTATAAGGGAAAGAGCATAGTTATGGAAGAAGTTTTATGTCAATAACGATGTTCGACAGAGGTCAGGATGTAACTTCCTGTACCTGTGATCAAAGCCTTTTTTCCGCTCGGGAGGAAGAAGGTATCGAACTTCCTGTATGGAAGATCGTTGATCTTGCCTTCTCCGTCTAAGAAAGTAAGAGAATAGAATGTCGTATCCGGAGCATGAAGAGAGACAGTCCTATCGATTTTCTGATAGCGGCTGGTGAAGTATTTGCAGGTACCGATGATATCATCTGCAAATATGATTTTCTGATACTTCTTATAGTTGATGACATTCAATGCCTTTTCGATATGGAGTTCTCTAGGTTTTCCGTCTTTTCCAAGGCGGTTATAGTCATAGAGACGATAGGTGAGATTGGAGTTCTGCTGTATTTCAATGACAGTGACGCCTTTGCCGATGGCATGAATCGTTCCGCTTTCGATGAAATAGACTTCCCCTGGCATGACCGGGAAGAAGTTGAGCTTGGAAAGGATGGTTCCATCCTTTAATGCAGACTCGATTTCATCTCTATTGGTATCCTCTTTTAAGCCAACATAGAGCCCGCTTCCTTTTTCAGCTTCTAAGACATACCACATTTCGGTCTTTCCGAAGCTGTTCTCATGTCTCAGCGCGTATTCATCCTTTGGATGCACTTGAACGGAGAGGTTATCTCCACTGTCGATCAGTTTGATCAGAACAGGGAAGAAAGGAAAAGTAGAGACATTGCTTCCTAAATCAGCATCCGTTGCAATATCCTTCAGTGCTTTTCCTGCATTTATTCCGGAGTCAATAAGACAGGGCCCATCCTTGTGGAAGGAGAGTTCCCAGCATTCTGCGATATTGTCATAAGGAGCGTCTTTTCCGTATTTCTTCAGCTTTGTTCCCGCCCAGATGTAATCTTTCGTAGCAGGTTTGAGTTTGACTAGTTCCATGTTAAAAGCCTTTCATAAAAACTGTGGTAGAGATATTCTACCACAGTGATTGGATCAATCGATGTAAAGCGTTTCTGGCTTGAAAGCCTCATGTTTTGGCAAAGCGTGGACATTTCTGTCTTCGAATGTCAGGTAGGCTTCTTCGCCGACTTCATAGATTCTCTGACCGCGAGGATTGTATTCGGTGACTTTGACTAAAGTATCTCCTTGCATGACATGGTAGAGCTGATAGCTTCCCATGAAGGTAGAAAGGATGACTTTGACTTTGATGTCACCGCTGTCCTTGAGGTGAACCGCTTCCGGACGGAGGACGAGTTTGACTTCGTCGTCCTTTTTGAAGTGGAACGGATTCTCGGTGGTGATGGTATGTTCACCGGTCTTGACTTCCATCGTGCCTTCCTTGACATCGGTGACTTTTCCTTCGAGGAAGTTGACTTCGCCGATGAAGTCAGCAACGAATTCGTTTTCCGGTGTATAGTAGACCTCTTTCGGAGATCCGACCTGGGAGATGAATCCCTTGTTCATGATGATGACTCTGTCAGAGAGTGCCATAGCCTCACTTTGATCGTGAGTGACATAGATGGCAGTGATGCCGACTTTCTGCTGAATCTTTCTGATCTCCGTTCTCATGGAGACACGAAGCTTGGCATCGAGGTTGCTTAATGGCTCATCGAAGAGAAGGACAGAAGGGTTCAGAACCAGCGCTCTTGCTAAGGCGACACGCTGCTGCTGACCGCCGGAGAGCTGATTGGTCATACGGGTTTCCATGCCAGTGAGTTCGACAAGGTCGAGCATAGCCAATACTTTCTCTGAGATTTCCTCTTTTGTGAACGAACGATAATCGTAAGCCGGAACCGGTGTGCTCTTAGCCTGCTCTAATACTGCTTTCTGATGTGTCAGTTCGTCATTGATGATTTTGATCTGTGTCTCATCCTTAAGAGTCTTCCGTTGCTTTTCAAGACCCTTGATGACCTTCTCTGTTTCCTGGATTTTGTGCTGGTCGATCTCTAAGACGGGATTGCCCTGTTCATCGACTCTCTTGACAGCGAGCTTTCTCAGCTTAAGACCATAGGCCACATTGTCAAAGACGTTGTAATGTGGGAAAAGAGCGTAGGACTGGAAGACCATGGCAGTGTCTCTCTGGTTTGGAGTCAGAGCATTGATCGGTGTGTCACCGATATAGATCTGACCTTGATCCGGAGATTCAAAGCCGGCGATCATTCGTAATGTCGTGGTCTTACCGCATCCGGAAGGACCTAACAATGTGACGAATTCACCGGGGTGAATGACGATGTTGGAATCCTTGACAGCATAGAAATGACGATGAGATTTCGGATCTTCGTAAATTTTTGATACGTGCTCTAAGCGGACTTCAACGGATGTTTTTTCCTGAGAGTAGATCAGAGCGGTATTCTTTTTATTGAAGATATTCATTGATTATTCTCCTTTTTGTATGCGTTCTTTCTTTGGCTTTCTCACATGGCTGGTTCCGAAGAAGTGGATGAGGAGTTCCATCATGCCGACAGCGAATCCGGCGATGAGGATAAGGATTGTCGCATAGACAGCAGCTTGTTCATAAGCGCCCTTGTCACCGAGCTCGTTCATTTCGTAAGTGATTAAGATGGTTCGAGGAGAGGAGACAACGACGATAGCGGATAAGGCTGTCATAGAGCGGACAAAGGAGGTGACCAAGGAAGAGAACAAGGAATCTTTGATGAGGGGAACCGTGACAGAAGAGAAGACTTTTCCAGTTCCGGCACCCATGTCGGAAGCAGATTCTTCAATGGATTTGTCAATCTGCTTCAAGGCAGTGACACCAGAACGGATACCGATAGGAAGGGAACGGACGATGAAGATAATGATGATGATTCCCATGCCACCATAGAGGAATTTCAAAAAGCCTGTGCCGAAGAATCCGGTGACAAAGCCGGTGACATAACCAATACCTAAGACAGTGCCAGGGACGGCCATGGCAAGCATGGCAACGAATTCCATGATTCCTTTTCCGACGAATCTCTTCTTGACGACAAGGAAGGCGACAAGCATGGAGATGAATGCGGTGATGAAGGATGCGACAAGAGATGTCCATACTGTATTCCATAAAGAGGAAGAGGAACTCTTGAAGATCTTGCTTCCGATTTCTTTCCAGTTGGCGGTGGTCCAGACGAGGTTATTGATATCGAGATTTCTCCAGAAAGAGCAGATGAAGACAAGGACGTATAAGGAGATGACAAAGAGAGATGCAAGTCCGCAGAGGATACCAAGAGGAATGACAACTCCTTTGTCTTCGATAAGGATTCTGCCTCTTGTGGCTTTTCCGGACAAGGTTGAATACGTCTTTCTCTCCAAAACGTATTTCTGAATAAAGTAGAAGAGCATAGAGATGCAGAGCAAGATGATAGCCATAGCGGCAGCTCTGTTCGGTGCATCTTTTCCGTTTCCGCCCATATAGGATGTGTAAATTGTTGTGGACATTGTATCGACAGAACCGCCGATGATGAACGGGTTAGCAAAGTCGGCAAGGGATTCGATGAAGGAGACTAAGAAGGCATTTCCGAATCCAGGGATGAGAAGAGGGAAGGTAACAGTCCAGAAGACTTTCCATCTGGAGGCACCCATATCTCTTGCGGCCTCCTCTAAGGAAGGGTCAATGTTCTTCAACAAGGCTCTGAGCATCAAATAGGCAGTAGGGAAGAAGGTGATGATTTCAACTACGACAATTCCAGGTATGCCGAATAACCCGGAGTTCATGCTCATATGGAAAATCTTGTTTGTGATGATGCCCGTATTTCCGAATAACAGAATGATAGCAATAGCGATCAAGAACGGCGGGGAGATGGTAGGTAAGATAGAGACGATTTTGAATAATACACTGATGATCTTGCTTCTGAAGTGGACATATACTTCAACATAGGCAAACAAGAATCCGACGATGGTAGCGCCAAAGGCGACGATAAGTCCGATGATGAGGGAGTTCTTGATGGCATCTCCATAGGAGAGCATTTTGAAGATATAGGGGAAGTTCGATAAGGAAGCGACAGTTTTATAGACTTTAATGCCTTCCTCATTGACTCCAACCTTCTTGTTTATGGTAAAGCCGTTGACGAAGACGGACAATAACGGATAGACGACAAAAAAGAACAGAAAGACAAATAGGAGGACAATCATCGTAATAGTGAACGGCTCTTTCAAAAGTTTCTTTGTGTCGAGGAGCTTAGACTGTCTCTGTGCCTTTCTTGTTCGGATTCGATTATTCCTTTTTTCTTCTTTTGATAGGGTATTGGCTGAATCCATTCGTTAACCTCCAATAAGGGGAAAGGCCGGGAGAATAAATCTCTCGGCCTGATTAAACATATCAGAAATAGAATTGTTATTCTGTGTAACCAGTCTTGACAGCCTGGGTGAAGTCTTCAACATAGTGGGCTGTGTTGGTCTTGGCATCTTCGAAGTCATAATCCATGATTTTGACCTGGTCGACTCCGGCGTCGATAGCAGCCTGAGGCTGTTTTGCGTTCTTGAGAACCAAGAACTGATAAGAACCGTTCTGTGCGGCTAATTCAACGCATTCAGGGCTTGTGGCGAAGTCAATGAACTTCTTGGCAAGTTCAGGATGCTTGGCACCCTTAAGGATGGCAGTTGCGCCAACTTCATAAGAGGTTCCATCAGACGGAGCGCACATACCGATGTTGGTATACTTTTTGTCGACAATCTGGTAGATGACATCGTGTAAGAAACCGATACCGATGACGGTAGTTCCGACACCGACTTCCTTGGAAGCACCAGAACCAGACTTCGTATACTTGACAGTGTTTGTGTCTAACTTCTTGAAGTATTCCATGGCGGCGGTATCATCATAGCAAGTGACATCATCGCCATCATCGTCTTTATAGGTAGTCTTCTTGCCTGCGGCTTTCTTCTGAACAATGGTGTTGACGACTAACTTAGCTGTACCGGCAGTGGTCGGATGAGACCAGGTGATGTACTTGGAATATTCGGGTTTAAGTAGATCATCCCAGGTAGAGGGAGCGGTCAAACCTAATTCATTAAGTTTGTCCTTGTTCCACATGAATCCTAAGATTCCTTTGTAGATACCATACCAGTAATTGTCGGCATCCTTGAAGTTTGCATCCTCAATCTGATCGTCATTGACGGATTTGTACTTCATCAAAAGGCCTTCGCTCTTCAATGCGTTGTAAGGATCGGTCGTTCCGCCGAAGATGACGTCAGCGCTCGGATTGCCCTTTTCGTTCTTGACCTGTGTTTCGATTTCACCAGATGATTTACGGATTCTGTTGACCGTAACGTTGTACTTTGCGGCAAAAGCGTCAGCGACAGCGTTCATGTACGGTTCTTCACAGCCGGCAATCAGATCTAATGTGTTCTCGAGTTGTGCCTCACTGGTTCCAGGGGTTCCGGAGTTTCCAGGGTTCTCGGTGGTGGCTCCTGTATCTCCTCCACAGCCGACAAGACCGAGAAGTGCGATAAAGGAAAGTCCTAAGCTCAAATGTTTGGATTTCATAATATCCTCCTTGATATCCAAATGCTCATTCTAACGAATGATTTGCATGCCTAGATAATAGCGCTTACATGTTTAAAATTGCAAGACTTTAATTTTCGCTTGATTTTGAACGATTAAATGAAAAGTGGTGAGAATCAGTTGAAAATCTTGGATTTTTGATGAAAATTAAGGCTATTACCTCTAAAAAGCATCAAAATGAAATGTAAGGAAATTGTAAAATTCTTTGAAGGAAATCTTATACTAACCTTAAAAAACAGAAGAATTTTTCTTTTTTTCATTGCAAGAGTTTTATTTCAGGATAGTTGTTATATAATTTTGAGGGGAGGTCAGAACGATGGTAAAGATATTCAACTACGAAAACAACAGCAAGGAATTTTCAGCCAATACCTATGTCATTGGCAAGATAAATGGAGACTGTATCGTCATCGATATGGGTTCCACAGACGAAAAGGTCTATGAATATATTGATGCCCACTATGAGAAAGTGGATGCCCTGCTTTTGACACACGCCCATTATGATCATATTCGTGGCATTCCGAAGTTTCTGAAACATTTCAAGGGCAAGTCAGACATCCCTGTCTATTTATCCAGCGAGGATGAACCACTCCTTCAGAATCCGAGCCTGAATTCCTCTTCTATGACAAACGAAAAGGTTTCGATGAATATTACGACAATCCCCGTTCATGATGGAGATGAGATCAATCTGAAAGGATTCCATATCAAAGTCATACATACTCCTTTCCATACGAAAGGAAGCGTCTGTTATCTCTTTGATGATGACAATGCTCTCTTTACGGGGGATACCCTCTTCAAAGGCGCTATAGGAAGAAGTGATCTTCCGACTAGTGAACCGGAACTGACAGAAGAGTCTCTGAATAAAATAAAAGGATTGAGAGATACACTCGTCATCTATCCTGGTCATGGTCCTATCTCAAGGCTGGAAATAGAGAAAGAGACGAATCCATTCTTCAGATGAACAATAAAAAACTTAGGCTAGATACCTAAGTTTTTTATATGTCTTATTATTGTTCCTTCTTCTGATTATTTCGTAGGACCATCAATCAATTCGGTGAGATAATTGACTTCATCATCCTTCTTCAGTCTGGGGAAGAGAGCAGAGAGAGTGTTGATATGGATGTTGGATAACTTTCCGATGGTATGAGTGGAAGAAAGGGTTCTAAGCTCTTCAGGTACATTTTCCTGATCGAGAGCGTCTTTGGTTTTGATCGGCATGATAGGAGAGAGAATGATGGATCCGACACGGATGATTTCACTGGCTGCATAGAGGCATTCCTTCAAGAGATCGACATTTCCATTCTTAGCCTGAGACCAAGGAGCAACATCATCGAAGTACTTGTTTCCGAGGTTGACCAGTTCGATTGCTTTATCGGCGCCTTCTGTGATCCTCAGTTCTTCCATGTAGGTATTATACTGAAGCAGTTTCTCTTCGATATCTAAGTAGAGTTTCTTGGTGAATTCACTTGTCGGTTCCTTGTATTCCGGAATCACACCTTCAAAGTATTTGTTGATCATGGAGAGAGTGCGGTTGACAAGGTTACCATAGGAGTTGGCTAAGTCGGAATTGAGTCGGTCGACAAACTGCATCGGAGTGAAGTTGCCATCCGTTCCGAACTGAATCTCACGGACAATGTAATAGCGTAAGGAGTCAACACCATATCTTTCGATCAGCGGATAAGGAGAGATGGCATTTCCAAGAGACTTGGAGAGTTTGACACCGCTCTTTGTCAGAAGGAGACCATGGACGATGACTTTGTCCGGCTCACGGATGTTCAGTGCCTTTAAGAGAATCGGCCAATAGATTGTATGGAATCTTGTGATATCTCTCCCGACGAGATGGACAATCTCTGCATCATCACCCCAGAAGGTGTTAAAGAGATGCTCATCATTCGTCTTATATCCTAAGGCGGAGATGTAGTTCAAAAGCGCATCGATCCAGACATAGATGACATGCTTCGGATTCTCGTGAATCGGAATACCCCAGGTGAAAGAGGTTCTCGTGATGCAGAGATCTTCCAATCCTGGCTTGATGAAGGTATTGATCATCTCATTCATCTTATCCTTGGAGAAGAAATCCGGATGTTCGTTGTAGAATTCCAAAAGCCAAGGAACGAATTTCTTGACGTTGAGGAAGTAGGCCTCTTCGGAATCGAGATGGACCGGTCTATGGCAGTCCGGGCAGAAATGATTACCGTTCTCATCGGTGATGACCTGACTGTCACTCCAGAATGTCTCATCGGGAGTGCAGTACCATCCCTGATATTTTCCAAGATAGATATCACCTTTCTCTAAAAGTTCAGTGAATACTTTCTGAACAAGAGCGACATGATAGTCATCGGTTGTTCTGACATAGTAATCATAAGAGATATCCAGCGCTTTCCAGACATCCTTGAAAGAATTGGCGATGTTATCGACATAGGTCTGAGGATCCAATCCTGCTGCTTCTGCTTTTTCCTGAATCTTCTGTCCGTGTTCATCAGAACCTGTCATGAAACGGACGTTGTATCCGGCAAGTCTTTTATATCTTGCGATGGTATCGGCGCAAACACAGCAATAGGTGTGACCGATGTGAATGTTTCCGGATGCGTAATAAATCGGAGTCGTAATGTAGAAATTTTTCTTTTTGTTATCAGCCATATGAAAGCCTCCTGTAACAAATGCATTTTATTATAGTGTTCTATCTATCAAAAAGACAAGAAAGGAACCTATTCTCTTACTATATTTTTGTTATATATTACTGATTTCATCTAAGTATTCGTCTGTTTTCCTATCCAAATATTCTAAGTCATCTTCGTTAAACAATGAGGAATTCAGACTTTGAAAAGCTGGATATCCCCAGCCGTGGAAAAGGCCTCTTGGTCCAAGGTATTCGTGGCTATCTTTTGGAAAGCAGGAAGATGCCATAATCAAGGAAAGAGATGCTTTCTCCGGTGACATGAATATCAGTTTCATCGGCAGTCTCAACAGAGAAAGAATGACCTTCGGATAGGCTTTGTTCTCCTTGGAGAATAATCCTGTGTAACTGATTCCAGGATGAGCGATATAACAATGGATTCCATGTCTTCTCAGATAGATGGTCTCCATCATAAGGAGCCGTTTGAGAAATCCGTATCTTTTTATTCCACTTTTGATATTCAGCCCTTGTATCTCTTTAGAAAATTCGTGATAGCGGTAAGAGATACTTGCCGTATTTACGAAAACCATTTCCTTATTATATTTAGAGAGTTCTTTCATAAACAGGACAGGTATGAGATAGTCAATCTTAAAAGAAACATCCAATCCGTCTATGACTTCTATTGGATGTTTGAATACACCTGCATTATTGTAGAATACATCGATTTTCTTTTCTTTTGCGTAGAGGAGAAACTTCTTTGCTTCTTCGATATTTGCTAAATCGAGAACATAAATCTCAGTCTTGGCTTTCCTGTTGGATAATTCCGACTGAAGCTCTTCTAGTTTCTTTTTGTTTCTTCCAATGAGAATGAGATTTACGTTCCGATACGAAAAGAAAAAGCAGATGCTTTTTCCGATGCTTCCTGTTGCACCAGTCACCGCAATCGTGATGTTATCCCTATAGTGGATAAGAGAACTGATCTTAGCAAAATACTTTTCCTGTTTCATATTCTCATTATAAACGAAGAAAACAAAATAGCTGCCAGGATTTCTCTTGGCAGCGTCTTATTCAAATCTTTTTCATGATGGTATCTGCAACGTAGATACCAGTTGCGGAAGCCTGCATCAGGCCTCTTGTGACACCGGCTCCATCACCGATAGTGTACAAACCATCGATATTGGTCATCAGCTCATTGTTGACTTTGACTTTTGTGGAATAGAACTTCACTTCAACACCATAGAGTAAGGTATTCTTGCTGTATAGTCCAGGACAGAGATGATCGAATGCCTTCAAGGATTCAATGATGGTTGTTAGGTGACGGGGTGGGAGAACGAAGGATAAGTCGCCAGGTACTGCAGTCTTCAAAGTCGGGACCGTTGTCGACTTTGCTAGTCTCTCTTTCGTCGTTCTTCTTCCTTTGAGTAGGTCACCTAATCTCTGGACCATGATAGGACCACCGGTAAGCATATTAGCTAACTTTGCCACATACTGACCGTATTCGATCGGCTGGTTGAAGGGCTCAGTGAACTTTGTGGAGACGAGGATAGCGAAGTTGGTATTGTTTGTCCACTTGCTCTTGTCTCCGTAACTATGTCCGTTGACAACGGCAAGGCCGTTCTCGTAATGCTCTTCGGAGACGACGCCTCCTGGATTCATGCAGAACGTTCTTACTTTGTTTTCATAGGTGTCTCCGTAGTAGACCATCTTGGCCTCGTATAAGACTTTTGTGACACAGTCCATGACGGAGTTAGGGACTTCAACTCTGACACCGATATCGACTTCGTTATTGCTCGTTGGGATGTTGAGTTTTTTGACGGTCTGATCCAACCATTCGGCTCCTCCTCTTCCCGGTGCGACAACGATATGGTTGGACAACACGGTGAACTCCTCTTTGTTGAACGGCTTTAAAGTGACACCTTTTACCTTATTGTTCTCGACAAGGATATCTTTTGCCTCCGTCAAAGGAAGGAAGGTGATATTCTTGTTCTTCATGAGTTCATCATACATGCCAGAGAGCACGTTGTAGGCTCTTTCCGTTCCTAAGTGACGGATGGGGCAGCGGATCAGTTTGATGTTATAGCGCGACGCGTTATAGGCAATCTCATCAATCTTTTTGTCGTCCATGCCCTCAATGACTTCATCGGCTCCGAAGTGAAGATAGTATTCATCTGCTTCATGAATCAGTTCCATCGCCTTGTCGTGACCGACATATTCGTTGAGATGGCCACCGACATCATCGGATAAGGAAAGCTTTCCGTCCGAAAAAGCACCGGCACCGGACCATCCGGAGACAATAGCGCACGGTTTGCAGTGAGCGCATACTCCTGTTTTTCTTGCCGGACATACTCTGGATGCGATATCTCGTCCCATATCGACGATGAGGACTTTTAGATTCGGCATCTTATCATTCAGCTTCAGTGCAGTGAAAATGCCAGCAGGTCCAGCGCCGACAATGACAACATCATATTTCAATTGTTCCATATCAATAATTTCCCAAGCGAAAATTATAAGAACTCAACTTGCTAAAGTATAGTCTTATATTTCAGAGTGATTTGAGATAAAATAAATGAAATACAGATTTGAAAAAGGCGTTGGAAAGCAAATATTGGAAAAAGACTACTGATGAAGAAATGATGTTACATTGAGTAATAAACCTTATTTATATCAAAGAATTTTCTTCAAAAAGTAACATCATGATAGAGGTGACACCTTCTAAAAATCTTTTTCAACTTACATTTTGAAACTGTTGTCCTATACATTCATGATAAATGCAAACTATGGAGAAGGTTTCAATGTTGCATATTTCTTTTGGTGTGAATTGAATTACGGATAGTGTAGTATTAGTTTTTTGATTTTATAGTGGCTTTGTAAAAAAAGACTTAGTAATATGTATTATTAGATTACAAGTTTGTACGGAATGACTGATAAAACATAATCTTATGGTGAATTTGAATTTAGCATCTTATATAAGAAAATTAGAAACGGTGAAAATCGCTTGCTTATCTTATGATTAATCACTGTGAACTTTACTTTTACTCCAATCTGCGATTTATATGGAATAATGAGGTGGCGATTCTTTTATAATGATTTATTGTATTTTCAGTAATTTTTCATACATTTCCGGAATCCAACGGTTAACTGTGTCATAAACAATTGTTAGGTTTACGATGCCATATTCATGTACTATCTTATTTCGCATGCCTTTTATGGCGACCCAAGGAATATCATTGTGTTGGCTTTTAAATGATTCAGATAGGCGACCATCGTTTTCAGCAATTTGAATGATTCGAAACAGGATCAAGTCTACTAATATGTCATTTTTTTCGATTTCTTTCTTTGTTTTTCCTTTTGTATGTTTGATTATGTAACTCAAGTTTGAAATAATCTTATCAAGATAGTATTTGTCGTTTTTGAGATTATCCATAAATTTTGATTCCATGCTTTAGAATTTCATGAACAAGAGTGGGATTGTTGTCTAACTGTGCTTCGTCTAACAGGTCGATTCTCTTCATTAGTTTTTCTCTCAGGATCTCTGTCAATTCAAAGAATTTCATTCCATCTATTGGCATAGATATGAGTAAATCAATATCGCTTGTCTCGGTTGCTTTGCCTTTGGCATAGGAACCGAATAAATAACAGTATTCAATAGAATAATTTTTGAAAATTTCATCACATGTCTTCTTAATTTGATCGATAGTCAGTATTCCATGTTCTTCATCTATTTTTCCGTATTCGTTTAATGCCTGAAGGATATAGTTGTATTTTAACGGACTAATCTTATTTTCACCGGATTCATAACGCTTATATGTCCGAAGTGATAACTGAAGTGCTTTTGCACATTCGACTTGGGTCATTCCTTTTTCTGTCCGTAATTCTCTTAATGTCATGTTTGCCACTCTCCATTATTAGTATATCAGAATGACACCATAAATAAAACAGATAAAGTGCCAAAATGACACCTTATATTATTTAACATGGTGCCAAAAAAGATGTGACATATGGTTGAGGAGCTTGAAAGCACAGTTATTTGAGATAATGGTTAGTCTTGATTGTCATTCTTTTCCCAATAGCCGTCTTTGTTCGAGCCGATTCTGTGGATATATCCTTTTGTATAAAGAGACAAGAGAGTGCGTTGGACTGTCTTTTCAGACTTCCCTAATTTGATTGCCATATCCTTTTTTGATACTCGAGATTCATTAGATATTAGTTTTAATAGCATTTTCTCGTTATCGTTTAGCGTCTCCGTCTCTTCTGTTTTGGGTATCGTAGAGAAACCAGGCCTATAGAATTCGAAGAAGAAACCGTAGGCTTCTTTTCTGAAACCCCATTTTACATTGGATTCCTTGCATAGTTCATTGACTCTTTGAAATCCAGTTCCTGACTTTTCGACATCCTTGCTACGGAATAAGACATCAAGTATCAGTTTGTTTCTTTTGTAGGAAGGCATATTTTTGTTGATGAAATCATAGGGTGTAAGATCTTCGGGAAAGGAACCTGGATTATAGATTTCTATTTTTCCTGGATGGATTCCGATTTCTATTTCTGGACTGGTCTCATAATCCGAATGTGCAAAGGCGTTTACAATGATTTCACGAAGAGCCATTTCTGGTATTTCCGGAGTTTCTTCTCTTTTTCTTTTGGTGATGATGGGTTTCCAATTGATATGGTTCAGGACATACTGCAAAGCCTGTGTTATCAGATTGTAGATATTCCCATTCAACAATTTTAGATCTATAAAAATAACCTTGTTTTCTGTGGCATATGTTGCTAATTTCAAACCAATCTTTGCATCTTTTCCAAATAGAGCAAAGCATCCATTGTTGATGAAATTGTTCGTCATCAAATCCAAACATGCCAATAGTCTTTCTTTATCGTATTGGGGAATGTTAAGTCTTCCGCAATTGCAAGCGGATTTATAGAAATCCAACAATGCTGTATCGTCGATATCTTCAATGGTGTGGTTTGTCATTTCTTCTTCCCATTTTGAGGAGTAGTCATCATGTCTTATCAATCTCTTTAGGTCTTCATTTGTCATCTTTTTGTTTTCTGTTCCAATTCGGATAAGATACTTTCCACCAGAAGAGTAAGGCCTATTTCTTCCTGAAAACGACACTTTAAGAATCTGCTTTCCGTCCACTTTCAATTCCTCTATGGTTGGTGTGATTTTTGGCTCAATGAGGTCATTGATTGTTCGTGACACATCTTTCTTAGTACTATCGGTTATCTGTTGCCCGGTCACAAAACCGTTATCATCCACGCCAAAATATAGTGTGCCTTTGCAATGCTTATTCAGGATGGCTGCGATTGCTTCGGTTGCCTCCTTCTTTTCTCCTGTTGTTAACTTGAATTCTAGGACTTCACTCTCTGAACCAATAATCATAATTTGCTCTCTTTTGGCAGCATTATTATATAGGATGTCCAGATAAATGTCCGGATAAATGTCCAGATAAAATCATGTTTCCATATCCTATGTTTCATGGGGCAAAAAAAGTGTATGCGGCTTCTTGCTTCCTGAAATTCAAATTGTTGTTTCCAAGCACCTATCGTTAGCGGTATAATAAAATTCGTATGAACATTTTGTTTTTCTTGATACCGAAGAGCCAAGTAGCCTATGTCGAGGATGATTTTACTTTGCGTCAAGTCGCCGAAAAACTGCACAATCGCGGATACTCTGCTATTCCGATTCTGAACAAAGAGGGAAAGTATGTCAACACAATCTCTGTTGGTGATTTATTCTGGTTTCTTAAGAAATACACAGAAATGAATTACAAGAGTGCGGAGAGCATACCGATTACAGATGTTCCTTTGGAAAGAAATGTTCAGGCGATCCGATTTGATGCGAAGATGGAAGATCTTCTGAGTCTGGCTATGGCACAGAACTTTGTCCCAGTGTTGGATGATGCTGGTGTCTTCATGGGTATTGTTACAAGAAAAGCGATAATTGAATACTTCGTCAAAGACGTAAAAATCAAAGAATGAGGTAAAACGTATGGAAAAGTACATCTTTGTGACGGGCGGTGTCATATCTGGTCTTGGAAAAGGTATCACTGCAGCTTCTTTAGGACGTCTGTTGAAGGCTCGTGGATATAAGATCACGATGCAGAAATTTGACCCCTATCTCAATGTGGATCCCGGTACGATGTCTCCGATTCAGCATGGTGAGGTTTTCGTCACCGAAGACGGTACGGAAACCGACTTGGATTTAGGCCATTATGAAAGATTCATCGATGAGAACCTGGATCATGGTTCCAATGTCACCACTGGAAAAGTCTACGAGACTGTCCTTGCCAAGGAAAGACATGGCGATTATGGAGGAGGAACTGTCCAGGTCATCCCTCATGTCACCAATGAAATCAAATCCAGATTCCATCGCAATTTCCGCAATGATGAGACAGGAATCACCATCGTTGAGATCGGTGGTACCATCGGCGATATTGAGTCTCAGCCTTTCTTTGAGGCTATCCGTCAGTTCCGCCATGAAGTCGGTGCTGAGAATGTCTGTATTGTCATCGTCTCTTTGATCCCGTATCTGAGAGCAAGCGAAGAACTGAAGACCAAGCCGACCCAAATGGCTGTGAAGACAATGCAGTCCATGGGCTTACAGCCGGATATTGTTGTCTGCAGAAGCGAACTCGAGATTCCTAAGAATGTCATCGACAAGATTTCCCTCTTCTGCAATGTTGCTCCGAATCATGTCCTTCCGAACTATGACTGTGAATCCGTCTATGAGCTTCCTTTGATGTTAGAGAAGGAAAAGTTTGCTCAGGCTGTCTGTGAGACACTTCACATCCCTTCTCCGGAACCGGATCTGTCGGTCTGGGAGAACCTCGTCGGAAAGGTCAAGAACAGCAAAGACAAGATCAAAATCGGATTGGTCGGCAAATATGTTGTCCTTCATGATGCCTATATCTCTGTCAATGAGGCTTTGAAGGCGGCTGGCTGGTATTACAACAAGAAGGTAGAGATTCACTTTATCGATTCTGAGACCATCACCAAAGAGAATGCAAATGAATTGCTGAAGGATATGAATGGCATTATCGTTCCTGGCGGATTCGGTTCCCGCGGCATTCAGGGAATGCTCAATGCTATCGAATACGCCAGAGTGAACAAGGTTCCTTATTTAGGTATCTGCCTTGGTATGCAGACGGCAATGATCGAATTCGCAAGAGATGTTCTCGGATATGCGGACGCAGATTCTACAGAATTCAATCCTTCCTCCTTACATCCTGTCATCGCATTGATGCCGGAGCAGAACGGAGTTGTCAATCTTGGCGGAACGATGAGATTGGGTTCCTATCCTTGTGTCTTGGATCCTACTTCGAAGGCGTTCACCTTGTACGGAAAGAAAGATATCGCAGAACGTCACAGACATCGTTATGAAGTCAATAACGATTACCGAGAAACCTTCCGCAGCAATGGACTTGTCCCTGTTGGATTCTCTCCGGACAATCGCATCGTTGAGATGGTCGAACTGAAAGATCATCCGTTCTTTATCGCAACGCAGGCTCATCCGGAATTCAAGTCGAGACCGGATAGACCGCATCCTCTCTTCAAAGGATTCATCGGCGCTGCAGTTGAGAACAAGAAACAGATGAAGAAGGCAGAAAAACAAGCGTAAAACAAAAGAGCGGCGATGCCGCTCTTTTCTATTTCTTTCTAAAATGACAACTTTTTTCTATTTTGTGTGTTGCCTGTTATATGCCAAGAACGATGTCATCGATTCTCTTCAACTGATCGCTTGTGAATTCGGCTCCGTTGACGGCTTTGCAGTTGATGAGAATCTGCTCCTTCTTGCTGGCTCCGATGATGCAGGAAGTGACTTTGTTATCCTTAAGGATCCATTCTAGGGCCATATCGGCAAGTTTCTCGTTTCTTTCTTTTGCAATCTCGTTGAGCTTGTTGAGTTTTACAAGCAGCTCTGGAGTAAGAGTGGACTCTTTCAGATAGCGAGGATCATGCTTGATTCTGGAATCTTCCGGAATGCCGTTCAGGTATCGGTCGGTGAGAAGTCCTTGTGCAAGCGGAGAGAACACGACATTTCCCTGACCGAGTTCTAGAGCGGTATCGATGACACCATTTTCGATATAGGTCCTATCTAAGATGTTGTATCTGTTTTGATTGACGATGAGGGGAACATGGAGATCGTTGAGGATTTTTGTAGCCTGACGAAGAGTAGGCTGATCATACTTGGACAAACCGATGTATAGTGCTTTTCCCTGTCTTACGATATCGGCTAAGGCAAGCATCGTCTCCTCTAAGGGAGTCTCTTTTGTCATTCTATGATGGTAGAAGATATCGACATAAGACACACCTAAACGGTTCAAAGACTGGTCGAGAGATGCCATCAGGTATTTTCGGCTTCCGCCATCTCCATAAGGACCGTCCCACATAGGATAACCGGCTTTGGTTGCGATGACAATTTCATCCCGGTATGCCTTTAATTCCTCTTTGAGAATACGTCCAAGGCTTTCTTCGGCGGCTCCGTTTTTCGGTCCGTAGTTATTAGCCAAATCGAAATAGGTGATTCCGTTATCGAAGGCGGTGAAGATGAGTTCCTTCATTGTCTTATAGTCATTCAGTTCCCCGAAGTTGTGCCAGAAACCGAGTGCAATCTTCGGAAGCATCAATCCGCTTTTTCCACAGTTCGTATACTTCATCTCTGAATATCTTTTCTCATCGGCAATGTACATGGTTTTCTCCTCTTTTCGATAAGATTATACCTTATCTCTTTTATTCGTACATAGAAAAGCCTGTCGGATTCTTGCTCAGGATGTCTTTCGGTAGTTCTCGACACAATTGAGTATCACCTTCTTGCCAGTATAGTCAGAGACGAAGTCTTTGATGATACTCAGTTCAACATCGTTTCCTTTGTCATATGCGTTGAATTTCCAGATTAGATTTGTTTCGTCGAGGCAGAACTGATCTTCTCTTTTCGGAGTGTGGAAATAGAAGTAGTAATTGTTATCCCCATCCATCTCAAATGTATAGGTCGTATCATTCAGAGTGATTGTTCCTCCACAAGTTACAAACTGCTTATTTTCAAAATCGATGAAGTCATTTGTATAATGTCCGTAGTAGGCAAGGAAACGAACCTGATTGGTACAGGAAACCAGAGATAAGAACAGAGTGAGAGAAGAAAAATATTTCAATATTCTTTTTGTCATTGATTTTGTCTCCTATTCACTGACACGATTCAGTGTCAGTGTTTTACCGACATATTGACTGATAAAGTCATCTTGGATACGTACAACAAGCTGTTCTACCCCGGTATCATCGTCTTTCTGAAGCGACCAAATAGCATACCAATGGTCGATATTCTTTGGGAATATGCCTTCCGTGTCCTCAGACGTTAATGTGAATCTTATTTTATCAAAAGCTTGTGCTAAACTTTTGACATCAAAATAATAGATAGTCTCATCAATCAATAGAGTTGCATTTCTGATCCTTCCGATAGTATTTACGAACATGATATCGTTTCTGTATTGATCGGGTCTAAATATGGCATAGGTGTAAAAGGGATTGAGACAGGAAGTCAATGAAATACTTAAGGTTAGAGAGGAGAGCAAAAGTAGAAGTTTCTTTCTTCTAGTCATAGATTATGTACCCCACTATGTATTTTTCTGTTTGTTTAAAAAGCACGTCTAACAAATGATCAGTCGTTAAGGTGAATCGATAACCAGACTGGTTTCGTTGGCTGATTGGATGGAGAAAAGGTAAATTGATGTTCCGTTGAAATTTCCTTAAAACATGCATAATACATCCTCCTGTCTTCATTTCTCAGTATAAACAAGATGTTGGATGTGTCAATGAACGGGAAGAAAAAGCATAGTATGTCATAATCCTTCACCTTGCATATGGATACGGCAAAAATGAAAAAGATGGTCAACAAAAGAATTTCCTGTGTTGAATTTCTGAAGGCAATGAATAGAAATAGTCACGCTATGATTTGCTGTGTGTTTATTGACATTTAATCATAGAAGACATAATAAATATAGTTGTTTTTAATTGTGATATACTGTAAAGCAAGGATAAATTTATTATAATCAATCTTAGTTATTAATCTAAGGTTGCTTATAAGTGATAAGAAACTTGTGATACCGCTTTCAAAAAGAGAAATTATATTTTTCTTTCTTTTTCTAGTTTCGGTTTTTTATAATGGAGAAGGTTGAAGAAGTGACTGTTCGTATAATTGCCCTAATCGGTGGGAAAGTCTCTACGCTGAACCGTAAATTCAGCACTACGAATAAAACTCCTTATTCCTCTTTTTTATTTTCATCGGAGTTATCGGGACTTTCTTTCTGACCTTGGCGGTTACAAAGACCAAAAAAGGAGAAAGAAAATGAAAAAAGGTCTCAAGTCTGTCGGTGTCGTTCTGTTGTCTGTCTTGGCGATGGTTGGATGTGGCGATAGTACGAATTCGGGAGAGGAAACGAATAACCAGACTAGTTTCAAAGCTGGATTTATTCTGATCGGAGATGAGAGCGAAGGATATTCGGAAGCTCATATCAATGGCATCAAAGCTGCTCAGACTGCTTTGAATCTTTCTGATTCCCAGATTTTATTGAAGAAGAAGGTCTTAGAGGATGATGGCGCTAAGACGGCTGCTGAAGAATTGGTTGCCAACGGCTGCAAACTCATCGTCTCCAATTCCTATGGACATCAGTCCTATATGGCCGAAGTCGCCAGCGAATATCCGGATGTTCAGTTTGTTGCTGCAACAGGTGATTTTGCTGCTATCTCCGGCATCAACAATCTCAACAATGCTTTCACTAATATCTATGAGGCCAGATATGTCTCCGGCATTGTCGGCGGCATGAAACTGAAAGAACTCATCGATGCTGGAAAACTCACCGATTCCAACAAGGACAGCGACGGAAACTATAAGATCGGCTATGTCGGTGCTTATACCTATGCGGAAGTCATCTCTGGCTATACTGCTTTCTATTTGGGTGTGAAATCTGTTGTCAGCAATGTTTCCATGGATGTTGAATTCACCGATTCCTGGTTTGATATCGATAAAGAAGGAACCGCTGCTGAGAACTTAGTCAACAAGGGCTGTGTCATCATCGGTCAGCACGCTGACTCCACTGGTGCTCCGAGCAAAGTCCAATCTCTTTTGGAGAGCGGAAAGGTCTGCTATTCTGTCGGATACAATGTCGATATGATCAGTGTTGCCCCTAAGGCTGCCTTGACCTCTTCTACCAATAACTGGGAAGTCTATTATGAATATGCTATGAGAGCAGCTATGGAAGGCAAGACCGTTTCCAAGGATTGGTCCGAAGGATATAAGACCAATGCGGTTGGAATCACTGCTTTAGGTTCTTCCTGCGCAGAAGGAACACAGGAAGCTGTCGATGCCGCTGTTAAGAAGATCAAGGATGGTTCCTTCCATGTCTTTGATACTACAAAGTTCACAGTCGATAATCAGAAGCTGACCTCCCATAAGCATGACTTCTCCTTCATGGATTATTCTACCAATCCTGCTACAACTGTCTATAAAGGGGAAACCGTTGAAACGGTCAAGACAGAAGGAAATGATACCTATGTTGAGGAAAGTGTCATCCGCTCCGCACCGTATTTCGATATCAAGATTGACGGCATCAACTGGACCAACAAGACAAAGTAATAGAAGAGACTGTTTTCAGGAGGGCATCTGCCCTCCTGATTTATTTAATATAGGAGTGATATATGGGAAATCAGATACGGTTACACCACATCAGCAAACGTTTCGGCTCCGTTTACGCCAATAAAGATGTCAATCTCACCATTTATCCTGGTGAGATTCTTTCTCTTTTAGGGGAAAACGGATCAGGAAAGACAACATTGATGAATATGCTTTCCGGCATTTATTATCCGGATGAAGGAAGGATTACGCTTGATCATTCCGTCATACATATTGCATCCCCAAAGGATGCTTATCGATATGGTATTGGAATGGTGCATCAGCACTTCAAACTGATCGATACCTTTACAGCAGCACAGAACATTGTTTTAGGTCTGAAAGGATCTTTCTTCCTCAATAAAAAGAAAATTGATGAGAAGATCAATGCCATTGCAAAGAAGTATGGATTTGTCATCGATCCGGAGAAGAAAATCTATGAGATGTCTGTTTCGGAAAAGCAGACTGTGGAGATTGTCAAACTTCTCTACCGTGGTGTGAACACTCTGATTTTAGATGAGCCGACGGCGGTTCTGACTCCTCAGGAGTCGGAGACTCTCTTCAATGTTCTCCGCGCGATGAGAGAGGACGGAAAGGCAATCATCATTATCACTCATAAGCTCAATGAGGTTCTATCGTTATCCGACCGAGTCGCCATTTTACGAAAGGGCGAAATGATTGGATGCATCAATACTAAGGATGCCAATGAGGAGATATTGACTGATATGATGGTTGGTCAGCATGTGCATCTTGAAATCGATAGACCAGAGCCGACCAGAAGAAAGAAGAGAATCTCTGTTCAGCATCTGACGACCTACAACCAAGAGAATGTAAAGACATTGGATGATGTCTCCTTTGATTGTTATACCGGTGAGATCTTAGGTATTGCAGGCATCGGCGGCAGTGGTCAGAAGGCATTGTTAGAAGCGATGAGCGGACTTCAGAAATGTGAAAAGGGTTCCTCGATGATTTTCTCCAATGGTGATTTGGATGAGGAGATTGTCGGTATGACTCCCAAGCAAATCAAGAAGCTTGGCATCCGTCTTGCCTTTGTTCCGGAAGATCGACTTGGCATGGGCTTAGTCGGTGATATGGGTATGACAGGAAACATGCTTCTTCGCAGTTATGAGGAAGGAAGAGACAGCAATCTCCATATCAAGAAGCCACACGCCCTAGCAGAAGACATCAAGACAAGGCTCGATGTCGTCACTCCTTCTATCGATACACCGGTGAGAACTCTCTCTGGCGGAAATGTTCAGAAGGTGTTGGTCGGAAGAGAGATCGCAACCGCTCCTAGGCTTTTGCTCACTGCCTATGCGACAAGAGGCTTGGATATCAATACTTCCTATCTGATCTATGAGATTCTCAATGAGCAGAAGAAGAAAGAGACGGCAATTATCTATGTCGGTGAAGACCTGGACGTCTTGTTGGCGCTATGCGACAGAATCCTTGTCCTCTGCGACGGAAAGGTGTCTGGCATTGTGGATGCCAGAACGACAGATAAGAAGACAGTGGGCCAGATGATGGCAAAAGTCATGGGAGAAAACTGAAATGAAAGAAAAAGCAACGAAAGTTTTTCCATTCCGTGTTGCAAAGCGGAATGATGTCACTTGGAAGACAAAATTGCTCAGTGTTTCCGTGACAATCGGTACTGCACTTCTTCTCTCTGTTTTCTTCTTATGGGTCGTTTCGATGAAGAATCCGTTTCCTGCTATTAAATATATTTTCATGGGAACCTTTGAGAACAAGATCAAGTTCTGGTCTTTTGTCAAAGAACTGGTTCTCCTTTTGGGAATCGGCCTTGCTTTAGTCCCCGCCTATAAGATGAAGTTCTGGAATATCGGTGCACAGGGTCAGGTTCTGATCGGTGCCTTAGTTACATCCTTATGCATGCTCAAGCTTCCTGAGAGCATTCCTTCCTATGGTGTGATCCTTATCTCCTTCTTTCTTTCGATGATCGGAGGAGGAATCTGGGCTTATATTCCTAGCATTTTCAAGGCGAAGTGGAATACGAATGAGACGCTGTTCACATTGATGATGAACTATATTGCTATCGCTCTTGTCACCTTCTGCGTTGATCGTTGGAGGGGTTCCAAGAGTGCCTTAGGCACTATCAACCCATCTACAAAAAGAGGATGGGTAGACTTCAAGACGGGAGTCAGCAATATCGATAGCTTTGTCACGAATTATCTCAATAGCCGAGTCATCATTCCTCTTCTTGTTGTCCTCTTTCTGATTGTCTTCATCTACTTCTACATCAAGATGAAAAAGCACGGATACGAAATTCGTGTTGTCGGTGATTCCATCTCTACGGCAAGATACACCGGCATCAATGTCGGACACGTCATTCGCCGTACGATGTTCTTAAGTGGCGCCATCTGTGGATTGATGGGATTCTTCTATGTTGCCTGTTTCGACCATACGATATCTCAGGCGACAAGCGGAAGCTATGGCTTTACCGCTGTCATTGTCTGCTGGCTATCCAATTTCAATCCGTTTGTCATGATCGGTTACTCTTCTTTGATAGTGTTCTTAGACAAAGGAGCACGAAACTTATCCAATGTCTCCTATGCGTCAACATTGAATGAGTACTCTACCGAACTCATCCTCTTTATCATCATCATCGCGATTATGCTCGCTACCTTCTTCCTCCGTTATCATATCATCCGCTCTACCCCTATCAATCACGACAAGCAGTATAAGAAAATCCTGACAAAAGGATTATTGAACAAGGAGGTGTACCATGGCTGAGAGCATTCTTTCCTGGTTATCCATCGCCATTGGATTCGGAGCCATTCTGGCTTTATCCGGTTTAGGAGAAACCATCACGGAGAAAGTCGGACATTTGAACTTAGGTGTTCCTGGTATCATGTATTTCTCCGCTATCTGTGCATATGTCTGCTGCATGGTATATGAGAAGGACAACGACAATCCAATCGCTATCGTTACGGTATTGATTGCCTTACTTGTCTCCTTTGCTGTCGGTATGATCTTCGGCCTCATCTATTCGGTTGTCTGTGTCACCTTCCGATGCAATCAGAATGTCATGGGTCTTGCCATTGCCTCGTTCGGTGTCGGATTCGGTAAGTTCCTCTCTCTTTCCTTAGGACTGAGAGATTACAAGCTCTCCTTTGCAGGAACCGTCTTCAATCAGGGTATTCCTTATCTGAAGGATATTCCGTATATCGGAAGAATTCTCTTTGACCATGGATTTATGACCTATCTTGCCATCTTCTTCAGCATCATCGCCTATATCTTCTTTACTCGTACAAGATTAGGTCTGAATGTCTGTGCTGTCGGTGAATCCCCCGCCACTGCGGATGCCGCGGGTATTCGTGTAGGACTATATAAGTATGTCGCTACCTTGATCGGATGTGGATTCTGCGGTCTTGGCGGTATGACCTATGTTCTGGATTATACCCATGGACTGTGGTCGACAAACAACAACATCGAAGCCATTGGCTGGCTTGCGGTTGCCTTGGTCATCTTCATTGCCTGGAAACCGATTCATCTGATCTGGGGAGCGCCTTTGTTCGCTTTCTGCTATTGGGCGTATACGTATGTGCCGGTCATGATTTCTTCAAAATTCAATTTCACCGGATTCAACGATCTCTTGCAGATACTTCCTTATCTTGTGACAATCATCATCCTGATCATCAACTCGATGAAGAAGAAAAAGGAAAACCAGCCACCTCAGTCATTGGGTGTTGCTTACTTCCGAGAAGAAAGATAATGTGATTAAAAAACAGAAGCGTGTGAGTTCCGCTTCTGTTTTTCTTTTCATTCTAATGTTTCGTCTATGTAATGGTCAAGTGGCGAGGTCTTGTAGTCGAATCCGATGACAAGCGCAGAAACAATTTCAGGCATCTGACAGGATGAGACACTGATCCAGTTTACATCATTCGTTCCAGTGATCCGATAGGAATTGGAGTCAAAGAGGGCATAGACAGTCTCATATTTTTTGTCTTTCAGGTCTTTTAATGTCACCTCTGTATCTGCGGCCGTATAGATTTTGGTCTGATCATTCAATAGCCCATGGAAACCATGCTCTGTGATATTGGTATTAACAAAATAGTATTGGTTGTTTTCTTTGATCAGTTTCCCTTTGAAAAGCTGCTGTGGGTAAGCAATCATCCATCCGCCTGCTCTTATTCCATCACAGTAATAGGGCTCGTTGGATGGCACTTCAGAAACAGAGGAACAGGATGTCAGCAATAATGCGGAAAGCAATATGAGTTTTTTCTTCATAACAGGACTCCTTTCTTATTCGAGTGGTGTACCGGTATACACATTCATCTTCTCTAAGTCCTCTGGAATTTCACCGATGACGAGATAGGTGATGTTCTCTGCCATAGGGGCGATTGTGATTTTCAGCCATTTTGCATCATCGGATTTTGATTTTGTGCTGAAGAAGGCAGTCACAGTACTCAATTCGGAATCAATCTTATTTACGATGGCATTGTCTTTGTAGATGATGGTATTGGAATCGATGATTCCAGTAAAACCGTGGTATGTTTTCGAAAAGGAAACGAAGGAATAACCAAGAGAAGCATTATCGTTTTTTCTGACGGAACCAGATAGTTTAGCAAAATCATAGGTTGGATTCTTTAAAGGAGAGGAACAATAGTATGGTTCGTTAGATGGAATGTATTCAGGGGTTACTGAGATTTTGTCTGATGTTTTGTTTCCGCAGCTGAATAGAAAGAGGAAGGAAAGAACGATGGGTGATATCTTTTTCATTTTGTCTAAGGCTTTGTTCAATGACATAACTATCTCCTTTTATGATTAATGCTATTATATCACGATTCATATGAGATTGTAAAAAAAACGAATGTTTTTAAATTAAAATAGCGGATGTCTTTTTATTTCAAAACAAGGAGAAACTGACATGAATTATTCGTATTTGATTCTTTACAGATATTTTTTTGAATGATGAACTAATATCAATATACATTTTTATATTATAGTGATTCAAAAAAGCAGTATGAATACTGAAGATTTCAAACTTAGCACTTTTCTAAATTAAATTGAGGTCAGTATTTATTTATCGTGTTTTTGTCCGTTTATAGAACCTTTTTGCAACCGATTTGTCCGTTTTTACAACCTTTTTAGTTGCTGTTTTGTCCGTTTATAGAACTTTTTAGAACGATATTCCCGAATCGATGAAGCGGATTTTCATGCCTAAAAACAAAAATTCCAGGCTTCTGCCTGGAATGATGTTATTACGTCTTAATCACGATTAGAACAGTTCTTCCTTCAGATAGACAGAATCGGATTCTTCTATCTTACGGATTGGTTTGGCGGGTACTCCATAGGCGATATATCCATCTGGAATCGTTCCTGTGACAACACTGCCAGCACCGATAACACAGTTGTTTCCAATCTTGGCTCCGGCGCAGATGGTGACATTGGATGCAATCCAGCAATTGGAACCGATGATGATCTTTTTTCCATATTCCACATCGGTCATTCCGTCTTTTCCTATATACTGATTTCTTTCTTTTGCAAGGAGAGGATGAAGAGGAGTGCTGATGGCAACATTCGGACCGCAGAAGACATTATCACCAATGATCACTTCACAGATATCGAGACAGGTGAAGTTGAAGTTGCAGTAAAAATTATCTCCAGCATGGAAGTTGAACCCATAATCAAAGTAGATAGGTCCAGTGATTCCCGGATTCTTTCCGATGTTAGGAAGCAGCTCTTTGATAATTTTGTTTCTTTCTTCTGTCTGTTCTTCGCTTAGATGATTGTATTCAAAGCAGAGTCTATGCGCTTTGTTTCTTAGTTCGAGGATTTCAGGGACATTGGGATTATAGAGTTTCCCATCTGTCATTTTCTCCAATTCAGTCATAAATATTATCCTTTTCTGATATCAGGCTTCAATCTCGATGTAATTGAGGTAGAGTGCATAAGAGGATTCATCACTGATTTTGAAATAGTTGGTAAACTTGGCCTGGTAGATGATAGAATTGCTTTCCTGTTTTTTGCTTTCCCATTCTATTGCAGAAGTAGGGTTTTCACTATCTCCGACATAGATAGTCGGAACACCCGTGTAATCGCCTTTGTCTAAGACGGATAAAGTGATGGTGCCTGTTGCCATTGTCTTATTGTAGAAATAAGAGATTCCCTGTTTCATCTGAATGGTATTCGCCCAGTCACCGTTTCCGCGCTGCATACAGTCTCCAAAGAGAGTGAAGCCGTCCTGAGTGAATTCGAAGTTGTAATTATAACCGCTCTGTTCCGTTGCAGGAATGTTATCGGATGTGAAGGTGTATTTCTTTACGACTTTGCTTTCTGATTTGGATTCTTCAGAGGATTCCGTATTGGACAGTGAACTCGTATCTGTTGAAGCCCCCTGTGAATTGCTTTCTGTTGAACTAGGCTTTGTATTAGTGGAATCCTGTTCTTTTGTTCCACAGGAGATGAGAAGAAGGAGAGAGAAGAGAGCGATAATCTGTTTTTTCATTTCAATATGCCTTTCTGGTACTTGAGTCGGAAAGGAATCTTTCCTTTTTTGATATCCTGATAGAAGGGGACATAGAAGATTTTATCATTTTTGACAAAGACGGGATAGAGAGGATAGAGGTAGAGAGGAACATCCTGTTTCTTCAGAAAGAGAGATACTTCCTTAATTCCAAGATTGGTGGAGATTTCATCTCCTTTTCTATAATTCCGGATCTGAATCGGAAACCCTTTGATGTTGAAAGCGTCTTTTTGGTTCAGATCAATAGAGAAGTATTCGTTCTCTAGTACAGTCGGTTCTGTAATTTCGTATTCATAGGATAGTTTTTCAAATGGAACAGAGAGGAAGAATTCTTCGTTTGTTCGATATAGGATTAAGTCAGTGCTGATCTGAAATTCCTTGTTTCCTTTCTTCTTCAGAAAGTCTTTCATTCTCTTTGCGATTCCTTCTCTTCCGACACTGACAAAATGAGAGTCCAGCAAGTAGAAACAGTATCTCTGTTTCTCTTCTTCTGTCCAGGAGTCATAGTCTTTGAATGATATTCCATTCTTATTCTCTGAAAACAGGTTGTAAATAATATCCAATCTTTTGTTTTCCTCATTCATTTCAAGAATGATTTGATCCAGTTTCTCTTCCTCCAGTTCACTTCTGATTCGATTCCTTTCCTTTTTGAAATCGAGATTGGTAACGTCATCATAGTAAGGCAATCCATTCTGATTCAGTTCCTCTGTCAGTTCTCTTTTGGAGATGTTGAGAAGAGGACGAATCAGTTTCGTTCCTTTCAGAACAGTGACAGGATGAAGTCCGTAATGGTGGGGAAGATTCTTTCTCTTCTTCTGAAGGAGATAGGTTTCTACGACATCTGTCTTCTGATGTGCAGTAAGCAAAGCGAAATATCCGTTCTCCCGGATAATCTTTGCGAAGAGATTGTATCTGTATTCCCGTGCCCACTCTTCAAAGTTATGATCTTTTGCTTTGTCATAATGAACATCATTTTTGAAAAACTTCAGCTCATACTTATCAACGTAGTATTTCACTACCTTCTCTTCTTCCTCTACATAGGGGGAATCGTGATAATCGATATAGCATAGGGCTACTTTCTTATTCAGTTCATCCTGATACATAAGAGAAAGACGATATAAAAGATAGACAGAATCCGGTCCACCGGAAAAAGCGAGCAGATAGGTGTCTTCCTTCTCTTTATCTAGGCCAAGGAGTTCCTTCATGGACGATATTCGATGACGATATCTTTTGCAGGAATATAGAGGTTTTCTCCCTCAAAATAGATTCTGGCGTAATCTTCATCTTTGATGTTTTCGTTTTCTTTGGCTAAGTCTTTGTATTTCTCGACGATCTCAGCTTCCTTGGCTTTGAGATCCTGATTCTGTTTGATCTTGTACGCGGACAGTATGACAAGGACGACCAAAACAATGGAACAGAGTCCCATGATTGCAATATAAAGGATGGAAAGCTTTTTGCTGGAACGGGTATTGGATGCAGTATATTCTTTCATTTCATTCTCCTATGATCTCATACATCTTGGAAGCGTTGTCGATGGTGGATACCATACGAATCTCTTTGACTTTGGCTTTGACGCTCTTCCCTCCTAAAGGAGATATGATCTGGATGATATCATCCAGTTTCACTTCGCTGGAAGGCTTGGCGACTTTGTCGTTTAAAAGGACATAGCCTTTGTCGATGAATTGTTTGGCAGCCTCTCTTCTTTTGATGAGACGGCTGACCTTCAGATATTTATCTAATCTCATATTGGTTACCTTGTAATATCTTATCACAAAACAGCATAAGAAAAACCCTCGGTTCGGATTCCGAGGGCTTCTTCTTTGTGTTGTTGCTGGACAAGCTCGGCAAACGCTGGATTAACGCTTGGAGAACTGCTTGTCTTTTCTAGCCTTACGAAGACCGTATTTCTTACGTTCAACGACTCTGGCATCGACTGTCAAGAGTCCCTTTGCACGGAGAAGCGGCTTGTTTGCATCATTGGCTTTGACAAGGGCTCTTGCGATACCTAATCTTAAGGCACCGGTCTGACCATTGTAACCACCACCGACGATGTTGGCCTTGATGTCATACTTTCCTTCAGTGCTGGTGACAGTCAAAGGCTGTGTAGCATCGAGGATAAGGACCTTGTGAGGGAAGTACTCATCAATCTTCTTTCCGTTGACGATGATCTCGCCTTTGCCAGGGGTAAGGAAGACTCTAGCCACAGAAGATTTTCTTCTTCCGACGGCGGAGTAGATAAGCTTTTCAGATTTTGTGTTAGCCATATTTTACTTCTCCCTCTTAGCAGTCAGCTCGACTTCGATCGGATTCTTTGCCTGTCTGTCATGCTCCGGACCGGCATAAACGAACAACTTCTTGATCATCTCTTTGCCAAGCGGGCCCTTAGGAAGCATTCCCTTGACGGCTCTTCTGATCATTTCAGTAGGATATTCCTTCTTCATGACCTTGGCACTTCTGGTTCTGAGACCACCATAATTGTTGGACTTGTTATCGAAGTACATCTTCTTATGGATTTTGTCTCCGGTCAACCAGACCTTCGAGCAGTTGACGACGATGACATAGTCACCATTGTCAAAGTTCGGTGTGTACTGTGGCTTATTCTTTCCCATCAGTACGACAGCGATTTCGGAGGCTAATCGACCAAGGGGCTTATCGGAAGCATCAACGACGTACCAATTCTTGGCGACGTCCGTCTTCTTGTAAATAGTAGTTTGACGTTGCATTTTCTATTTTTACCTTTCTTGTATCTTGAGCAAACTGTAACCTTACCGGGGTGTAGTTCACAATTAGCCATAGGGTATTTTATCATTTTCTAAAGAAAAATCAATTCAAATTTAATGATTTTACTTAAGTAAGGGACTGATTTTTAATACAAAATCTGATTTTATTCTTGCTTTTTAGTGGCTCTTAAATCAGAAGAGTGAATACAAAACGATATGTTTATTATGAAATATAGAAGTATCTAATAGACGAGTCTACCTCTAAGGCAAAGTTGTTTAGTGAAAATACAGGTCTGCAACACGCTAAATAGTAAAATTTTTTCTTGCTTTCCGCGACAATAAAATGTTGTATTTTAACTTCAATTAACTTATTTTAACTTTCTTTAACCTACATTAACTTTCCGACTAATGGTGCACTTGGTGGATAGTTTCGAATAGTCTTGTAGCTGTTTTTCC
>CAVJZP010000002.1:0-85915 GCA_963654365.1 Oscillospiraceae bacterium
ATTTTTATCAATTTTGCCCCGCTTTTCGTTGTAGCAACACAATAGTCTCCACATGCATGGAATTAGGGAACATGTCTACGGGCTGTACCTTCGTCAGTTCATAGGTGTCGGAGAAGAGAGCGATGTCTCTACACAGTGTAACAGGATCACAGGATACATAGACGACTCTTTTCGGTGCGATTCTCTTTACGGCAGAGATGAATTCCGGTGTAGATCCCTTTCTAGGAGGATCCATGATGATGCAGTCAAAATGGGATTCTGTCTTCATCATGAACTCCGTAGCATCGTCACAGAGGAATCTTGCATTCTCGATATGATTGATCTTGGCGTTGAGCTTTGCATCCTTGACAGCATCCGAGACGATCTCAACACCGGTCACCTCTTTTACCTTGTCCGCACAGCAGAGTCCGATCGTACCTGTTCCGCAATAGGCGTCAAGAAGGGTTTCCTCTTTCTTCAGATCAGCAAATTCAATCGCTTTTCCGTATAAGGTCTCAATCTGATGGGAATTGACCTGGTAGAAGGACTGAGTGGAGATGAGAAACTTCTTATCGAAGATCTGATCCTGAATCTTGGTATGACCATAGATGGGAACATCCCTCTCACCTAATATGACATTCGTCTTCCTGGTGTTGATGTTAAGGACAAGTCCGACGACTTCGGGAACCCTCTTCATCAGTTCCTTAGCGAATTCCTTGATTCCTTTGATCTCGCTTCTTGTGACAATCAGAGTCACAAGAGCCTGACTCTGCTCTGTATTGGTCTTGATCAGGAAATGGCGGATCAGTCCGAACTGCGCATCCTCATGATAAGGAGTGTACTTATACTTTTCAAACATCTCGACTAGGATATTGCTGATTTTAGAGGAGAGCACAGATTCCATAAGACAGTCCTCTACTCCAATTAAGTTATGCGTGCCGGACTGATAGAATCCGGCTTTGATCTTCTTTTTCTTGTTGTCGAAGCGGACCGGTTTCTGAACCTTGTTTCGGAAACGGACCGGATTTTCAAGTCCAAGACACATCGGAACATCAAAGTCGATCTTGGCAAACTTATGAAGGAGATCTTTCACCTTCTTCGTCTTGTACTCCAACTGGCTAGGATAAGAAAGATGCATGATCTGACATCCGCCGCAGTTCGGGTAATATTTACAGGCAGGATGGACACGGGAAGGAGAATCATTGTATCTTTTCAGCACTTTGGCATCCTCTAATTTCCCGTATCGGAAATCCGTCTGGATATCCGCTGTCTCACCTGGCAACAGATTATCGAGAAAACAGGTCGTATCATCGATTCTCACGATGCCTTTTCCAAAGTCATCCAAGGAGAGACAAGTCGCTTTACTTACACGTCTAGACATCACTCGTCCTCCTTTTCATACTGTTCTCTTAAGAACTCGGCAATGATCCTGACATCCTCGATGCAGTTCATGATGATGCGCTTTTCGCTTTCATGCCTTTTGAAATACTCTTCCATGAACTGCATATAGAGCATGAAGATGCGATAGGAGGATTCATAAGTCAGCATCAAGGCGACATCCTTGATGCTCTTCTCATTGGCGTAGAAGAAGATTGGAGAGGAGTGAGAGATCTCACTCGTTCCACGATAGAATTCGTTATAGGCCTCTCTCATTCCGGCCAATTCATCGACACCATCATTGAAATTGAGCTTAAACTTGGGATGCTTCTCCATGTCGTACTGTTTGCAGTCATAGAGCCATCCGTATTCGAGAAACTTCTTCATGTCCTTGCTCTTTAGGCCGTGGTCGGTCATCTCTTTCTTGATCTGGTTTTCGAAGACATCGTCTCTTACTTTGTCATCGAACTTGCTCGGAGAGTAGTACATATTCGAATAGGAGATATGCTTCACATAGGAAAACTTCGCCTCATCTCCGTTGTTGACGAGAAGATAGAGAGTGGACTCACTCTCATGGATTGTTCTCCAGGAGACATAGGCATCAAGATAAAGACCTAAGACAAGCATTCGGCAGAATCCGGAAATCTTTCGGAACGTCGTCTCAAAAAGGTCGTTCATAAGAGAGAAGTTGGGATCATGTCTAGCCAGAGGCTCATTGACGCTCTCTAAGGCCATGGTGGCAGTAGAGAGAGTGCTCACATAATGGTCATAAGGCTTCATTCCGGAAGTGTAGGATCCATTATTCTCCGCTGTTCTTGAGGAGACGTATTTGTTCGCCACCTTCAAGGCAAGATCATCATAGGTCAGTTTCTGCTTAAGTTTCGGACCCATCTCGGAATAGAACTCGTATTCACCGATGCAGAAGTCGATCATCAAAGAGAGCGCGACCTTCTTCTTGAATCCAGAGAGTTCCTTTTCAAAGGAAAGATCCTTGCACATATGGATGACGCGCAAAAAGATCTCCTTGATCGGTTCTTCCTCTTTTTCCTTATGCTTCCTTTCCATCTGGAGATTGAAGATCTCTTCTATCTCCTTGTCCTCAGGAAATGTCATGTCCTAGTCTCCTTCCTATTTTATAGCCTTCGAGTAAGGATAGTCCCATATTGTAACCGCCGCAGATAAAGTTCTGATCGAGCATCTCACCGGCAAGATAGATGTGAGGGAATCTCTTCGCTTCCATCGTATCTAAGTTCACCTCCGATAAAAGGATGCCTCCATAGGATATCTGACTTTGCTGAAACGGATATAAGGAAGAGAAGGAGAAAGAAAACTTTCCCTTCTCTTTTTCCTTATTCTCCTCTAGATACCTTCTGAGGAAGTAAGGATAAGAGGAATACGAGCAGTGGATATCTTTCTCAAGATAGGTAAACTCATACTGGAAAGAAGCATTTCTGTTCTTTCTTCTCTCATTGAGGAGGAAGAGTGTCGAATCAAAGACACAGATTCCAGAGATTCCATCCTCTTTGAAGAGGAGTTCCCCCTCTTCCGAATAGAGGATCTTATCCCCGCTTTTGAGCATCAGTTTCCCTTTCAGCCTGTTCTTGACTAGATACGAGGGAATCTTCTCCTTTACTTTCACAGGACATAAGCAAGGAGAGAAAGGATAAGAAGAGAAGAAGGAAAGAAGAGAATCATCATAGTCTAGTCTGTCCAGGCTTTTCCCGCCTAAGGCTAAGACAAGATCCTGATAATGATACTTTTCCTTTCCTTTTTCCGTAAATAGAGTCACCTCTTTATCCGTATTGCTGATTCCAGTTAAGGTAGCGTGAAGGATAGTCAGATTCTCCCTTCTTTTCAGTTCCTGAAATAGAGTGTTCTGTAAGCTTTCCGCCCTGTTGAAATAGGGATAATAGAGTTTTCCTTCCTTCGTATAGGGAAAGAGGAGTTCCTCTTTCAGATACGAAAGGAAATCCTTAGCATAATTATGGCCAGAGGAAAAGACGACATCCTTTACCGGAGAAAGGAAGGAATCCGAATAGCTCTCCTCATGAAGAAGATCTTCGTTATAGAAGTTCGCTCTTCCGTTTCCGGAGATAAGGATCCTTTTCCCCAGGACAAAATCGTGTCCTCCTTTTTCGACAAGGAGAACTCTTTTCCGTTTCGATATCTCCAAAGCGGCGACAAGACCAGAGGGACCTGCTCCGACGATGATGCAATCAAACGATCTTGCTTCCATTCTCTGCCCTGTCTTTTTTGATGAATTCTCCATTCTTCGGATAGCCGAAGGCAATGCAGTCTAAGACTTCGTACTCGTTCTCAAGATCAAGGATCTCTTTGAGTGCTTTTCTTCCCGTATCGCTGTTGAGTTCCTCACCAGCGCAGTGAATCCAGCAGGATCCAATACCTAACGAGGTCGCCTCTAAAAGCGCGTTTTCGATGGCGGCTCCGCAGTTAAGATATTTCAGATGGTCATCCGTTCTGACAAAGGAGAAGAGAATCGCATCTGCAGAATAGAATTTTGCACGGATAGAAGGCAGAACAGAATAGAGTTCTTCCTTCTTTTTCTCATCGGAAAGGATGACATAGAAAATCGGTCTTCTGTTACGTCCTGTCGGAGCGACATCACAGGCTTTCCGTATCTTCTCTAAGTCTGTTTTCCCAATCTTTTTCGAAGAGAATTCTCTTGTCGATACTCTCTTGTTCGCCAATTCCAAAAAATCCATTATAAAAGCCTCCTAATCATGTAAGTATTATACCTTACATCGAATAAAAATGCTCCTAGTTTCCTAGGAGCATAGAGCAAACGATTTACTTCTTCTTGCTAGCGGACTTGACGATGGCAAGAGCCTTCTCGTAACGGGCAGTGTCCGTTCTCTTCAGATAGTTGAGGAGGTTGGTACGCTTTGCAATCATGATATCCATACCACGCTTGGAGGAATAGTCATGCTTGTTGTTGGTCATATGGACCGTAAGCTTCTTGATCTTCTCGGTGAGAAGAGCAATCTGGACTTCGGAGGAACCGACGTCCTTTTCGTCTCTCTGGCTAGCCTTGATGGCTGCTGTCTTTTCTTCTTTTGTCAACATTTTCGAATACCTCAGTTTACTTTCTGCCTTGTCAACCAGCGGTAGGTGATTTGAGGAACATGCCTCGCGCCAGTCAAAAGACTTGTCTATTATACCTCTTTTTCATCCCATTGCAACGGAAATCGATTGATTTCTCATCAAAATCCGGAGCAAATTATTTTTGCCCTCTAAATATCGAAAATATGCAAACTAACCATCTATCCTCCAGAAGACTATCAGTCTTCCTAATATATCCAGTCAGGAAACGATGATGGCGCAAGAATGGCACAAGTGATGGCTCAAACGGTGGCGCAAGTGTTGGCACTGACTGTGGCACTGAGAATGGCACTGACACCAACTTTGGCACTGACTGTGGCACTGAGAATGACACTAAGGATGGCACTGACACCAACTTTGGCACTGACTGTGGCACTGACTATGGCACTGACTATGACACTAAGGATGGCACTGACACCAACTTTGGCACTGACTATGGCACTGACTATGGCACTGACACCAACTTTGGCACTGACTATGGCACTGAGTATATATGTACGACAGATGAAGAAAAACTCGTTGAAGCGATAAAAGAGAATCCATTGATTACCATTGAAGAGATGATGGGAATTTTAAACAAGTCACGAAGAACAGTTGCAAGGATAATATCTAAGAGTTCTAAAATTACAAGAGTAGGTCCTAATTTTGGAGGCCATTGGGAAATCAAGTAACCTGTGAATAAGCGTCTATCCGTCCTTCTATTCACACTTTTCTCTTTTCCAGCTCTTTTGTTTCTACTATACTAATAGCCATGGATCAATTCTCTGGTTTTCTTTTCATCGACAAAGAGGAAGGCATCACTTCCCAGGGTGTAGACACGCTCATCAAAAAGAAGTTTTCCATCAAAAAGGTAGGACATTTAGGTACCTTGGATCCTTTTGCGACCGGTCTTCTCATCATTGGCATCAAGGAAGGAACGAAATTCCTTCCTCTCTTCAAGGACGAGTGGAAGACCTATCAGGCTACTCTTTTTTTAGGAAAAGAGACCGATACTCTTGATCTGACCGGAACAGTCATCCATGAGAAAGAGGTTCCTTCTCTTTCCGAAGAAAAGATAAAGTCTGTTCTCTCTTCCTTTTTAGGAAAACAGAAACAGGAAGTCCCCCTTTACAGCGCAAAGCATATCAACGGGGAAAGAAGCTATGCCCTACTTAGAAAAGGAATCGATTTCGTTCCTCCGACTGTGGATATCGAAATCAAGAGAATCCAATTATTATCCTATTCTCCAAATGAGATTTCTTTTGAAGTCACCGTCTCTAGAGGAACCTATATCCGTTCCTTAGGAAGAGATATCGCTTATCGCCTTTCAACAGTCGGACACTTAAAGGCATTAAGAAGAATCGAAGTCGATGATTATCCAATCACAAAAGCAAAGAAAATAGAGGATATCACTGTAGATGACATCGTTTCTATTCCCGCCATGTTTCCTTTTATTCCCGTCATTGAACTCGATGAAAGACTCACAAAGCGAGTCATCGCCGGAAACGACATCTTTCTCAATAGAGAGGAGGACTTGCTCTTCATTCAAAAAGAGAATCAGCTTTTAGCTTTGTATCGAAAAGACAGAGAAGGACATTACATCTGTCAAAGAGGTATCTCCCATGACTAATTATCTATCGATGGAAAAGAAGTATGATTTTCCTCCTCTCTCTTTGGCCATCGGCCTTTTTGACGGACTCCACAAAGGACATCAGTCCCTCTTTGAAGAGGCAAAAGACTCTCGTTATGAAAGCAGTGTACTCACTTTCTCTTTAAACTGGAAAAACAGTTTCAAAAGCAAGGATGGAGCCTTGCTTTCCGAAAAAGAAAAAGAAGAGATGCTAAAGCGTTTCTCCATTCAGAACGAGTTCATCCTTCCCTTTGATGAAAAGACAAAAAACACGTCCAAGGAAGAATTCCTCTCCTTTTTAGTCTCATTGAATGCAAAGAAGATCGTCATAGGAGAAGACTTCACCTTCGGAAAAAACAAGGAAGGAACAGCCAAAGATCTCTTAGAGCTTCAAAAGCAGGGAATCGAAGTAAAGATTCTTCCGCTTTTGGAGATGGATGGCGGGAAAGTCTCCTCGACAAGAATCCGTATGCTACTGAAGGAAAAGAACCTAGAGGAAGCTGATCAACTATTAGGTTATCCTTTTTTCTATCAGGGAAAAGTCCTCCACGGAAAAGAGAACGGAAGAAGACTCTCCTTCCCGACTGCGAATATCAATCTGGAGGAAGGAAAGTTCCGGCTGGATAACGGAGTCTATATGACAAAGACATGGATCGACGGCAAATCCTATCTATCCATGACAAACATCGGAAACCATCCAACCATCGATGTCCTGAAAAGAGACATCATCGAAACCAATGTCTTCTCTTTTGATGAAGACCTGTACGGCAAAGAGATCAAGGTTGAGTTTCTCTCGTTTATAAGAGAGCAGAAAAGATTTGAGTCCATCACCAAATTAGAAGAACAACTGAAGAAAGACAGAATGAGTTGCTATAAAAAAGAAGGCCTATTATAAGCCTTCTTTTTCGTTCTCGTTGATTGGTTTTCCGTTGAAATCATCTAACCAGGTGACTTTACCGGTTTTTCTTGTTTTATCCATATCGATGACACGCTGATTGGAGGATCCTCTCCACTTGATCCTGTTCGGACCAGGATTGAGGGAAGAGACATACTTTCCATCGACAAGGACATCGATATACTGCATCATCTCCAATTCCGATATCTCCTCATAGAGATAGCCAGTGTAGACCCAGATTGTCTTGTTTGGGAAAAGATCCTTGATCCATTTCATCATGCGGGTAGCTTCCTCCCTGTTATCGGGATAGGTTGCTTCTCCGCCAGAGAAAGTGACACCGCTGATCTCCTCTCTGGAAAGATCCTCTTTTAAGATATCATAGGCCCAAGGTCCACACTCTTTTCCTAGTTCCGGGTTCTGTGCCTCTTTGTTCTGGCATAGCGGGCAGTTATGATTGCAGCCAGAGCACCATATGACATCCCTTAAGCCAGTTCCGTTGACCTGATTGTTTCGTTCTATTCTGATGATCTTCATTACATCGACTTCCTATCGTGTATCTCTGCCATCTTGGCATCGTTCATCTTTGTCGTTCCAGAGACTTTGGAATATCCTAAGTATCCGCAGACACGGTTGATCTCCGTGATGTTGTTCCCGTGGCAGACCGGGCAGGTATCGACTCCGTCATCCATCTGAGCGCCGCAGTCATTGCAGTAGCTCTTATCGATGTTGATGCCGAAGTAATAGCCTAATTTCATCGCTCTATTGACGCACTGAGCGATATAGTCCTCATTCATTCCGCTGGTGAATCGGCAGTATTGGATATGTCCGCCGCTTGCTAGATGGAAGTAGCGGAATTCCGCATCCTGCTTTTCAAACGGCGTGATGTTCTCCGAGACATGCATATGAAAGGAGTTGGTGAAATAGGCTCTGTCAGAGACATGATGAATGATTCCATACTTCTTCTTGAACTGCTCCACCTGCGTTCCGCATAAGGATTCTGCCGGAGTTCCATAGATAGCAGCAATATAGGGAATATCTTTCCCGTAATGCGTCTTCTTCTCTTCGACATAGTCATTGATATGCTTCAGTACTTCATAGCTGAAGGCATGAGGATTATCTTTCTCATCGTAAAGGGACTTCTGGTTATAGAGTTCCTGAAGTTCGTTCAGAGCCGTGAATCCATAGGAGAAGGTTGCTCTCTTGACGAAAGGTTCAATCGTATCTGTCATATTCAGATAGCCGAATCCACCCTGGCAGTACGCAACAGGAATCGAGCTAGCCTTGATCTTGCATAAGAATCCATAGGTCTTGATATGGATGGCGTTGATCATATCGAGATAGTAATCCAAAACTTTATAGAAATCCTGATTCTCGACCTGTGCCTTTCTTAGAATCATCGGAAGATTCAAAGAGATGGCTCCGCCATTGAATCGACCGGTGAAAACAGGCTTATCGTTTTCATCCAGCGGATGAAGTCCGCCTTTTTCATAATAGGGAGAGAGATAGGCGCGGCATCCCATCGGAGAGATGATGCTATCGACCCACTCCGGATTCTCTTTCACATTGTTGTTCTCATCCAAGACCCATCTCGAGACACCGAACTTATGATACTTATGGAAAGTCTTGGCAATAGAAGGCTCATAATGAACGGCGTAGGCCTCTTTGACTAAAGTCTCATCTGGCATATCCAAAGAAAGCCAGTCCGGATACATCGCCTTGGAAGAGCATTCGATACCCTTCTTGAAGAGCCAGTAAAGTGGCCTCCCTTCGCTGTGAAGATCCTTGGTGTAAAGAAAGACAAGTTTCGGGAAGATGGCCGGTCTTTTATGGCCTTTGTGTCCCTGTCCTTCTCCTCTTACCTTCAAAGCCAGAGACCAGACAAGAGCGGCAAATTTGCTCTCATCGCATCCACCGGTGAAGGTCGTGAAAGGATAGTCTCCACGGCTGGAAGCAACCGTATTGAAGGTGTGCTCAAAGCCCTGGAATCCCTGTTCGATATCACGGCTTGTCTTCTTCATGGCGTACTCTTCCTGCTTTACAGGATCAAAGACACCAGAAACGGACTTGACCAAATCCTCATACTCCTTTTTATAGCGGAGATAGCTCTTTTCCGCATAAGGAGCCAGGATAGAGTCAATCTCCGGTACAGTGAAGCCACCGTACTGCATGGAAGCGCAGTTCAAAGTGAGATCGGAGATCAGATTGCAGGCGGTTCTCACGTCTTTTGGCTCATTATAGCCGATGTTCTCCCATTCAAAGCCACCACAGAGAACTCTTCCCATATCAAAGAGAGAGCAGTTATAGGTCAAAAGACGCGACGAGATATCATGGATATAAAGATATCCGTCATCGATTGCCTGTAGTTCTTCCTTGTTCAGAAAAGTCTTTCGGTATAACTGTTTGGAAAAGGCGTTATAGGTCAAGGTACGCTGTGTCGAGACAAGGGCAGAAGTCGTATTGGCGTTGCTTCTGTCTGCGATGAAATTGAGCTGATCGACCGTCTTGATGGTCTCATCCATCATGCGGACGAAGTCCTGCTTGTAGTTTCTGTAATCGCGATAGGACTTTGCCACTTTGGCATTGACCTTATCCAAAGCAAGCTCAACAAAAACATGCATCTGGGAAACAGGGATCAAGTCGCTATAGTAGAACTTCATCTCCTTTTCCACAAATTGCTGAATACTGTTCCATTCCTCATCGGAGAGCTTCACATTGACACGGTTTGCACTCTTTGTGACCGCATTCTTAATCTTTGTGAAATCATAATCGGCGAGACTTTCATCTTTTTTGATGATTTTCATAGGCACCTCCCAAATCAGTAGACTAATATCATAATATCGAAAAGGACAAATGAGTAGACAAAATTTGCTCACGATTTATGCCTTTTCAAATAAGGCAAAGAAAACAAGGCACGTTTTTGATTTAACAACTTATTCAGAAAAATCATCTATAGAAAGCTGTCATTGTCCTTGCTTGAATGAGGATAAAAAGAACTCCGTTTTCGCGGAGCTCATTTTATCAGTTTCAGGCTGCCTTCTTTGCAGTGGTTTTCTTTACAGCCGTCTTCTTTGTCGTCGACTTCTTCGCTGCTGTTTTCTTTGCCGTTGTTTTTTTAGCTGGTTTTTTGACCGGTTCTTCTTCCTCGATGAGAGTAAGAGGATCATCCTGTGAGGATTCCTCATCGTCTTTCATCTTAAAATCATCACCGAAGACATCTTTCAAGGTGACTGGCTTCTTGTTGTTGACCGACTCGATGAATTTCTCCATCTCGGTGGATTCCTCATAAGTCTTGTCGCTGAGGAAGATGAGATCCGGAGTCTTATAGATGGAAAGCTTCTTGCTTAGCATCGTTCTGATTTTGCCCTTGTTATTGTTCAGATAACGAACAACCTCATCGGTCTTATCCGGATTGATATCAGAGACATAGACCTTGCAATAGGAATAATCCACAGTCATCTTCACTTCATTGACAGAGGCGAATTTCGTAACAGGACTCTTGACTTCATAGAGAATGATCTCAGAGAGATCTTTCTGAATGACCGCCTGGACTCTACCCTTTTTGTCAGCCATTCTTGACTTCCTCCTGACCGAAGGATTCTAAAATGTCACCGACTTCAAGTTCAAACTTGTCAGAGATGGTAAGTCCGCATTCAAAGCCCATATTGACTTCCTTGGCGTCGTCCTTGAAACGCTTCAAAGAGGTAAGGTGTGTCTTTAAGACAAGTTCCTTGTTGCGGAAGACACGGATTTCGGAAGTATTGGTGACCTTTCCGTCTGTCACATAGCAGCCGGCGATCTGACCGACCTTGCTCGCCTTGAAGAGAGAGCGGACTTCCAAGTGTCCATAGACCACTTCCTCATAGACCGGGCCTAAAGTACCCTTCATGGCAGCCTCGATATCCTCCAAAAGCTTATATATGATATTGTATTCACGGATTTCGACATGATCGTTCTTGGCCATATCGCGGATAGTGGCGCTGACTCTGACAGAGAAGGCTAAGACGATAGCGTGCGAGGCAGAGGCTAAGACCAAGTCTCCCTGAGAGACATCACCGGAGGAGCAATGAAGGATAGAGAGTTTGGCACCAGGGACTTCGATCTTTTCCAAAGAGGCCTTCAAGGCTTCCGCAGAGCCCTGGGTATCGGCTTTGACGATCAAATTGATGTTCTGGTTTTCACCATTGGCAGCAGACTGAGCAAGATCTGCCAAAGAAACACCAGTATTGTTCTTTCCGATGAGAGCCTGGGCGCGTTTGTCCGCGGCTTCTCTTGCTTCGTGTTCATCACCAAAGGCCATAAAGCGGTCACCGGCGACAGGGACACCGGAGATGCCGGTAACGGAGACAGGAGTGGAAGGGCCAGCTGCCTTCAAAGCCTTATTGAATTCGTTGGTCATCTTTCTGACTTTGCAATAGTAAGGACCGATGGCCAAGGTATCACCGACCTTCAAGGTTCCGTTCTGAACCAATAAGGTTGCCTTAGCGCCTTCCTTCTTATCGAGCTCTGCCTCGATGACAGAACCGATGGCAGGACGGTCATCCGTCGCCTTGAGTTCCAAGATCTCAGCGAGGTCAAGAATACCTTCAAGCAATGTGTCGACACCCTGATTTCTCTTAGCAGAGACCGGGAACATCATGACATCTCCGCCCCAGTCCTCAGAAAGGACACCAAGACCGGAGAGCTGCTGTTTGACTCTTTCAATCTGAGCGGCGGGCTTATCAATCTTATTGATGGCGACGATGATCGGAACATTGGCAGCCTTGGCGTGGTCAATGGCTTCGATGGTCTGTGGCTTGACACCATCATCAGCAGCGACGACAAGGACAACGATGTCCGTCATGGAAGCACCGCGGGCACGCATCGCCGTAAAGGCTTCATGGCCAGGAGTATCGATAAAGGTGATCTTCTTTCCCTGGACAACTTTCTGATAGGCGCCGATCTCCTGCGTGATGCCACCGTGTTCACCGCCGGTGATATTGGAGTGACGGATGCAGTCGATCAATGTTGTCTTACCGTGGTCAACATGGCCCATGATAGTGACAACTGGCGGTCTTGTATCCGAATCGGTATCCTTATCAAAGATAGCAACCTTAGTGAAATCATCGACAGATCCACCCGCTTCCTTCTTGAAATCCAAACCATTGTCGATGCAGACCTCAGCGATGAGTTCATCACTTAAGACGGTATTGAGGGAAATCAGTTTTCCCTGCATCAAAAACTTCTTGATGGTATCCGTCGGAGAGATTCCGGTCTTCTTGCAAAGCTGATCCAGTGTCAGTACTCCGTTATAGACAAAGACACCGTTCTGAACCTGTCCCTGCACCTTCTTTCCAAAGGATGAATTGTTGCCGCCTCTTTTATTATTCTTAGATTTGCTCATTCTTTACCTCCTTATCGTTTTCATCTTTCATCGTCTCATACACTGCCTTAGCCAAGGAGACATCCTTGATGCCAAAGGCTTTCAGCTTTTCAAATCCTAAACACGTCTTGATATCGAAGCTTCCCTGATAACGGATGGAATGGAATATCTTGTCCTGAGAGGCAATGCGGAGAAGTTTTTCCTCATTCTTCTGAGAGCATTCCGGAAGGATGACAAGAAGGGCAATCTTAGACAAAGAGAGCATCTCTTCTAATTTCATTCCGACATAGATGCTTTTCTTCTTCTTGGCAAAGCCAAGATAGGCGGAAAGCTTATTGCTGATTTCCTCGTTTGACATATTCGATCATTTCCTCCATCAACTGTGACTCATCAAAGGGCGGAAGGATCTTAGCAAGTCTTTTCTTCTGAAAAGTCTTTCTGATCTGTTCTTCGTCCTTCAGCACATAGACTCCTCTTCCTTTCCTGGCATAGGTCGAATCGATGACGACCTTCTTGTCTTCATCTGCCACAAGGCGAAGGAGCCTCTCCCGCGGATATTTCACGCGGGAGAGGAGATCCATTCTATAGACTACAAATTCTTTCACAATGTTTATTTTCCGGAATCATCATCGTAGTACTTATCCGAATAGTACTGATCGAGTTCCTCATCATCGTAATCGATGTTGTCATCATCTTCTTCGTTCTGCTGTTCCATCGCATCGAGTTCTTCCTGTGTGTAGATCGGCATGGCGGCAGCCTTGGAAGCCTCGGTGGCTTCATCCTTCTTGGTTTCGTCATCTTTCTTCTTTCTGCGATAGGACTTGGTTTCGCTCGGTCCCTTCTTCTGAGACATGGCGGCCTCTAAAGCATCGAGAGAGATCTTCGGCTTGTTCATGATCTCGACGTGTTCGATCTCTTCTTCCTTCTTTTCAGCCGGCTTCTCCTCAACGACAGGGGTGGCATCAGCCTTGACTTCTTCTGTCTTTTCGACAGGCTTTTCTTCCACAGCCGGCTTCTCCTCTTTCTTCTCTTCAACAGGAGCAGCAGTCTCCGGATTCATCGGCTTGACATCCTCATCGAGGACCTCTTCCAAATCAGCATCATCGGCGATAGGCTTTTCCTCAACAGTCGGAATCGCAGCCCATTCCGGATACATCGAATCGACAAGGCGGAGAATCTCAGGAACCATGGTGTACTTCACACCGTTCTGCATGGCATCATCGATCTGAAGGACGGTGAGCTTGCACTTGGAAAGGTGAGAGGCAAGGCGGACATTGGAACCATTGGAACCGATGGCAACACCCTGAGCACCATTATTGACGATGACAGTGATCTGAGGATGCTCATATTCTCTGTCATTTTCGAATTCTTCATAATGGACATTCTTATCGAAGAAATCATCCGGGCAGGTCATACCGATGACATCGGCCGGCTTCATCGCCTCCATGATCTGCATGGCCTTATTCGGATGCCATTTGCAGAAGTCGATCTTCTCGCCCTTCAAAACAGCGGAGATGCTTCTCTGACGGCTGGCCTCAGGGCCGATGCAGGTACCGATAGCATCGATAGCAGGATTGTTGGACTGGACAAAGACTTTGCATCTTCTTCCGGCTTCACGGGCTATGCCTTTGATGGTAACGATTTTCTCTCCGACTTCGGGGATTTCTCTTTCCATGAGCTTTTCGACAAACTTGGTGCTAGTACGGTTGACATCAAGAGAGGTCGGGCTTCCGTTTTCGGAGACCTTGTCAAGATAGAACAAGACCGTATCTCCGACATCGAAATGATCGTTTGGAAGGAGCTTCTTGGAATCCTTCTTGATGAAGGCAGTTGCCTTGCCGAAGGAGAACTCATAGTTCTGGTTGTCCTTGTCGGCCTTGATGACCTTACCTTCAATGAGTTCACCCATCTGATTCTTATAAGCAGTGAGGACAGCGAGTTTGCTCGCCTCTTTCATCTTGCTGTTGAGAAGCTGCTTGACACGTCTTGTGAACCACTTGTCAAGTTTGGTGACATCGAAGGGGATTTCGACAGTTTCACCGTCTTCGGCATCCTTCTTCGTAAGGGAATAATAATCTTCCGGAGAGATCTGCCAGGCATCGTCCTCGATCTCATCTTCGGGAGTGATGACCTTGAGGTCATAGATCTCATAGTGCTTGAAATCCTTCACGAAACGGACATCGCAGCGGATCTGTGTTTTGAGAAGTTCATTCTCTTCCTTGTTGCTCTTATCGCGGAGTTCCGGATAAGACCATTCCAAGTAGGCGGTCTTCATGCTGTCGATCAGGATGTCATAGACCATCTGCTGATCGATCATGCTCTCTCTTGTGACATCGCCAAGAGCAGCGGCAAAAGCGTCAGAATCGACATTGCCGAACTGATCGAGCGTCTTCTTCTTCGATTTCTTTTTCTTTTTTTCGACTGTTTCTTCTAAACCGTTAAGTTCCTCAGACATTTTGATTTTTCCTCCATTGATAACATCTATATCTAAGCTTTATAACCAATATGAATCGTATCGACATCGTCTGCGGAAAGGACTTCATTCTTCTTCCTTCCCTTGATGAAGTGATGCAGGTAAGCTTTGTCATCTTCGAATTTGTCTAGCTGCATCGTGATGACATCGCCTGACTTCTTCATCTTCACATCCAGCCAGCGTGAGACGAATTTCCCTAAGGAAGAGAAAGGAATCTCTCTTTCGCTTCCGCCAGAAGAGATATCGAGAAGATATCCTTCTTCTGAGTCATCGATCTCATCGAGAAGCGGATTGACCTTGTCCGTGTAAGCCTGAATCTCATCCATTGTGATCTCAAAGTCACGGTCGATCAGGACTTCTAGAACAGCCCCCTCTTCCTTCGAGACATAGTAGTGGCAAGAGACGAGGGTAAGACCCATCTCCTCGGCGCTTTTCTGAAACATCTCCTTGGCCTTCTCTAATAGAACTTGATCCATTCTAACCTCCTTATAAGAGAAAGAGTGGACCTCCAAAAGGAAGTCCACTCTTAATTTTCGATTAAGAATGTGTAGGCAAAACCTCATCAGTTTTGCTAACAAGAGAATTATACCATCGATTCAAGGAAAAACAAGTGGTTTTCATCCTATATCTTATGAAAATCACTCTTTTTCAAGAGTTTCTGTTTCTAATTGAAGGAGTCTTGTCTTCTTATCCACCCCAAAAGCATAGCCAACCATTTTTCCCTTTGCGCCGATGACTCTGTGACAAGGTACAATGATGCCAATCGGATTTTTTCCGGCTGCCTGTCCTACTGCCTGAGAAGACATCTTCTCCTTTCCATGTCTTTTGGCAAGGATCTTTGCTATTTCTCCATATGTCATGGTCTTCCCATAGGGAATGGAAAGAAGGATAGACCAGACCTCATTCTGAAAATCCGTTCCATGGAAAAAGATGGGAGGAATCGAAGTCATCACACAACCAGAAAAATAAAAATCCAGCCATCGTTTCGTCTCTTCAAAGATGGAAAGAGACTCCGTTTTTGATTTCAGATCATTATCCTCCGTTTCCCGCTTCGAAAAGGATAATCCAGTCAAGGACATCCCGTCGCTTTCCAGTACGATATCTCCCAAAGGGGAAAGATAATGGTCGATGTATTTCATTAGGGACATATTAGCATAACAGGCAGACATATCATTTGTAAGTCATCTAGGTAACCGCTTTCAATATGAAGGACTCGATGAAAAAGATGACATTGTCCTTGCTTTTCGGAAAGAGAAGGAGATTTTTCACAAAATTAGAATGATTATTTAAAGTAAATAATATAAAATATTTAAGTTTCTTTAAATATTATCAGTGAGGTTATATGCTAAACAAAACAAGCGACGCTTACAAAAAGCACATCCCGGCCCTCATATTAGGACCATCTCTGAAGATGATCGAAGCCATCTTCGATCTTCTCATTCCGCTCTTCATGAAGGCCATCATCGACATGTCGAAGAATGTCTCTTCCTCTCTCGATCCTCTGACCAACATGAATGCCATCAACAGGGGAATATCCAAGTTCATACTTCTGTTTGGAACATGGATTGACGGAAATCCTTCCCTGAACTACGCCATCATCGGCGGAACTATCATCCTTATCATGGGTGTTTTAGGTTTTGCTACGACGATGGTCACACAGTATGTCGCAGCGAGAACCGCTGTCGCAGTCGGAACCGACTTAAGAGACTCCATCTATCAGAAGATTCTCTCCCTTTCCAAAAAGGACAGAGAGAAGTTAGGAAACAACCGACTCTTAACCATCCTGAACGCTGACTCCTATCAAGTTCAGCAGGGCGTTCTCATCTTCATCCGTCTCATCGTCCGCGCTCCGTTCATCATCCTTGGAGCACTCGTCATCTCCATCATTCTCGACTGGAAGATCGGTCTTGTCTTTTTGGCAATCATCCCTCTGATCCTCTTTGTCATCTTCTTCATCATGGGAAAATCCAGCAAGGAATACCTCACCATCCAAGAAAAGCTCGATACCCTCTCCAACAAGTCCTCTGACACCTTAGACGGTGCCAAGGTCATCCGTGCCTTCAACTCCGAAAAGATGGAAGATGATGACTTCTCCTCGAAGGCAGAGGATTACAGAAAATCCGCGACCCACGTCCAGAAGCTCAACGCTCTCATCAACCCGCTCACCTTCGCTATCATCGCCTTGGCCACTTCGATGGTTGTCGTTCTCGGCGGACTTCCGATCCTCTCCTGCAATGATTCCATCGTTGCCAGCCAGACCTCTTCGACAATCATCACGGAAGTTGCCTATCTCGCCCAGATCTTCACAACGCTCGTTCAGTTGACTAATGTCGTCATGATCCTAACCAAGAGCGGCGTCTCCACCAAGCGCATCGACTCTGTCCTCTCGATTACTCCTTCCATCCAGGATAGCAAGGATGCTATCACAAAGACCATTGCTCAAGGAGTGGAAATTTTCTCCTTTGACCATGTAAGCCTAGGCTATAAGGATGAAGGCAACCTTGCTCTTCAGGATATCGATTTCTCTTTGAAGAAGGGAGAATCCTTAGGCATCATCGGCGGTACCGGAAGCGGAAAATCCACTCTGATCAACCTGATGGAGAGATTTTTAGACGCCAGTGAGGGAAAAGTCACCTACAAAGGAGAAGACATCAAAGACTATTCTCTTTCCCATCTCAGAGAGGAGATTGCTCTTGTCCCTCAGAAATCCGTCCTTTTCAAAGGTACGATCCGCTCCAATATGCAGATGGCAAATGCCTCCTGCACGGAGGAAGAGATCACCGAAAGCCTGAAAAATGCAATGGCGTATGAGTTCGTCAGCAAATATCCGGAATATATCGATTACGGAGTCGAGGAAGGCGGAAAGAACTTCTCCGGCGGACAGAGACAGAGACTCTGCATCGCAAGAGCCTTAGTCAAGCATCCGGAAGTGATCATCATGGATGATTCCACCTCCGCTTTGGACTTGTTGACCGACAAGACGGTCCGAAGCAATATCCACAACCATTACGAAGGCATCACCAAAGTCATCGTCTCCCAGCGTGTCTCTACGGTCTCTGACTGTGACTTGATCCTTGTCCTAGAAGGCGGAAAACTGATTGGAAAGGGAACCCACGAAGACCTGATGGCAAATTGCTCGGTCTACCGTGAGACCTACGAAAGTCAGACCAGAAAGGAGAACGACTGATATGGATTACAAAAAGCGTTTCTTCTCTTATCTGCTCCCGCAGAAGAAGCTGATCGTCCGCGTCGCCCTCTTTGTCCTTCTTTTCCTCATCGCTCAGCTCTCACAGCCTTTCTTAGTCGGAAAGGCACTCAATGCCGCTTTAGATGGAAAGCAGCAGGTCTTCCTCATCATCATCGTCTGCTGCTTTGTCCTTTCCCTGATCGGCGCTGTTGCTGATTTCATCTTCGAATACAGCGTTGGCATCATGACGCAGAAAGTCATCTACGAGATCAGAAAAGACGTCTATCAGAAATTCAATTTGGTCTCTGTTGAAACCATCTTCAAAGAGAAGCACGGAGATCTCGTTCAGTTGGAGATCGGCGATGTCGAGAATGTCGCCAACGGTCTCTTCTCCGTCTTCAAATCCTTGATTGAGGGTGCGTTGTCGATCCTTATCACCATCATCATGATGTTCACCGTCAACTGGATTCTCGCTCTTGGCGTCATCCTCCTCTCTCCACTTTCTGTCCTCATGTCGAGATTCGTTGCAAAATTCTCCCATAAATACTTCAAGAAGCAGGCAAAGCTTCAGTCTGATCTCAACAGCATCTCCTTAGAGGCGATCGACAATATCGACTGCTTGCAGTCTCTGAACTATCAGAATCGTTCCTTAGTCTCCTTCAAGAATCAGGATGAGGAGTTAAGGAAGGAAGGAAAGATTGCACAGTTCTCGGCTTCCTGGACCAATCCGACCACAAGACTTGTCAACAATACGATCTATGCGATCATCGGAATCTCTGGCATCATCATGATTCCGTATACGAGTGTGTTAAGTGCCTATCATGCCGCTATGACAATTGGTTCCTTGTCCTCCTTCCTAAGCTACACCACTCAGTACACCAAGCCGTTCAACGAGATCAGCTCTGTCTTAAGCGAATATGAAAGTGCCGTCTTCTCCTTCAAGAGAATCGATGCCTTCCTGAACAAGAAGGATGATATCGACGAAGGAACAGAGGATGTCAGCAATATCGAGAATATCCAGTTCAAGGATATGTACTTCAGTTACGAGAAAGATCAGAAACTCATCGAGAACTTCAACGAGACCGTCCACAAAGGTGAAAAGGTTGCCATCGTCGGTCCGACCGGCGCTGGAAAATCCACTCTGATCAATGTGCTGATGCGCTTCTATGATCCGACCGGAGGAGCGATTCTCTATAACGGAAAAGACGGAACCACCATCAAAAAGTCCGCTTTGAGAAAGAACTTCGGCATGGTCCTTCAGGAGACCTGGATCTTCACGGGAACCATCATGGACAATGTCCGCTACGCTAAGCCACAGGCAACGGATGAGGAAGTCATCACAGCCTGCAAAAAAGCGCATGCCGATACTTTCATCAATACGCTTCCGGATGGCTATCATACCAGAGTCAGCGCGAAACAGGGACTCAGCGAAGGCGAAAGACAGATGCTCACCATCGCAAGAGTCATGCTTCTCGAACCGGATATCGTCATCCTCGATGAAGCGACCAGCAATGTCGATACCAGAACAGAAAAACTCATCACCGACGCCTTTGACCGGCTTTTGGAGAACAAGACATCCATCGTCATCGCACACCGTTTATCCACCATCCGCAACTCTGACCTCATCCTCGTCTTGAAAGACGGACACATCATCGAACAAGGAAACCACAATGCATTGATGCAGAAACAGGGCTTCTATTACTCCATGTATGCATCCCAGTTCAAATAACAAGGAGATACGATATGCAAAGACAAAAAGCGTTATCCCTACTTCTATTCTCCCTTTTCCTCACAGGCTGTAACGGAAAGGAATCCATTTCCTCCGCTTCTGAGGAAAATCACAATACTGCCCCAACTGAGACCGCTAAGCTTACTAACGACATGCTCGAGAAGGCCGGAAACGAAAACGCGACCTTCCTAGAGCACATCAAATTCAGCAATGCCTCCGGCGAACACGAATACGATCTGATGACCGAATTCTCTTCTGGCTGCTATCTCGGTTCCATCATCGATAACCAGGATGATAGGAATATCCTCAATAAGGTCACCTACTATAGCAAAGAAGGAAAAGTCGCCTACACTTCCCATCCGGACAAATACAACAAGGTCAAAGAGTACACTTCCAGTCTGAAGTGGAACCAGAGCGTCTATGTCAACACGCTCTCCAGTCTTACAAAAGACCTCTTCAACTATGTAAGCAAAGATGAGTTCGGCTCCTCTACCTATTCCATGACCAGCGTTGCTATCTCTAGCAGTACCACGAAAGCCATCGTGGACCGCCTCTATAATTCCTGTACTAGCTATATCCATAAAGGAAGTGATTCCAAATATGGTGGTGACAATCTTGTCAAGATGGAACTCTATGTCAATAAGAGCGGAATCACGGGCTTTGCTCTGAAATATTCCAAACTTGAAAACAGTGTAAGATCCTATACGGAACTGAGCGTCGACTTAGTCGATTTAGGAACGACTTCGCTTAGCAAAGAGGATGTCTGCCCTCTTCCTTATAGCTATGAGAGCAAATACACAAAACAGTACACCGCCTTAAAAAGCGCACTTACTGAGATGCAAAGCGGAAACTATGAGTTCACTGTCGAAGTCAGAAGAGAGAAGACGCTCTTCCAGCGCTCGAAAGGATTCCTCTTTGACGAAGGATATTCGGGATACGATGAACTCATCTCTTCCTCTGGTTCTTCTTTCAGCTATTACGGAATCCATAAGAGAAATGACGGAAAGTATGAAAGATACACTGGTTCTTCTCTTTCTGGCTTAAAGGGATGCGAATATCAGACCGCTCCGCATCAGGGACTGATGAACTTCGATTTCAGCCATGAGATCTTCGAATACGACAGCGAGAATTCCTCTTCCGACAGAAGTGTATTCCACCTCTATTCCGACTTCAAGAACTACAACTCCATCAGCGATATCACCGAGGATATGACCTATGATGAATACGCCGAATACGCAAACAGCCTCACTTTGGAAGTTGAGGAAGGACATCTGACATCCTTCTCCTTTTCGTTCTCGGACAACCTCGGAAATACGTATTCCTTTATCGAGGATATCTCTGATCACGGAGAATGCAGAGCAGTCCCAAGCGACTTAGCCGACTTTACGACCTACACCGAATACGTCTCGCCGACCTCTTTCAAGGAAGTCACTGTCGCCATCTATAACCTCTCTACTGGAAGCATCTCTTCCTATTCCGATGCGGAATCCCTGATCAAATCCAGTCTTTATGATTCCAGCGCCTTGTCTCTTCTTCCTTTCCCGCTCGTGGATGATGCCGCGTATTACTTTAGTTCCGCCGCCTTTATCCCGACCTCCATCATACCGGCTGCGATGTACTTCTTCTTCGATGAGGGAACCGATGACATCGCTTCCGCCTATAAGAAGATCAAGGCAAGCATCAATTCCGCTGGCTATCAGTTAGCCGATGTCGATGAGAAAAGCTGTTCTCAGACAATCAACAGCAAATACGAGATCACGCTTGATTACTCTTCTGGTGTGATCGCATTGACCTATTCCAGTCCGGTCTCTTACGAAAACTAACACGAAAAAAGTCACCTGATTCAAACAAGGTGACTTTTTCAGTTTCAGAATGTGTAATTGACTGTTGTCGGAAGTGAGGATGCAATCTCACTGGAATCCGTTGTGACAGTGAGAGAGGTGAATTTCGCTGTCATGTTTTCACAGGAAAGTGAGAATCCGCTCACAGCACCTAAATCTTTCGAATACCATTCATCCAGGAACTTGACATAAGCCTTTGTCCCAGATAAGATGGCAGTGAATTCATAGTCGGTATTCACTGTGACATTCTTCACTCCTTTTTCGACATTGAAGACGATGGCTCTCTCATTCCAGAGGAGGAACTGGAAGGAATCGCTTGTCTCCCATAATCCCGCAGAGGGTCCAAAGAAGAATTCGATGAAATGGTTTCCAGTAACAGCAGGATACTGTACTTTTCCTTTCACCATCAAGTCCCCTTTATACATATTCTTATGGTCTGTTGTAAAGAAGAGACGGTTAGCGACATCCTGTTGACCGCTTTTTGTCGCATCGATGGTAAGGAAAGTATCTTCCTCTCCTCTTGTGACATAATTGTCGTTTGCGCTGTTCAGCGCGATGAATTTCTTCGAAGCGGAAGTATCCTCTTTTCCAGGAAGAAGCGTCATCTTCAGTCCTGCCTTAGTAAGAAGGTCATCATAAAGAGAATAATTTTCGAGTTTTGGATGCAGGCCATCGCGAAGCATCGAGGAATTGGCCCCAGTCTTTGCCTCATTCATGAAGAGAGAAGGAGAATCGAGATAGATGACATAATCATTCTTTTCTGCGTATTCCTTCGTGAGCGCATTGCAGGTCAGTTCCTTTTCCAGGTTGGCGGAGAAGGAAATAGAGGGCTCGATTCCGAAGATATAGATCTTCGTAGATGGAAGTTCTTCGTGGATCTTCTCGAAGATGCTCACCAAGAGAGAGTGCGTGTTTTCTCCTGACATCGATGCATCATTGATATCATTCGTTCCTAAATGGAAGACGATATTATCCGGTTCAAAAGGAATCAATAGTTTATCGACATAGTAGTACCAGTCATCCGCCTGAGTAGCAGAGATTCCCATCGTATAGGTATTGTAATTTCCATAATAGCTAGAATAGAAGTTCGACCAGAACTGGGTATCGAAGAAGGAATCTCCGGCAAAGAGGGTTCTTCCTCCTTCCGGATAATCCGCCTTGAGATAGTTGTTGAACCGTGAAGTGACGGTGCTAGAGAACCTCTCGTCGCTGATGACATGGGCATAGAAGGAGGTCGTCTTGAAGTGTTCGCTTGTGACAGTCACTTTGTAGTTTCCCGCCTCAAGACCGTACATCACACCGTCCTCATCGATGCGAAGTCCAGACTCATCACTGGATTCATAATGAAGGACTTCACTCTTAGCGACTTCCTCATTGGTAAAACGGGGAGTAATCTTCCTTGAGTAACCGACTCTCACTTGCTGCATTCCAAAAGACAGTTTTCCATAATCGGTGGATGTCGTAGAAGATGTGCTCTCCGATTCTTTTGTCTCTGTGTTAAGAGAACTATCGCTTGGTTTCTCAGTAGAAGTGATCGTCGTACCTTCACAGCCTGATAATAAGAGAAGTGATAACATAGCCATTACGATTTTTCTTTTCATTTTTGCTCCTAATCCTCCACAAGCTCACAATGCTTGATATCCGACACATAGATCTTATCCAGATCATCGATATGCAGTTTGGCAAAATAGCAGGTCCTTGTTTCCGCGCAGTTTTCTCTTCCATGGAAGAAGTAATACTTCTGTCCCTCTTTCTCAATGACGCATCCGTGTCCTGTCGAATAGAGAGGGAAATCCGGGATTTGATGAATGATAGGATTCTTCGTATATTTCTTATAGTGTTCTAATGGTTTGTCCGCATAGGAGACACCGACTCCATAGTAGGCATTTTCGAAATTGTTGCTCGAATAGAAGAGGAGATATTTGTTTTTTCCGCCGAAGTCAGAACGCACCGTCATGCTACCTTCCGACCAGCGTCTGTTATGCTTCATATGGTTGGAATTCTCATAATCGTTGACATGACCGTTTTCCCATTGTTGGGGTTCTTGATGATAGGAGATGATCTGAACGTACTTGTCCTTTCTCTTTCCGTTTTCATCCGTATAGATATATTCTTTCGTGGGCTTTGGCTGAGTCTTCGCCTCTTTGTCGTACCAGAAGGAAGGATCGAGTTCGACTCCTAAAATATTGCTTTCCTCGACATATTTATGAAGCGAAGGATCGAAAAGACAGTTTCCATAGCAGCAGCGGGAGTAATAGAGATACATCCTGCCATCTGTGTCGATGAAGAAATCCGCATCGATTGTGGGAATATACACTCCTTTTGGAAGAGTTGTGATATCGATCTCACTCGATTCCTTCGAGAAGGGATCTTTTGCGACAGCATCGATATTGCGATAACCCGCATCATAAGGAAAATAGTCCATCGGATGATCTTCGATATTGACAAATGGACCTTTTGGAGATGTGGAGACAGCCACACCGATTTTACAGCATTCAACAAAATTGTCCGTATCAAAATACTTCCTTACCAGTTCATCCTTCACTAAAGAAGAATAGAACATATAGTAGTGCTTATTGTTCTTATTGTAATAGACTTCCGGAGCCCAGAACCAACCCTTTCCCCAGTCGTTTCTGCTCCGATCCAATCCATATCCGACTTCTTTCCACTGAAGGAGGTCATCGCTTTGATAGATGATAAAGGGCTTGTCATCGCTGTTTCCGGTGCAATAGCAGAAATAATGGCCGGAGACAGGATCTTGCATGACGTAGGGGTCAGCCCCGATTACGCTTTTCAATGACATGTTCTAATCCTCTTCAGATCAGTTCAGAATAAGAAAGATAAGAAGAATCTTTCTTCTCTAAATCTGTTCCTGTCAGATTGTTGAAATACGTCACTTCTTCTGTCTTCTTGCTCGTATCATCGGCTTTGGAAATATCCGAATAGCTTGCCAGAATCTTCAACGAGGATGGATCATCGATTCCGAGTTCCTCATAAGGAAGATAGAGTTCCATCGTCATGCCAGTGCAGCCTTTTCCTCCGTTAGGAACATTGACTTCCCCGGTTGTGATGACTTTGCTCTTGCAGCCAGTCACGACCCTCTTATAGTAAAGGTTGTTGGAAGGGATGTAGCTAGTCGATCCGGTATCATAAAGTCTTAATAGATTGTCAGAACTTAAGAAGGCGGAGTAACGAGAGGAAGCATCGCTGGTCGTGAAAAAGATTCTCAGGTCATCGTTGTTACCCATCTGACCCATGTCTCCGTTCTCCCAGGATTCTCCATCCGTATAGAGTTCCGTGTCTTTGATCTCGGCTCTGACATAAAGTCCATTCTCTGTCGAATAGAATCCGACATACGCCTTATCATTGATCTTATTGAGTTTTCCCGTCCAATCTGATGTGTTTCCATCGATGAAAGGATCACTGTTGATGACGACATTCATCTCGGAAGTGACTTTGCCCCAGTTAGTCTCAGCGACGACCTTGACCTTCTTCTCACCTAAGGATTTGTCATCCACGCCGTCAGGATAAGTGACTTTGATCATTCCAGTAGTTCCGTTGGAGAAATTGGCGCTGAGATATTCCGGAAGACTTCCTTTTCCATTCAAAGGAAGGTAATAGGTCTCATCGAGATTGAACGAAGTGACTTTTCTGTTATCGTTTAAGGCGATAATCTCTTCTGCCATTCTCTGACCTAGGATGATATTGCTCTCAGCGGAGAAGTGCCAAGGCTCAAAGGAGTTGGTGTATAAATCCGATGTAGAGACAAAAGAGCAATGGCTATCGCCAGAAGAGACACTCTTCTGAATCTCTCTTAGCTTATTGGAATAGCGGGCCGCATTGGTGCCGGCTTCCGAGATGACGAAAGGAAGATCTTCGATTTCATAATAGTCTCTGAAATCCTTCATGAAATCCTTTAGTGCCGTCCCATAGATTGTCATATTGTCTTCGAATTTAGCATCCTGTTCACCATGGCAGAAAACAACGCCGTCGATGACAGGCTCATATCCTTCGGCTTGGATTGTAGCAATGGAATTGTCAACAAGCTGATAGAGGTTATTCGTCAAAGGTCCTGTCGCATTGCCGTTCTTATCCTCTCTGATCTGAGATAGATTCAGCTTGGAGGACAATTCATCATCGTCAACAAGGGACTTCGAATACCAGTGGTCCGTAAAAGTAGAACCGCAGGCGGTATATTTGACAATGACGGACTTTCTCGTTTCACCATCCTTGGGATAACGTGTCGCCATGACTTTGCCCATGCCGATCTCCGGTCCAAATTCGCTGGCCGAATCACCCAATCCTGGCTTTACCGGGATCAAGTCGCTCGCTGTGACAGTCTCTGGAATCTTAGATAGCTGTGGCATCGTAAGTCCATCGGCCAAGATATCGACATCATAGTTTTCTTCCTTATCCTCATCGGACAAATCGGCAACATGCGCTTTTCCGCGGGCACCACTCTGTCCAGTCAGTACGATGATATGGATCTTATCATCTTCTACCGGATCTGGTTTCGTTGACTCTGTTGTCGTATCCGTGGGCTTGGAAGTCCCGGAATCAACCGGCTTTTCCGTGTCGGATGTCTTGCCGCAGGCAATCAATGTCAGAGAGAGAAGAGAAAAGAGAATCGGCTTGATTTTCGTATTCATGGATGTTACCTCCTATTTTCTACACCGCATAAAGATTATTTCGTCTTTTGTTAAGAATATTGTAATTTTTGGAAGATTAAGAATGCTATCAATAAAAATAATGATGAAAATATTCTAGAAGAGATCCGCTTTCTCCACTTTCAGAGAACAAAGGATTCCTTTTGCCTTGTAGGCAAGAAATCCTGGCTGTCCGAGGAAGTTCCCTTTGCTTACCGTATACGAGAAGATTTCATCACCATCCAAATAGGCAACAAGACTATTCCCAATCATCTTCAAGGAGAGAGTAATCCCCTTATTTGGAACAAACGGATAGGAATAGCTCATCAGGTCTCTTGTATAATTGAAATCGACTTTTCTTAGGACGACGGAATCACAAGTCAAAGCAAGTTCGAATCCTCTAAAGGAATATGGATTATCTTTTCCGTCTCCGTCTTCGATGAAATTGTTGCAGAAATCACTGACGTGATAGAGAAGAGACAATGATCCATTCTTTTCTATTGACTCCGGAATAATAGAGATGCTTGTTTTATCGTAATGATATTCTTTCTCATAAAGGATACCCGATGAGACACTATCAGAAGTCATAAGACCATTTTGCGTTTTTATCATCTCATTGCGCAAGAAGAAATCGGTTTTATTGATTTCCTCCTTGAAATCAATTTCAGTAGGCTTTTCGTCTACGACTTTTTCAAAGTCAATCTCAGCAATGCTGATATCGTCTTCACCAATGAGGGAAAGAGTCTGGAATCCTTTTCTAAGAGACACCGTGGCTAAGAGAACACGGTCTTCCTCTGCTCCTGATTCCTCCTCTAAGTAAATCGGATAGAGAAGTTTTCCGACCTGTAATGAGAACTGCCTGAATAAATATCCTTTTCTAAGAGTGGCAGATATCTGATATTCCCCGTCATCCGGAACATAGATACGATAGGTTGCTCTCTTCCCATTGGATAGATGGATATAAGGTGACATCTTAGAGATGCCTTTTCTCAATCTTGGGTCAAAGGAATTCGCTAAGAGGATATGATCTTTATAGTATTCCTCTTCCGAAGAGCCTAAGGCGAATCGGGATAAGGATGTCGATAGGATGCGTTCAAAGCGATTATCCGTCAAATATCCCACCTTTCCCGGTTCAAAACTAGCCGGATACATGGCAAGTTTTTCCATATGGTCAAAATAGAGAGCGACATAGCCCTCTCGATACTGAAGAAGAAAACTATGAACGACATCCAGGCGGTATTTCTTCTTCAAAGGTATCACTTTGAGCACTTCCTCATCGAAGAGTTTCTTTCCTAAGATGATCTTGTCTCCTTTAAAATCCAGATAACCATAATGGTTCGTATCCAGATAAGAGAAGACCATTCTGCCTTCTCCGACATTGTTGAACTCCACAGAGAAGGTATCGTTAGAGAAGGCATCCAAAAGATAAGCGCCTTTCTCCTCGACAAGATGATCCGAATCCATGACCGTCTTTGCTTTTTCGATGTAAGGAATCTCATTCGGTCTTGCACCATTGACAGCAAGCCTGTCAGAATAGAAGGAGAGACGGGAGATATTATAGAATCTTCTTTTATCGTCCATCAGATTATGATACACAAGGAAATAGGAATCCAAATCCGGCCCTAACACGGTGCAGGAATGGCCTAACCCGTAGAAATCTTTCTTAGTAGAAACAAGAATGGTATCCTGTCTTGTATAGAATAATGGGGAGAAGAGATCACATCCTACTTTGCTTGTCGCATAATCGACTCGATAATCCGTAGAGAGGAAATGAGCACCGCAATAAGTAAGATAATATCTTCCGTACCTTCTTAGCATATACGGTCCTTCATTCCATCTTCCTAAGTGGCAGGGAGAGAGAAAAGTCTCCTTTTTTCCAATCTCCTTGAAGTCATCCGATACAGAATAGACCTTCAACGCATCATCAAAGGCCGCATAGAGATAGATATTCTCATCTCCATCGAGGAAAAAGGACCCATCGATCTTTCTGTCGATATTCTTGCTGATACAGCGGAAAGGTCCTATCGGAGAGGATGAGGAGAAGATATAGTGTCCGTTTCCGCTCGGGCTAGCGACCATATAGAAAGTCCCGTCATAATAAGTGACTTCCGGAGCAAAGGGTGTCTCAGACTCCGGATGATTCTCATCTTTGTCGTAGTCATAGATGACACCTTTCTCCAAGACATGGTTATCAACTTCCTCATAGTGAAGAAGGTCACTAGAGCAATAGGCATAGAGTTTTCTTCCGCCTTTCGTAAAGTAGAGATAATATTTGCCGTCAAAGCGCAAGACAAAAGGATCCGGGCACTCTTGATTCTGCCCCATTATCTTTTTGTTATTGTACAGTTCTGGTACTTTCAGACATCCTTTTTCATTCTCTGCCATATCGTTACCTCAAGTCTTTATTCGTGTCCGTATACTTCGATTTCGTTGATTTGTCTTTCACCATCCGTATCAAATCCAATGACGACTTTACTCGCTTTGATCTCGTCAAACTGATAGGTGAAGGAAGAGCAGGGTCGAATGAAGAGCGTCTCTTCATTGACATATTCGCTTTCGCGGAAACTGCGGTCTAAGATGACATTTCCGTTGCCGAAAGAGATAAAGGAGATATCGCTGAGGTAGTTGTTGTAATTGGCGGAATTATAGATAGCTAAGCCGGCGATCGAATACTCTTCTCCAAAGTCGATCTCAATATAGGATTTTCCTTCTCCCAATTTGACTTCCTTATCGGCTTCCTGAGAGAGATTATAGTGCTCGACGATAAAGTTGTCATTGACATATTCTTCATCTATCACATTCTCCGCGATCACTTTCTTTCCGGATGCAATATTCTTATATCCGCTGATTGCTTCCGGAAGCGGCTGAATGGAATAGGTCGGTCCTTTAGCATACGGAGCACCCGTAACAGGATCAAAATAGAGATAATCAAATCCAAAGGCTCTTCCGCTAGAAGAATCCGCTCTGTTCTTATGGGCGTGATAGCCGATCATGTACTGGTCACCGACTTTGAAGAAGCAGTGATGCGCCGTACCTGACATAAAGCCTTCCCACTGAGAATAGACCTTCGAGGAAGACATGCCACCGGCATATCCTAAAACGACATTGGTCCACTGATGGTCAGAATCCATTTTATCTGTCAGTTTCCACATTCTCGTCTCATCATATGGCTTGGAATAATCTCCTAAGGGAGTATCGCTCACTGCATAGCAGACCGAATAGTAACGGTCCGGATAATGATTGACAGAGTAGGTGAGATAGTATTTTCCGTTGACAGGAGACTTGATCATATAAGGGCCTTCGGCAACGCGGAATCCTTGATACGCTTCCCAGCTGAGACTTGTCAAGGAAGGATAAGCAGCACTTGGAGATCCAGGGACAACCAATGTGATCGAGGTCGACATATCCAAAGTCACGGGGTCGAGCATCTTCGCACCCTTGATGTACTGCATGACACCGCTTTGATAAACAGACCAGAACATATAGCTCTCGCCGTCATCATCGGTAAAGACGGTCTGATCGAGAACGTCCAGTCCGACCTCATCATCGATGCACTTGAAGATAGCCTCTTTCGTGCCATCGAGATCATTGCCGTTAGCATCCTTTCCGACATAGTCGACAAAAGGACCAGAAGGGCTATCAGATGTGAGAACCGTAATGCTTCTTCTTCCTCCATCCTTTGCAGAATCGGAATAATAGAGATAATAGGTTCCATCGATATAACGGATTTCAGGAGCAAACATCGCTCCTCCACTTGCCCAATGACCCTTCGGCTTCGGATAAATATCAAGATGGACATTGAAGGTATTGAAGTCACTCGTATCATAACAATCAAAACCCTGGGAACCGGTTCTGTCGGTGGTTCCATAGACATAATATTTTCCGTCCTGGCCTTCAATGACATCAGGGTCAGGAAGATTGACCGCACTTAAATCATTTCGATACCACATCGTCTTATCGAAAGAAGCCTTGCTTGCAGTATCTAAGGCATGATCGATATAGGAGAAGTCGCTTTCATCCGGCTTGACCTTATCGCTTTCTGCAATAGTGGCTTTTTCCGTCGTTTCCGTATCCGTGGCTTCCGTATTGGCATTCGTATCCGTATTCGGCTTCATACCGCATCCGACAAGGAGAAGAGGAAGAACGAAAAGCAGACATTTCCGTTTTAGGTTTTTCATTTTAATCTAGGTCCATCCAATTCAGTATCAAAGGAAGGCTTTCCGGATTTGACGTAAGGGAAGCCCTGATCATCCCAAAGCAACTTATCCATGAAAAGATGTCTTGTTCCAAAGGTATCATTGCTGGAATAGGAATGATAATAGATCCAATAGTCACCGGCATCATCGACGATGACAGAATTATGTCCGCATCCGGCGATGTTCTCGTTGCCGACACCAGCCCAAAGGACCAGTTTTCCTTTTGTGGTACCGCCACCGGATTGGGTAAGAGGGAAATTGTTCGGATCCAGATAGGGGCCTGTGATGCTCTTGCTTCTTCCGCACATGACGCGGTAAGTGGAATTCTTTCCTTCGCAGCAGGTTCCAGAAGAGCCGAAGTAATAATAGTATTCGCCCTTCTTGATGATGTAGCCTCCTTCGTACTGGCTTCCATCCCAAGAGGATGGTCTTCCGCCGATCAATACTTTATTGTCATTCTGATAATCGAGACCGTCATAGAGAGTGATGGTTCCATCATCCTCCTGTTTGAGCTGAACGATGTAGTCTCCTTGGAAGGAGCCGACTGTCATATAGATATCACCGGTCTCTTCCTCGACAATGACATTAGGATCAATGGCATTCTCAATTCCGATTTCCTTATAACTGAAAAGCTTTCCTTGATCGACATAAGGTCCCGCGATATTGTCGCTGGTTCCATATCCGATGCCACAGCAGGATCCCCATCCGGAAAGAGAGTAAAAGTAATACCAAGTATCACCGATCTTCTGTACATCCGGTGCCCAGATATTCACACTCTTGCCAGGCTGTACTTCTTCTCCCCAAGTGGGGAAGTTGATGACGTTGTCACCCTGTGCATAGACTTCCCAGTTGCAGCCGTCTTCACTGTGTAAGACAACACGGTCGGTAGAAAAACAATAGAATTCACCCGTATCCGGATCTCTTACGACGGAGGGATCGGCAACTTCCGAATTGAACATCGTACCACTGGATGTTGTGACCATGACAGGGTTAGAGTAGGTAGAGGAGACAAGTTCAACCTCTTCGGTTGAGCCTTTGTCCGATTCCGTCGTCGGTGTCTCGTAATCCGTTTCTTCGCTTTTCTTCTCTATCGTTGTTCCACAGCTAGTAAGAAGTGCAATCATCGATAACATAAGAATACTCTTTTTCATAGATTTTTCCTCCTAATCTGCTTTTACCCAATCTGCAATCGTATCACCGCTATTGACATCGAAGACCAATACCTTGGAAGTGTCAAAGCTGAGATTGATCTCCTCATGCGGCTTGACTAAAGTGCCAGTAGAGATCTTAGCGACCATTTCCTTATTGTCAAAGGTGGTATGAAACAGAAGTTCGCTTCCGAGAAGCTCAACGACTTCGCTCTTGCAGGTGACAGGATCACTCTTTAAGGCGTCATGATATTCACTATCGAGATGGATGTGTTCCGGACGGATACCGACACGGACACTGTGTGGTTTCTCTAAGGCATATTCATAACGGGAAAGAAGGTCGTTGAGAGTGATGAAGAGATTATTCGTCAAAACGATGGAACTATCCTTCATATGGATGACATTCTTATATCCGGAGACAGCCTTCTTGGCCTTTCCGTGTCTCTTGTTGTAGAAGAGAACTTCTTCCTTTCCTTCCTTATCCTTCTTTGTCTTGCTGAATGCCTGAACATTGTGGAGGATAGAGAGCTCTTTGCTTGTGATGCCTTTCAGGTTATATAAGGCATGATGGATGGTTTCGATTACCATTCTGACGCTCTTGATATCCGAAGCATCCATCGTTTCCAGAGCAGAAAGGATGACTTGGCCATCTTCATCAGCAGAAGCGATTTCCTCTCCGATTCTCTTGATGTGATCAAAGCAGTCCTGCTCTTCCTGAGACAAGGCAAACGCCTCTTCTTTCTTGTCCGAAAGGATATCGGCCTTCAGTTTGTCGAGATAGATGATGCCTTCCATCTTTCTGACTGCCGGCTTATTGAGCAGCTCTTTGGTCTGTGCGATTTTTCTCTTATAGAAATCATCATGGACTCTCTTATAGTCATCGGATAGTTTGATTCGATATCCGTTATCGAATGCCAAGTAGCCATTGTCATAGGTTCCTTCAAAGATGTTCATGGCAGGAGAACCGATGAAAGTAGCGACGAAGATATTGTTCGGATGATTATAGATGACGCTAGGCTCATCGATCTGCTGTACCCAGCCTTTGGACATGACAGCGATTCTTGTCGCCATCGTCATCGCTTCGGTCTGATCGTGCGTGACATAGATGGTCGTTGCTCCGATCTGTTCATGGATACGGACAATTTCACTTCTCATCTGAACTCTGAGTTTAGCATCGAGGTTGGAAAGTGGCTCGTCCATCAAGAAGAGTTTGGCATTTCTCACGATTGCTCTTCCTAAGGCGACACGCTGCATCTGACCGCCGGAGAGTTCCTTTGGTCTTCTGTCGAGATACGGACCAAGGTCAAGGATCTTGGCCGCTTCAAATACTTTCTGACGGATTTCGACAGAAGTGAGTCTTCTCTTGTAATGGACTGGATTTGCGTTCTCATCAAGACACTGTAAGGTCTCCGGATTGATTGTCCATCCTTTCTTCTCGATGTTTGCATTTTCTTTTTCAATCTTAGCATCCAAGGATGATAAGATATTGTCTTTTCTTTCGAGAATGTCATCGACAGATTTCGGAGCCGGTTTCAATATCAGCTTCATAGCCGAGTCACGGGCATGAAGCTTCGTGGCGCAGTAAATATAAGCCTTGGAACCTTTTACCTTGTTATCGACGCTTTCCATATAGGCATCATAAATCGCCTGTGGGTCCTGATAAAGTCTTTCGACATCTCTCTTGTCGAGCTGTTTCTCGGCCTGACGGATCTTATCATAGGATCTCACTTTCAAAGGGAAGGCGATGTTTTCATAAACAGTCATCTGCGGATAAAGCGCATAGGACTGGAAGACCATGGAGATGTCACGGTTCTTGCTGGCGACATAGTTGGACAAGACTTTTCCGATATATAAGGAACCAGAGGAGATATCCTCAAGACCTGCGATCATACGGAGCGTTGTCGATTTTCCACAGCCGGAAGGTCCGACCAGGACGATGAAATCCTTTGGCTGAATCTCGATGTTGAAATCATAGACGGCCTGAATTCCGTTAGGATAGATCTTGTTGATGTCCTTCAATTCGACAAAGGACTTCACATTCTCATTGACGATGTTTCCGTCCACTGTCTTGAACTCTTCATTTTCCTGTATGGCGTTATTCATATGTGCCTCCTTATTTGACAAAGAGCTTATCATTCAAAGCTCTGATTTCCTTCGGATCTGCCTTATACTTTCTATCGAATGTCAGTAATCCATTGACTTCCTGCTCGACATCGGTCAGCTGCGTATAGCAGATACCGACAATGCAATCCGATTCTTCGATTGCCTTATAGATTCTTGTCAGTTCCCTGACATAATCCTTTTCATCTTTGCATGTGGTATATCCCCATGCATTTCCATCTCCGGTATCCTTGTTGAAGGCGATGCCGCCAAACTCACTCAGCAAGATTGGCTGACCTTCATCCTCATATCCAGGGTTGAGAATGAACCTGCGGATATTATCGTAATTGAGAATGCTCTTTCTTGTCTTCAGAGCTTTTCGGAAGCGGAGATAGGTCTCTTCATCTCCTTCTTTTCCGTGTCCATAATTATGGACGGTGATAAGGTCACTCTTGCACTGCTCCCAGCCATCATTGGAGATGACGAGTCGAGTGGAATCCAAAGAGTGAATCAGATCGTAGAGGGAGAGAGCAAAGCTTTGAATCTCTTTATCATAGGGAATGCCCTCTACACCCCAGGACTCATTCAATGGAGTATAACCGATGATAGAGGGATGATTGTAGTTGTTTTTGACAATATCGATCCATTCATTGAGCATCCTTCTGGGAGAGTCTTTGTCGTATCCGTAATTGGATGCGCATTCCTGGAAGACATAGAATCCCATCTTATCCGCGAGATAGAGGAAGTAGGGGTCTTCGCACTTCTGATGGATTCGACATCCATTGAAGCCCATTTCTTTCATCATCTTAATGTCATTTTCCATCTCTTCGATGGATTTGGAAGTCAAAAGACCACCTGGATAATAGCCTTGATTCAGTACAAGTTTAAGATAAACTGGTGCCTGATTGATTGTCACATATCCATCTTTTGTTCCGACTTCTCTGAAACCGAAATAGGAAGAGACTTTATGTGTGACTCTGCCATCCTTATCCTTCAGAATCAGTGTCAGATCAAAGAGGAAAGGATGTTCAAAACTCCAGATTCTCTCATTGACGAAATCGTCCGGAAGAGAGATGACGTATTGTTTTTTCTTCTTGTCGACGTTGAAAGTGAACTCCTTCTCATCATTATCATTCTTGATGATGAAGGAAAGCGTCCCTTCTTCTGTTGTCAGCTTCACATCAAAGCGAAGGGTGTATTTATCCAGGGTTGTCGTGAGATAGAAGGATGAGATTCTCTTTTCGTTGACCACTTCCATCCATACGGATTTGTAGATGCCGCTTGTTCTAGTGTAGAAGATAGCATGACTCTTCTCTTCCCAATCCTGTTTTCCTCTTGGGATGGAGCGGTCTTGGCTCGGATCAAAGCAGGACAGGACAAGATCATTCTCACCTTCCTTGATATAATCCGTCACATCGAGGACAAATCCGCCATTAGAGCCTGTATGCTCCCCTACCTTGAATCCGTTGACATAACAGATTGCAAGATAATCCACGCCTTCAAAGTGAATCAAAAGCCTTTCATCCTCTTTCATCTCCGGCTTATGGAAGGTCCTATGGTACCACATGTAATCGTGGAAGGACGTATCATGGATGAGAGAGAGTTCGGACTGGAAGCAGAAAGGGACTTCAATCTTTCTGGAATAGGAATGATTCAGAAACCAATGTTCTTTTGTTCCGACATTGCTATCGTCGAAATCAAAATCCCATGGTCCATTGAGGCTATAGAAGGATTCCCCTTTGAAATCAGGGCGTGGATATTCGTTGCGCATAAGTTCTCCTTAACGTTTGATGCCGGCGCTTGCCATGCCTTCGATGATCTTATTTGCTGCGATCAGATACATGACAAACACAGGAAGTAAGCAGATGACACCGCCAGCCAAGGCTGTGCCGATCAAATCAGAAGTCTTCGAATTGTTGATGATATAGGCCATACCGACCTGAAGAGTCCATAGTTTGGAATCTTTGACACCGTATAGCATCTGCGGCCAGACGAGATCGTTCCATCCGCCCATAAAGCCGAACAAGCCCTGAACGAAGAGAACTGTCTTTCCTAACGGAAGCACGATTCTTGTATAGATCTTTAGGTTCGAATAGCCATCCATCTTCGCCGATTCGATCAGATCCTTTGGAATAGAGGAGAAGAAGGTGCGGATCAGATACATTCCGTATACGCCACCTAATCCAGGAAGGATCAAGGCGAGATACGATTTGTTCAGACCGACTTTGAAGATGTTGACCTGGTTACCGACCGCGGTCGCTGTTCCAGGGATGACCATCGTTGCGACAATGATAGCGAAGAGAAGGTTGCGGAAGCGGAAGTCGATGAAGGTAAAGGCATAGGCGGCTAACGATGCGACAAGAAGGTATAAGACCGTTCCGCCGATAGCCGAGATGCAGGAGTTGAGGAACCATCTTCCGATATCGTAATCGACCGTAGAGTTGTGAATGATTCCGTCCGGATATTCACCTAAGAGCAGAATCTTATAGTTTTCCAATGTGTAACCGGAATGCGGATAGAAGAGTTCTTTCGGATAGAAGGTGGTATCGTTATGTCCTCGTAAGGAACCGCAAGCCATGATGACAAAAGGCATAACCCAGATGACGCAGAAGACAAGAAGGACGACGAAGGAAACAATCTTGGAAGTAGGAATGGCTCTCTTTTTGGTCTCTTTGGCCTTAAGTGAGCCAACATACTGTTCGGTGGTTAGCTTATACGTTGCCATTTTTTGTATTCCTCCGAATGTTTGTTTCCTGATTTCCTATCCCTTGTGCACCACATCTGGAAGCCGGAGATGAGTCCGACTAAGATTGCATAGACGATAGAAGCCGCCGCGCCTAATCCATAGATGGTCTCCTTGAAGTTGGCGTTGTTGGCGACGATATCCTGAATGAAGTAGATGACAGTAGAAGTCTGACCGGAACCCGGAAGCGTTGTCGCCTTCGGTCCACCGCCAGAGAGAACATAGTTCTGACCGTACAGTCCTAAATAGCCGATGATTGTCGTAAAGAGGCAAAGGACTAACTGGCCTTTGATTCCAGGGATTGTAACCGCTCCGACCTTCTTCAAAGCAGAGCATCCGTCCATGGAAGCTGCCTCATACAAGGATTTCGGAACATTCTGAAGACCAGCGGAGAGAATGATGAAGTTTCCACCCCATCCTCCCCAGAGGCACATCAGGAAAATTGGAATCCAGGCATAAGGAACATCGACCGTATATTTTCCGATGTTGAAGCTGAACCAGACATCATCGAAGAAGCGGATGTTCGTATTGAAGAATTCGTTGAAGAGACCGTGGCTGTTCTTGTCCATGAAGAAGAGCATGAAGATGGTGCCAGCGGCTGTAAGAGGAACGATGGAAGGAAGGTAGATCATCGCACGGAAGATCTTATATCCCGGAGGCTTGATGTTGACTAAGATGGCTAGTCCTAAAGGAAGGAAGACAGCGATCGGGACCATCACGATAGAGAAGAAGAAAGAGTTGGCAAAGGATTTCCAGAAGTTGGCGGAAAGCTTTGCAGAGACACTGATTGTCGGATCTCCGAAGAGGACGCGGTACCAGTAAAAGGCATTGTATTTGGCTTCTCCTGGAGCGGAAAAACGGAAGTTAGAAAGAGAGATCTTGATTCCGTAAATCAAAGGAATGATGAAGAAGCAAATAAACGCGACAAGGAACGGCGCCAGAAAGAGCAGTGCCGTTCCATATCGTTTCGCGATTGATTTTGCCTTTGACCCCTTTAACGCATCCATTTCCATTGCGTTAGAGTGAGTCATAGTTTATCCGAGCATATTGAGATCCAAGGCGGCCTGTCCATCGGATGCTGCTTTGTTGATCAATTCCAATGCCTGATCTTCGGTGCATCCGCTATTGGTCTTCAGCTGAGACTGGACAAGAGAGACAGCGTTGGCAAGGGCGTTGAAGACGGTTGTCTCATACGGCAAGCCTTCCATGGCGACGATGTCGGCCGGATCACCTAAAGCGCGGAGAGTAAGGTTCTTCGAGCAATAGTTGTTATATTCTTCGGATTCATAGACATTCTTGTAGGCAGGGATATGTCCAGAGTTGCACCAGGTGGCAAGATGATAGGTATCGGTATCTTCATCCTTGCCCTGTGTGAACCAGTTGACGAATGTCATGGCTGCAGCAGCAGACTGAGAAGAGGTGATATGCTGGGTGAGAGAGATGGCGTGACCGTTTCCGTACCACTTGCTTCCGTTCTCTGTATCCTTGTTGGCATCGAGCGTCCACCAGCCAGTAGGACGGGAAGCGGTATAAGGAGTGTTGTAGATAGGATCACTAGCATCTTCTTCTGTGACGCCTAAGCTTCCAGCCTTCTTCAGTTCGGTGCTGTTCCACTGCAAGGTGTAGGTCTGAGAAACCCACCAAGGTCCTTCTGGGAAGAAGACGGTATTTCCGGCTCCGAACATTTCGGTATTGGTGCCAGAGGCATCGGACATGAGTCGATTGTTATAACGATTCACCTGATCAAGGATGTATGTCTTGAAGCCCTCGTTTTCCTGGAAGGTGATGGTATTGCCATCAGAAGAGCACATGCTTCCGCCATTGGCATAAAGAGCGGAGAGTCCATCGGGATCAGTGGACTGGAAGAATTCGGGATAGAAGGTATTCTTGCCGGCCTTTTTCCAAGTATGGTCTTTTCCTTTGTTCAGGTCTCTGGTCCAGAGTTCACCAGCATCGGCCTTGTCTCTCAGGCTCTGAAGGAGTTCTTGATATTCCTGACGGGAATTCGGAACGAAACGGGTATTGCCATCAAAGCCTAACTCGTTCTTCTTGATGATATCCTGACGGATAGAGGTGACAAATCCGTGGGCATCCATCGGAACCGCATATCTGGAACCGGCAAACTTGGTGACACGGTCGATATTGGAATAGACGCTGGAGTAATCGGTCTTGACCTTTGTCTTCTTCTCGATTTCATCCAAGGGAAGAAGATAGCCAAGGTTAGCATATTCGGCTGTCTTCTCATTGTGCATGACTAAGACATCCGGCATGGAATCCTTATCGGTGGTGAAGGTGTTGTTCAAATTGGTGTAGAAGTCATAGTGACCGATATAGGTCATGTTGAGATGGATAAGGCCAGAATATTCTTCGTTGAACTTGGTGATGAGACTGTTGTAGACGGTCTGATCGGGATCACCGATGATGCACCACACCTTCAGTTCGACCTGATCCTCAAATGTGACATTTCCTTCTTCGTCAAGAGTAAGGTCATCAGCGAGCTGATCAAGGTTTTTGATTCTCTTGGAATTATCCGGAACCGGAGAATCCGTTGACTTGTCGCCAGAAGTCTTATCGTCTTTTCCCGTATCGGATGAGCCACCGCAGGAAACGAGCGTAGAGATCATCAAGAGAGAAAGCAAACCAGAACGTAACAGACTGTTTTTGTGCTTAAGCATGTTTTATATCCTCCTATTTGAAAGACGCACTCAATGTATTTTTCTCAATACGATTATAGTATCTAAAAAAGGGCTTTCAGTTTCAATAAAATGATACCATTAATAATAATGCTTCTTTTGTTGTCTTACATTAAAAAAGCCCGAATTATCGGGCTAATAATCTCTTCCAGAATTCATTTCCTCATCGGTAGATTCGCCTTGGTTTCTCTTATCTTTCAGCCTGACTTTGAAAAGCATTTCAAGAAGGGTTTCCCTATCCGGATAGAACAAAGAGGGAATATAGTTGACAAGGAGAAGGAAGATAGGAAGAACAATGATCCAGACTAATGACATGTTTCCGATGAATGGAGTGAACATCGAGTCAAACACACCATTGAAAGGGGGAAGCATATAGAAGAGAGATAGAATCGGCATATAGCCAAAGACACCTAAGAAGGAAGTGAGAAGCGTGTAATACCATTTGCTATCCTTTCCTTCTGCATCCGCAAGATACAAGGAGAAGATCTTCCTTGAAAAGGTCTGGCCGTGACGGAAGATCAGTTTCGGTAAAACAATAGTGAGAAGATAAGAGAGGATAAGGGATACGATAAGAGCGTAGTTGAGAAGTCTTCCCTCATTGGATAAAGCGTTCCGATAAACGAGATAATGAGTGGAATAATATGGTTCTACCTTGATGCATAAGGACTCCGCGGAAGTGAGAAAAGAGCTATAGGTGGAATGGAAAGCGGAATAATAGGATTCTCCGTCATTGTAGACCGATTGGTTGACATCATTCTTCTCCTCAGTCAGATAGACAAAGAGGGAATAGGCGATATGGGACTGAAGGATAGGAAGCGAGTTGATATCCGAATAGGAGAAGTAAGAGGAGATGGAACTGTTTTTGTATAGGTTATAGACGTATAAGGCAGCATTGTCTCCCTGATAGGTGACTACCTTATATTCCTGCTTTGGAACATAGACCGTATAGAAGTAGCTGATATCATCATTGGTTAAAGATGCCACTCCGTATTTGGCTAACTTGGAATTCTCCTTGATGACATAGTCCGTAAACTGGGGTGTCTCTAATTTCTCATCATAGGTCTTATAGGAGAGATAGATTGCTTTTGAGATATTCTCTAACACTAAGACATCTTCATCCTTTCTTGTTGTCTTTCCCTCATCGAGGAAGGAGACAAGATGGGTTTCAGAGATATACTGATTGTAATACTGAATCTCTTCCTGAACCATGTTCTCACTTGCCTTGTAAGAGGAGGAATTCTTAAAGAGAGGAAGGAAGCCTAAGGACAAGAGATAACAGACAAGAGAAAGAAGCACAAAGTCAACAAAGAAGCAAACAAAACGCTTACCCGGTCTGACCGGGTAAGCGTTCCTTAATTGCAAGTTGGTTTCAAGTTGTTTCTGAGAATTCATTGATAGTTTTTAATCAGCGGCCCACTCGCTGTCTGCAAGGAAATGAGGTGTCGCAATAGAAGCGATCTTTGCATCAACATCCGCCTCTGTCACATTGACATTGTAAGCGGAGAAGGTGACATCGGAGTTGAACTCGAAGAATCCGACCATCGAGGAGAGATTCACATCACCATTGGTGAAGAGAGAGTCGAGTGTCTTGCAGGATCCTGCATAATTATCGTTGACAAAGAAGTGGAAATCAAGATTTTTTCTGACCATGGTGAGTTTGAATTCCTTGATGTAATCAGAAGAATCCTCCGCGGTAGAATAAGTGACCGGCTTCTCCGCGACATAGAGGTCATCTTTATGACGGGCGGTCTCATTGGTGACACCAGCATTCCAGGCCCAGTTTGCACCGTTCTGGACTTCACAGATACCGAAACGGTTCCAGGTTTCTTCCTCGTTTGGCATCTCCGCATTGAGGAAGAAGTACATCTTGTTGTTGGTTGCGGTATCTTCCGAAGCGTTTTCACCGGTGGAGCAGACAATGCCAAGCTTCGGGTATTTTTCGCTGGAGGAGACGCTGTTCAAGGAGAAGGTGCAGTCCGCGATGAAAGCGGTCGTATCGATACCTTTGACAAAGAGGTCGGCAGTTGTAGAGCCTTTGGTTCTGACAATACCGCCATCTTCCGGAAGTTCCTTGCTGAAATCATCTTCGGAACTGACCTGAGAATAGTTGCGGTCAAAATAGACTTCGGTGACATTGACGGTGAATTCACAGGACTTTGTCGGATCCTTTTTGGAGGTGACTGTGATCTTGGTGGAGCCGACCTTCAATGCCTTCATGACCTTATTGGTGATCTTGATGATGGTGGTATCTGCTGCTGTATAAGTGCAGGCTTTCTCTGCAGAGGTAGGGGTTCCACTGGATTTCTTGACGGTGTAATAGTTGGTGAGTGTGGCAGACTGATCAATCTTCAGTTCCACGGTCGGGCTATTGGCAGTGACAGTCAAGGTGGACTGAGCCTCATCTGTCTTCTTATCATCTGTCGTTTCCGAAGCCTTGCCGGTTTCAGAACCAGTATCCGCGGTTTTGTCTTCCGTCTTCTTATCTTCGCTTGTCGTATTTCCGCAGGCGACAAGGGAGAAGGACAGCATGGCTAACGTTGCTAACAAAAGTGTTTTTTTGGTTTTCATGTTCATTACCTCTTTTTTCATCATTCTTATCGTAAAGAAATCGCTTACAAAATACAATCAGAGCATTGTCTTTCTCTTTTATCCGTTTTTACAAAAATGCCGACAGTCATCGGATTATTCCAAGAAGCGAACCATTATTATTAATGGTGTTTTTATAAAGAGAATCGATCCGAATGCTTTACAATCTATTTGGTAACAGAATCATGAATCTCATCAAGAAAATATTTTCTCCCGTCGACCTGACTCACGGAAAGCCGATCACTCGGCTTATCCGTTTTGCCATACCGATTTTGCTTAGCACCCTGCTCTCTAATGCCTTTTCCTTGATCAACGCACTCATATTGAAGACAACAGTAGGAGGAATCTCTGTCACCGCGACCAATTCCACTTCCTCTATCTCTGCCATTCTTTTCAACTTCGCCTATGGATGCACTTCCGGATTTGCTGTCATCATGGCTAACAAGAAAGGAAAGAAGGATGAAGAAGCACAGAACAAGACACTCTATACCTGCTTCACTCTTGTTCTCATCATCGGTCTTATCATCACAATTGTAGGGCTTTGTTCCTATAAGGCCTTGATGAGTTTTCTCAACATTCCAGAGATGTATATGGAAAAGGCGTCTAACTACTTCCAGATCATCTTGATCGGATTCCTCATCACCTTGATGAGCAACCTGATGTCAAACTTCGTCACTGCTTTAGGAAACTCCTCCATCTCCTTGCTTGTCTCCTTAGCAGGAACGAGCGTCAATATCCTCTTCGGATTCCTATTTACTGGAGTCATCCGACTCGATACAAGAGGTGTTGCCATCGCTACCCTATTAGCTAACTGCACTACTTTCAGTCTCAATTTCCTCTACTTAATGAAGAATCATCCGTATCTAAGATTCAAAAAAGGAGTCTCCCGCGTCGAAAAGAGCTATGTCATCGACTGTCTGAAGATGGGATTGCCGTTAGGATTCCAGTGGTCGATTCTCTTCATCGGTTCCTTCTTCCAGCAGAAAGTCGTCAACGGTTTCGGAAGAGAACTCGTCATCGATCCTTCCACTGGTACAGAAAAAGAGATCGGCTATGCGACAATGGCCAACACCTGTTATGGAAGTTTTGAAAACTATCTCACCATTCCTTTGTCCGTCATGTCCAGCGCCTTGCTCCACTATGTGGGACAGAACTACGGAGCAAGAGACAAAGAGAGAATCCGACAGGGTATCCGTTCTGCAATCCTCATCGATTTCATCACCTATGCTCTGATCCTGACGATCGGATTATCCTGTGCAAAATATGTTCCCTATATCTTCCTAACGAAGAATGACATCAATGAGAGAGTCATCTACTATTGCTCTACCTATCTTTATGTCTTGACTCCCTTCCTCATCTGCCAGGGACTCTTGCAGCTGAGCCGAAGCGTCTTACAGGGAATCAAAAAGCCGATCATTCCTCTGATCTCCGGCATCGGAGAATTAGTTGCCAGAATCTTAGTCTGTGAATTCATACCAGGACTTGTCAATCCTAGTAATCCAACAAGTGATGCATCCTATGTCGGCGTCTGTTTCTCCACTCCTTCTGCCTGGGTCGTCTCTGTTCTCATCATGGGCGGAATGGTCCTCTACTTCGTCGTCATCAAAAAGCTGGAAGTCGTCGATCAAGCCATTGAACTAGATAAAAGAGAAAAAGAAGACAAATAAAAGAAGCGTGTAAGGCCTATGGCTCTGACTCAACAGAGCGATACACCAGACACGCTTCTTTTTCCTTTATCAGAGAATCTTTCTTGTGTGAAGAGAGACCGTGAACATCGTGGACTGCTTCGTCCTCTGGATATCCTTGAAACGGTCTTTCAATAGACGGATTGCCTCTTTGCAGATGGCATCATAATCAAAGCTGACGCTCGTCAAATCGATAAGGCCGTGGATGCACTTCGATACCGTATCGAATCCAACGATATGAAGATGCGGATAGACGATGCGGACATTCGGAACAACCTTGTTAAGAGAGTAAAGGACATCATAGGCGATTTCATCGGAGAAGCAGAAGATACCTAAATATCCTTCATTGATCAGTTTCAGCATGGACTGATTGACCTGTTTTGGTTCAATGACCATGACCTGATTCTTTTCGCTGAGGTTAGAGATTGTATTGACAAAGGCCTGCTGTCTTCTCTTCGAGCATTCGACATTGGGCATCTTGACATAGATGAACTTGTTGATCTGATGGTAGTTGGCAAGATAGTTGGCCGCCAATGTGCCTCCCATCTCATCATCGGTGTAGACTTCATCGACATAATCTTTGTCGAGATGTCTTCCGATCATAATGATCGGCATATGATTCAGCTTTGCATAGTCGATCATATCATCCTCTGGCTCTAAAAGCGTGATGATGCCATCGACTCTTTCGCTGATGCACTGCTTCAATAAGGAAAGGGAAAGCTTCTTGCTCATCGAATAGACAATCGTGAAATCGAAGTTCTCTGTCTCAAAAAGAGAGACTAACTTATCACAGACAATCTGGAAATAAAGATTCTTGAAGTTGTTGACGACAATGGCAATCAGCTTCTTTCCGTCCTTCTTGATGAACTGTGAGATCGAATTGGGAAGATAACCCATCTCAAAGGCTTTCTGCCTGACTTTCTCTTTCGTTGAAGCAGAGATGTCATCACAGTCACGCAAAGCGCGGGAAACCGTATTGATGGACAGATTCAGCTCGTAGGCGATACTTTTCAGACACGAAGATTTTCCAGCCATAAGATATCCTCCTAAGACGTAGTAAGTTTAAAACAATTGAACAGAAATAACAACATTGTTTAATTTCAGTTTAATTTCAGAAAAGCCCCGGCGGATAGGCCAGGGCTTAATAGAGTCGGATACGGAATTACTTTACTTTGTAGTATGAGCGATGAGAGTTCCAGAGACAACTTTGACGCTCTTATAAGTAATTTTAGAATTCTGGCATCCGAAGTTCAGGACCATGTAATCCTTTGTTGTAAATGCAGTGGATGTGTAATGAACTTTCATGGAATTACCGGCGCCATCGCCTAAGAAAGTATAGACACCATTGATTTCAAAGACTCCGTCAACAAACTTGACATTGAGATGGATATCCATGTTTCCAAACCAAAGCATATAACCCTGATTGAACCAATCCCCAGGCATATTCGAATTGTCATTGGCTTCATGGACATTTGTATTTGCTCCCCAGGCATTCCAGTCAGCAGTGATGGTCATACCGCCATTTGCCCATTCGCCATAACTTCCATCCTCCTTTTTGGAAGCTGAGGATAAATCAGCAACCCAGTTAGATGCGGCACCATCTTTCGAACTGTTCTCATCGTTATGGATATCATATTCAACTTCGAAGTTCGATGTTCCGTCCATGACTAAACGAGAAACATTCAGATTCCAAATATCAACATCAGCGGATTTTGTTTCTCCAACCTTGATGGTTTCTCCACAGCATGCATAGATGCCCTTGTCAGAATCGTAGGTTTCTTCGTGGTTAGTAGGATTCAAAGCAAGCTCAACATCCTTCTTCGTATGGCAGACAGTGCATTCGGCTTCACCAGTACCATGAGTAGTGCAGGTAGAAGCTGTCTTTACTGTAGCATTATCGTAATCGTAAACATGAACATCAGGATTCTTTGCGATAGCTTCAGTTTCCTCGTGAGCGCAATACTTGCAAGTCTTCGTCTTTACACCATCTTCAGTGCAATTGCTTGCTTTTGTGATAACCCAATCACCATATTCATGGTCACCATCAGAGCAGTATTTGCCATCAGCATGCATGAAGCCGTCTTTGGTGACTCTTAAAGCTGCAGAAGCCTTCCCCCAGAAATCAGAATTCTTCCATCCAGAAGCCGGATTGGAGCCAAAGCAGACAGCAAGAGGAGTGTTCATGTTGTATGTTCCAGCATCAACATCCTTATTCAATCTATCAAAGGAAGTGAAGGTTTCATAAACAATATCATATTTGCTGGTCTCGTCGTTAAGAACAGTATCAGAGACATAATAGCCTTCAAAGTTGCTTGTCTTATTAGCTGAAATCCATACCTGACCATCGCTTTTATCCGGATTAGCAGAATTGATGATGCTTCCCGTGGTGGTATCCATAAATTTCATTTCGAAATTATCATTCTCCCACCAATCCTTATGTGTCTCGCCATTCTTCATGTTGTTGACATGGGCTTTGGCAAAGAGATAGATGCCACGGCTATTCATAGCACCATAGAAGTCGATGTATTCACCAGTTCCCTGAAGATTCAGACGATAGAAGTTCGTCTTGACCTTGTCAGACCAGATGCCATCATCCATCTTGCCATCGATCTCGACCCTGAAGTTGACGTCATCCGTGACATTGATCTTGATGGTCTTGGTGATTGTAGTGCCGTAAGTGATCGTGATATCAGCGCTTCCTGCCTTGTTCTTGGCAGTGACAAGACCAGTATCGGAGACTTCAGCAACGGTAGGATCTGAAGAGGTGTAGGTTAACTTTTTGCTATTGAAGTTGATGAAATCAGCAGAAACATTGAGCTGATACGTCTCACCAAGATAGAGTGTTGTTCCATCTCCGGTAACAGTCAAGTCAGCAGGATCTTTGTACATGGCATCCACGGCATCACCAGTCAAAGACTTGAAGTTAGAGACTTCAGCAGCCGTAGCCCATCCGCCGACCCAAGCATATGTCTTTACATCGGCAGGGATGAGAGTATCGACAACATGCTTCATGCAGACAAGTTCACCATCGGTTCCGTCTTCATTCTGTTTCGTGACGAATTCATAGTAGTCCTGACCATCTCTTAAGAGACCTAAAGTAAGGGTTTCACCCATCTTATAGGTATAGTTGAATCCACCTAACTGAGTACCCCAGGACCAGTCCGTATAGGTAGAATTCGATGTAACTGTGTTGAAGTTGCTCCAGGAAGAAGAACTATTCGGATTTGTGGTATCGAGATAGAAGAAGTTGTTCTGACAAATATCCGATTCTGTCGTCTGGTTCCAAATACCAGCCTTGTTGCCGCTCATGATACCGAACTTCGGATAATTATCGCTTTCGGAGAAGGCAGTATAGGTAATATCCGCCTGGACATACCATTTAGTGTCATAGACGTCAGCATAGACCAAAGCGGTATCGCCGACACCAGTAGAGATTTTTCCATCAGAGAGGAATTCAGAGGTATCCAAGTCGGTTGCTCTCGAAGAGGAGAGGTCGATCATGGAATGCTGGACATGGAATGTGACAGAAGCACTCTTTGTCGCATCATCCTTGCTTGTCGCAGTGATGGTGACATCCGTCGTTTCAGAGACAGAGAGGAAACGGACAACGCCGTTTGTGACCTTGGCGACTTCCGCATTGGAGGAAGACCAGGAGACCTTCAAGCCAGTCTTGCTGGCAGAGACACTTGCCTTCAAGGTGACAGAGGTACCATCTAAGACGATAAGATCATCATCCGTAAGAGCACTGCCTTCGCTATTGGTGATGGTGACACTGTTGACAACAATGCTATCCGTTGCGGAAGTGGAAGTCTTGTCCGTAGTCGGATTGTCGGAACCCTTTGCTGTGTCTGTGCTAGTCTTATCACCGCAGCCGGCGAGAGTGACTAAGGCAGCAAGGGCTAAAATCGAAACCAGATTCTTTTTCATATCTGTAATCCTTTCTTGAATGGAAGAGTATCGCATCAAAAGATTGCGACACAGGTAACCCCTTCCATCTGGCTTTATTATATTTGTATGGGCTTACATTTTGTAACATTAAAAATAAAGGACAAGAAAGAGGAAAAGAGAATAAACATAAACGGATAGCTTTTTTCATGGATTCTTGCTGAAAAGAAGCAAATCTTATCGAATTTTTGTCTTCTTCTGGAAACGCTATATTCATTTCCTTCCAAGAGAAAAGCCTCGCACGAACGAGGCTTTCTAGGAGGATACAATGAGTTTTCACTCAGTGACGGTCAAGGTAGAGAAGGTGACATCGGCATTGTGGGAGAAGATTCCTGCTCTTCCTCTCAATGTTCCGATGTTGCTTGAGCAGTCGATGACCAATTTGTCATCGATATAGAACTTATAGTTATTGTTTTGCTGGACGGCTTTCAGGTGATAGGTCTTACCATCCTCATAATAGAACTTTCCGGCTTTGACCTGGCTTGTGAAATTGAAGTCGGCGTAATTCATCTGCGCTTTTCCGCTTGCGATGACGAACTGGTATCCGTTATAGCTATTCGGATCATTGACGTCATCCTCTTCAATGGAATAATCTTTGACGTTCATGACAATGCCCGCATATCCATCGTTCTCAATGGAATGGACCGTCATATCGGTTTCCACAGTGACATCGGAGTATTCTCCCTCGGTCAATAGTCCAAAGGCACCTTCATTCTCACTTCGGATGCCATCTGCGGTCTGTTCGACTGTTGTATACGATCCCCGTCTTGCAGTAAGGGAGGAGAGATCATCGCTTGCGAGATCTAGGTCATAGCCATCATAGCTATTGACCTCTTCATAATGGACTTCGTTGAAAGCGAGTTCGTCTCCCGTGCTGACAAAGGTGATGTTATGGGCACCCGGTTCAATCTCTAAATCGGCAACACGGACTAAAGCATCACCATCCTCTGTCTTTGGAACTGAACCGGATAAGGTCACTTCCTTTTCCACCTGTCCATCGATTTTGATCTGGAAGCTAGAGGAGACATAATCGCCGGGAACTCTTAGAGAGATTTCGTATTTCTCCGCATTGTGAGCGTACATGCGGTAAGTGACAAAGTCACCTGTGTTCTTCAGTACGACATTGTGAGCGCCGGTATTGTTGTAATTTTTCTTCGATTCGATGAGTTCTGTTCCAGAGCCATTGGTGAGATAGGAAAGATCCGGATCATAATTGCTTGCCAAGGAGACCTCATCCGAATAGGCTTTGCTGTCTGAGGATCCTAAGGCGACATTGCTGTAGGCCGAATACCCGATATCCGAGAAATCGGATTCCGGATAGCCGATTTTTCCACCGGTCAGTTCAATGCCGGAATCATCGACTTTCAGCATATTGTCAAAATAGAGGATAAGTCTTCCTTTGTCATACTGAATGCGATAGGTATGATAGACTTCTGTATCGAATTCATGGTTGAGTTCGGCTTCGGAGATCGTAGTATCCGTATTATGGTCTACGGTATGGATAGTCAAAGTATTGTTGATGAACTCAATATAGGAATAATTGCTCTCATCATGATAGGAGAAGATCATCTTTCCTTCTCCGATCGTATTGAATTCCGCAGAGAAGGTATCCCCAGTCGATGTAGGAGAAAGGAGATACTTTCCTGCCGTCTCATACGATTCCAAGCCATCGCTATAGAACGGAGGAAGATCCGTTCCTACACAGTCATCCGGTCGAACATAGTTGGTGACCATATTCGTTCCATCAAATGCCAAACGGGAGAAATTGAGATATCTTGTCCTTCCTGGAATCATATTGTGATAGGCGATGTAATAGGAATCCAAATCCGGTCCTAATACAGTACAGGAATGCCCTAACCCCCAGAAGGAGTCTCCCGTCTCCAATAGAATTGTCTTCTTTCTTGTAAAGGAGGAAGAGGAAAGAAGGTTGCTTCCCTTTTCCGCATAGCAGTAATCGACGCGGTAATCCCTGTTGATGTAATTCGTGCCAGTCCAGGTCATGTAGTATTCTCCGTATCGGTTCAAAAGATATGGTCCTTCATTCCAGCCACCCATATGACATGCCCCGATAGGACCAGAGAAGTAGTCTCCGTTATCATTCGTCTTGAAATCCGTGAAATCGTCGTTCAGTTCATAAGCCTGAATGCATCCACTTCCCGCCCCATACATCAATATCCTTTCGTCATCCGTGATGAAGAAAGAGCCATCGATGCTTCTTCCCACATTACCGGTGATGCAGGAATAGGGACCATCCGGATTGTCTGCTTTCAGGATATAGTGCCCGTTTCCGCTCGGAGACATGATCATATAGAAGGAACCATTGAAATAGGTAACCTCCGGAGCAAAAGGAATCTGACTAGTCGGAGCGGAGGAACCATCGGTTGAGTATTCATAGCAGAATCCTCTTCCGTTGACACCGTTATCGCACGCTTCCCAGTTGATCATGTCATCGGAAACATAGCAGCGTACTGCTCTTCCGCTTGTCGTCGGATAAAGATAATATTTTCCGTTGAAGCGATAGACAAAGGGATCCGCCGTCTCCTGTCCGCCAGGCATTTTCATATAGTTGTCATAGGTGAAGACATCATCCACTTTGGAAAGTTCTTCATCCGTTGGTTTATGTGTAGAAGTATCGCTCGTATCCTTTTCCTTTTCGGTTGAAGAAGAATCCGAATTGCTTTCCTTCTCATTGCATCCTACAGAAGACAATAAGAGGAAAGGAATAAGAAGCAGAAATGATTTGTTCTTTTTCATGGTGTCACCTCATTGAAAGCAGGGCAAGGGAAGCCCTTACATCCATTTTAAATAAGATAAAGAACAAAACCTATCATTAAAAATAAAGAATCGTGTTCTGTTTTCAGATTTATCGGTAAAGCAGCTATATATCTAAGTGAACGGTCATCTGTTCTTGATATCAGATTGCCTTATCTCAATAGGGCTACATCTCCTTCTTCAAGTTTGACCGACGGTTAATCTCTTCTTGGCCTAGTTCATAGATCGCATAACTATATTTTTGATGACACTTTAACAAAACACCAACCGTTCAAATGATTTATACAAAACATTGGCACAGAATACACAACTTCAAAGAATAAATCTAAATTGTGAAAGATTCCTATTGGTGCCAAGAGGTCTAAGAATGGCAAATTGAAATCAGCGAAATATATTCAAACGGAGAAAAAAGCATGGCAAAAAAATGGAACGAAAAGGCATTCAAGACCAAAGAAGAAGATAGTTTCTATGACCGCAAGAGCATCAGCATCAAACCAAAAGACATCGCAAAGACAATTATATCCTTTGCAAACGCCGAGGGCGGAACAATCGCTGTCGGTGTTGAAGATGATAAATCCATCACAGGAATCGATGGACACACCAAGGAGATCAACGAAATCCGCTATGCTCCTACAAACCTTTGTAAGCCCTCCATCCGATGTGTATTTGAAGAAGTGTCAGTCAGAGACAACTTAGGTCAGCCAAATCATGTTCTTCTGATTCATGTTCCCATGAGTCCGAACGTCCATGAAGACACATCTGGGGAAGCCTATTGCAGAGTAGGGGATAAAAGCACTAGGATGTCCTTCCATGAGAGACTGTTATTAGCATACGCAAGAGGTGAACAAAGTTTCGAAAATTCACCAGTTTTTGGCTCTTCTATCGATGATATCGATGAAAAACTCGTTTTAGAGTATATGAACAAAATCGGTTATACGATGTCTTATTCCAATTATGTCTTTGAGAACGAATTCGTCGTAAACAAGCGCAAAGAGGTATCTGTCAAGGCCATTCTCCTTTTCGGAAAGAGACCGCAGAAATACTTTGGAAGAGCGCGTGTCAGGTTCATTCGCTTTGAGGGGACTGAAGAACTTACCGGTGCTGAGATGAACGTCATCAAGGATGAAATATTTGAAGGTCGTCTATTAGACCAGCTCAACGCCGCTATCGCTTTTGTAAGGACTCAGATCAAAGAGAGATCTTTCCTAGGAAAAGACGGCTTGTTCGTAACCATTCCTGAATACCCGGAATTTTGCTGGAAAGAGCTGATTGTCAATGCTGTAACTCATAGGGATTATTCCATTGTCGGAACTGATATTCAGATCAAGATGTTCGATGACAAGTTTGTCGTTGAAAGCCCTGGCATCTTTGCTGGCACCGTCACAGAAAAGAATATCAGGACCACCCATTTCTCCAGAAACAAGGCAATCGCCGCCTATATGAAGGAATACAAATTCGTCAAGGAATTCGGTGAAGGAGTCAAACGTATTTATCGTGAAATGGATGAAGCCAATCTTCCAAAGCCAACCTTCAAAAAGCAGGATTTCATGACCATCGCAACCATCCGAAATAATTTCATTGAGGACACTGTCCCCCAAAATGTCCCCCAAAATGTCCCCCAAAATGTCCCCCAAAATGTCGCCCAAAATGTCGCCCAAAATGTCGCCCAAAATGTCGCCCAAAATGTCGCTCAAAATGTTGATCCCGATTTAGACAAAATCATCCATATCATCAAAGCCAATCCATCTATTACAAGAGTTGAAATGGCATTGGCAATTGGAAAATCCAAGAAAACCGTGGAACGAATCATCAAAAACAATTCTATAATCAGATTCATCGGTTCTTCTAAAGGCGGCCATTGGGAAATCATTCAAAACGAACAACCAAACAATGAGACTATAAAAGCATTACACGAAGCTGATAAATTTTCTAATGATCCAGATGTTAAAGGAACTGATGACGAGGAACTTAAAAAATAATGTCGATGCAACTCCTAGAAGACTCGAAATCATTTCTCGCCTTCTCTTAACTCGCATGCAAAAAGTATGCTCTAAAAGCAATATAGCCAAAGCTTCATAGTTCAGCCTTTTTATAGAAAAAAGCTTGTAGAGTTATCCGACATGCGCAAGATATACCCTATATGGTATCCATCATTAGAGTGCAAGCATTTCGAATTTCTTAGCCTCCACAGATAAGATCCTTTCAGCCTTTCTAGGATGATTTACACACTCATTGTATGATAGAAAAATATGTTTTTTGCGTTATCTTACCTAGTGCCTGAATATATTTCTTCACTATTATCACTAGTATGACAATGCAGCTACATGAAACATATCAGGTTCAATCCATCGTTTTCCAAGAAGGTATCCTGTCACCTATGTTTAATTTATCCTTGAGTCCATCCAAGACACGTTCCAAAATGATTGGGTACTGATATTATTCGGTTGGAAAAGCGTAAAAAAACATCATCCAAAAAGTTGGAAAAGCGGATTTTTCGGCATATAATATAGTTGGAAAAGCGGAGAGTGACTGTTATGTACAGGAAAATTTCAAAATATATCGAAGAATATCTGACTGGAAACGAAGACAAGATACTATGCATCGATGGAGCAAGGCAAGTCGGCAAATCATACATAATACGTGAATTATCACAGAAGCACTTTGAAAATTACGTCGAAATCAACATGGCAAACGATAAAGCCGGTGACCGATTATTCGCAAATGTCAGGACTGTGGAATCCTTTTATATCGAGCTCAGTGTCGTTAGTGGCGAGAAATTAAAGGAAAGAGAAAACACAATTGTCTTCATTGATGAAATTCAAGAATATCCAGAACTGTTAACATTGCTCAAGCAGTTGAGAATGGACAACAAATACAAATACATCTGCAGTGGCTCTGAGTTAGGAATCGCACTGTCAAAAACGACATTGACTCCAATGGGATCAATCATAGAAAAGAAAATGTATCCCATGGATTTTGAAGAATTTTTAATTGCCAATTCCGTTGGGGAACTCGTAATAAACCATCTGAAAAAGTCGTTTCTTGAAGGTGTATCTCTCGATCAAGCATTGCACAACAAAATACTGTATTTATTTAAAACCTATTTATATGTCGGTGGAATGCCAGACGCTGTAAAATCGTTTGTCGAAACGAAAAACGTCGCAAAGATCAGAGAAATCCAGAAAGATATCATCAATTTTTACAGCGAAGACGCTTCAAAATATGACAAAGAAAATAAATTGATGATAAAGCGAATCTATGAAATGATTCCATCCAACATTGAGAACAAGGTAAAAAGAATACAATACAAGCAAATTGAAAATAAAACTGATGTAAGATACACCAAATATTCGAATGAATTTGAATATCTCATCTCGTCCGGAATATCGTTAGCTACAAAAGCCGTCAGCGAGCCGAAATTTCCGTTGATACAGTCGAGCAGTAAGAATCTCATCAAGCTATATATGAATGATGTCGGTTTGTTGACCAGTATCCTTTATAAAAACAATATCAATGCCATCTTAGATGATAAGGCCGGCGTAAACTTAGGTGCCGTATATGAAACAGCAGTCGCACAGGAATTAAAGGCACACGACCATGAATTATATTATTACGACAGAAAAAAAGTCGGGGAAGTGGATTATCTTATCGACGATTATGAATCACTGAATGTACTTCCTCTAGAAATCAAGTCGGGCAAAGATTATAAGAATTTCCGTGCCTTACCTAAAATCATTACTGATCCCAACTATAAAATGACAAAAGGCTACGTATTAAGCAACGAAAGGGAAATAAGGAAGGTAGAAAAGATAACATTTTATCCTATCTACTTCATAATGTTTATCTAAGCTTATAATTTAGGAAGGTTCTGAATTCTAGTGTTTTTCAACCCAGTTCTTGACTCTGTTCTCTGCTTTTGAGACTAAGCTTCCCGGAATCGGAAGCGGATCGATAACCTCCGCTCCTTTAGCTAAGTCTTTGATATGGGAGATGCTTGCTCCTAATCCGCTTCCTTCATGAGTAGAGAAGGGATAGATTGTCTCTCCTTTCAGGTCCACGCTTTTTAAAAACGTGATGATAGGAGAAGGAAGGTCTTCCCAATAGATAGGATATCCTAAATAGATGACATCGTATCCTGAGACATCTGGTACCCTTTTCAGTTTTCGTTCTATAGATGCAAATTGATCGTTCTTTGCCTGTCTGACACAGGTCTCATAATCCAAGGAATAGGGTTCTTCCAATTCAAGCGAGAACAGGTCTCCCTTTGTTGCTTTCTGAATATAGGAGGCAATCTTTTCTGTGTTTCCGATTGTCAGATTCTGAATTTCTCCGCCTACCCAGTTCTCACCCCTTCTTGAAAAATAGACAATCAGTGTATTCATGTTTTCATTTCTCTCTTTCTAAGATAGTATAGCGAAAAACAGTTGCCAGAAAAGGAATGAAAGGGCTTTTATGAATGTTATCTTCTCTTTTTCATGAATGATTGTTGATGAAGGAAGAGAAAACTGATAGATTATACCCGTCAGATCGAATAGAGGAGCGATTACAAATAAGTACTACTTCCACCAAGACCGATTGGGAAGATAGGAAAGGTAAGAATCGCCGAAACCTTCATTCTTTGGTCAGAGAATGTTGAGTTGGGACATAGGGAAATACCTTATGTACTCTCCGAAGCTAGACTTCGGTTGGCACTATTGATAGCAGTCCTTACTTCATAGGAGGTCGCTGATTAGTGCGACCTGGCTATTGAAAGGGGGACATTTTTTTATGTCTTTGAAACACACACTGCCGTTATGCCTATTTTCTCTTGCCACTCTTTTCTCCTGCGGAAGCACCGCGAGTAAGAGCAAGACCATCACCATCGATGGAACTTCCTACACTGTCGAAGCTGAGGAACTTGTCATCGGAATGGAGTGCAACTATTCTCCGTTCAACTGGACAACGACGAAAGCAAGCGATTATACTCTTCCTATCTCCAACAGCGAATATGCGGATGGCTACGACATCCAGATCGCCAAGATTCTCTCAGAAAAGATGAACATGGATGTCAAAATCGTCAAGGAACAGTGGGAGTCTTTGATCGAAGACTGCAACATGGGAAATACGAATCTCATCATCGCCGGTATGACCGATACGGAAGAGAGAAGAGAGTCCATCTCCTTCAGCGATGAATACTATCGTTCCGAAGTCGTCTTATTGGTCAAGAAAGATATTGCAGATCAATATCAGAATCAGGTTCTCACCGATGCTGATTTGAAGACGCTCTTAAGCGGAAAGCAAGTCATATCCCAGAAAGACACCGTCGAGGATGACATCATCGACACCTTTGTCCAAGCCTATGGTTCTATCCATGTCTCTGGTCAGACAACTTATGGATTAGCTGCAAAAGATGTTGAGCAGGGTTTAGCCTTTGCTTTAACTGTCGAGCTGCCTGTTGCCAATGCCTATGTCGCATCGATGAATAATGTCGGCATCATCCATGTCGATCAGTCTGTCTTGGGTGTCGATCTGGCCGAGCTTGGTGTCTCGATCGGGATCAAGAAAGGAAATGACGGATTAAAAGCAGCCGTCAATCACGTCCTTTCCACCATCGCTTCCGAAGAGAGAACCCGCATGATGAATGAAGCCGTAGAAAGAAGCGCAGAAGAATGAGCTCCGACTTCTCCTATCTTATCAGCCATTACTGGCAATTCTATCTAAAGGGAACCCTATCCACAATCATCCTTTCTGTCATCGGAACTTTCGGAGGACTGATCCTTGGTGTCTTCTTAGCCTTCGGCAAAAGACTGGAGACAAAAAACTATCCCTGGTATCATCTTCTCTACCGCTATCCGATCAAGTTTCTCTGCTCTTTGTATTCTCTTGTCATCCGCGGCACACCGATGATGGTACAGGCGATGATTTTCAAATATGGAAGTCAGCTCTTATTCAATCTCAACTGGAACAATGTGCTTCCCGGTGTCGATACCTTCAACGGCTGGCTGATTGCAGGTCTTATCGTCATCACATTCAATACCGCCGCTTATATGGGAGAGATTGTGATTTCCGGATTGAACGGCATTGATCCAGGACAGGTAGAAGGAGCGAGATCCCTAGGAATGAATTCCTTTGAGACACTCTTCCATGTCACTCTTCCTCAGGCTCTTCGCAATTCGATTCCGACCATCGGAAACGAATGGGTCGTCAACATCAAGGATTCCTCTGTTCTGAATGTCATCGCCGTCAGTGAACTCTTCTACACTGCAGAATCTGCAGCGAGCAAGAATTACAAATACATGGCCACCTATCTTATCATCGCCATCATCTATCTCTTATTGACGGTCATTGCGACACTGATTCTGAAAGGTGTCGAATTCAAACTCGACGGAAAGAAAATCAAGTTCGATTTCAAGAGCCTCATTTTCCACTTCCGCAAAAAGGAGGCATGATATGGCACTACTCGAAGTACAGCATTTGGCAAAGACTTTTGAAAAGGAGACGGTCGTTTTAAAAGATGTCAGTTTCACTGTGAACGAAGGAGACTGCGTCAGCATCATCGGATCTTCCGGAAGCGGAAAATCCACGCTTTTAAGATGCATCGGCCTATTGGAAAGACCGACATCCGGCACCATCCTTTTAGAAGGAAAGAACATCTTATCCAAGGAGATGAGCGAGAAGGACGTCCATAAAAGGATGCAAATGGTCTTTCAGTCCTTCAATCTTTTCAACAACATGGATGTGTTGAAGAACTGCATGATCGGTCAGACCTTGATTCTGAAAAGAAAAAAAGAAGAAGCAAAGAGGATTGCATTAGAGAATCTCGAACGTGTCGGATTATCCGAGAGAGTCCATTTCAAAATCCGCGACTTATCCGGAGGACAGAAACAGAGAGTCGCTATCGCAAGAGCCTTATCCATGAATCCGGAGATCATCCTCTTCGATGAGCCGACATCTGCTCTGGACCCTGAGATGGTACAGGAAGTTCTCAAGGTCATGAAGGAGTTAGCCAATCAAAAGGTTACCATGATTGTCGTCACTCATGAGATGTCCTTTGCAAGAGATGTCTCAGATAAGGTCATCTTTATGAACGAGGGTGTCATTCAGGTAGAAGGAACCCCAGAGGAGGTCTTTGAAAAGAGTGAAGATGAGAGACTTCTATCGTTCCTTAGCCGTCCGAACAAATCACCGGTTTTCAAGCCGAGAGAACCAGAAAAACTCTTCCAAAAGACACTGATCGGAGACTAAATCATTTTCTTTTCCCTAACTCCGATTATAATATACATACTCTTTTGGAGGCATTATGAACGATACGATAGAAAAGAAGCACCTGACAGGGGAAAGAGCCCTCTTTCACTGTCATGACACAATCATAAAAGACTGCCTTTTTGATGATGGGGAATCTCCTTTGAAGGAAGGGAGAAACCTTGTCGTAGAGAATTCAACTTTCGGATGGAAGTATCCTCTTTGGTATGGAAAGAATCATCTCGTCAAAAATTCGACATTCTTAGAGATGAGCAGAAGCGGTATCTGGTATACGGATCACTCTCAGTTTGAAAACTGTCTTGCTATCGCTCCGAAACTCTTCCGAAGATGCAACGATATCCACTTGACCAACATCGAATTCAGAAACGCTGAGGAGACGCTTTGGACCTGTAACAAGGTTACTTTAAAGAATGTAAAAGCAGAAAACGGAGACTATTTTTTGAAAGATTCTACAGATGTAACAGTAGATTCTCTGACTCTGAACGGAAACTATTTTATGGATGGCGGTAAAAACATCAAAGTCATCAATTCGACTTTAAATAGCAAAGATGCCTTTTGGAACTGCGAAGATATCCTTATCGAGAACTCCACAATCATCGGAGAATATTTTGGATGGAACAGTAAGAATATAATAATGAAGAACTGCAGAATCATCTCCCATCAGGGATTCTGCTATATCAAGAATCTGACCATGATCGACTGCGTGATTGAAGATTCCGATTTTATCTTCGAATACTGTGAGAACATCGACTGCGACATCCATTCTAAGCTTCTCTCTGTCAAGAATCCAATCTCCGGAAAGATTCAGTCCTATGGAATCCAAGAACTGATTCAGGATGATCCTTCCTTGGATACCTCCAAGGTCGAATACATCACAAAGGAGCGATTATGAAATACGATTTCAATAAGGCAAGTTCGAGACGCCATACGGATTCTGTAAAATGGGATGTCAAGGAGAATGAACTTCCTCTCTCCATTGCCGATATGGATATTGAGACAGCACCAGAGATCAAAAAGGCCATCCTGAAAAGAGCAGAGAATGGCATCTACGGATATACGGAACCGATGGATGACTGGTATCAGGCCTATGTTTCCTTTTTCTCCGATCGATACAATGTCAAGTTAGAGAAGGAGTGGATGATGTTCTCTGCTGGTGTCGTTCCGACCATATCGAGTTCAGTAAGAAAACTGACGAAAGAAAAAGACAATGTCGTTGTCCTCTCTCCGGTCTATAACATCTTCTATAATTCCATCATCAACAACAACAGAAACGTCTTAGAAGTCGAACTCATCCATGACGGTGAGGACTATAAAATCGATTTTGAGAATTTGGAAAAGGCTTTTGCCTTAGATAATACCTCTCTTGTCATCTTCTGCAATCCCGCGAATCCTGTCGGAAGGATCTGGACTAGGGAAGAACTTGCCAGATTAGGAGAACTCGCCGCTAAATATTCTGTCATTGTCCTAAGCGATGAGATCCATGGATTCATCACAAGACCAGGCAAGAAATATATTCCCTTCTTCTCTGTCAATGAGACGAACAAGATGAATTCCGTCAACTGCATCTCTGTGACCAAACCGTTCAACTTAGCTGGCATACAGACTTCCTTATGTTTTGTTCCTAATCCAGAACTCTATAAAAGAGTCAACCGACAGATCAATACGGATGAAGTGGCAGAACCGAATATCTTTGCCTGTCCTGTCACAGTCGCAGCACTGAATGAAGGAAGAGATTGGTTAGACCAAGTCAACGCCTTCCTCTTTGAAAACGAGGATGAAGTCCGTCTCTTCATCAAAGAGAATATTCCAGAACTCTCTGTCACTCCTTCTGATGCCACTTATCTTCTCTGGATCGATGTAAGGAAAATCACAAATAGCAGCAAAGACTATGTCTCCTATTTAAGAGAGACAACCGGTCTTATCTTAGCGGATGGAGGAGTCTACGGAAAAGGCGGAAACGGATTTGTCCGCATGAATGTTGCCTGTCCAAAGGCAATGTTAAAGGATGCTCTCTCCCGACTGAAAGCGGGAACCGAATCCTACCGGAAGAAATAAAAGAAAGCATTTCCTGTACCATCGAAATTGTTATCAATGAAAATAGCCGTGACAATGTGCCACGGCTATTTTCATTACGATAATTTCTTAACGAAGGATCTTCTTCTTTTATGCTCTCTGTTCTCGAAGCGGTTCCACATGTTTCTGATTGCGGTATTGTCCTCAAGATTGAGGTTGGTCTCCAAGTGATCGAGATGCTTGTACTTCAGGCAGCACTTCACGACTTCTGAGACAAAGACGGCGGTGATTCCGCTGTTTTTGTACTCTTTGGAGACAGCGATCAGTGCCATATCAATGGTCTCGGGATCTTTGAAGACATGGAGAAGCCGAAGCAGGGAGAGAGGATAGAGATGTCCTTTGCTCTTGCTGACTGCTTTTCCGACGCCTGGAAAAGTAAGAGAAAGGGCGACAACTTTGTCGTTCTCATCGACGATGAAGAAGGCCTCTTTCAAATCGATGATAGGTGAGAAACTCTTCATGATAAGCTTTCTTGTCTCTTCGGTAAAGGGAACATATCCGTATAGGTCGCCATAGGCTTCGGTGATGCAGTTGAAGAATCCGTCACCGTATCTTTCCAAAAATTTCTTCTTGGAATACTTGGAAGTATCGACAACTGTGAGTTTATTCTTCTCTAAGATATGCTTTGCGATGTGTTCGATTCTCGGATCAACTTCTTTGGGAAGCTTGATGGCGCTTTCCACCCAGTCCACTTCCTTCTCGTATCCGGAATCCTCAATCAGTTTCTGATAGTAGGCGTAGTTATACTGCTCTTCAAAGGTCTGTACCTCTTCGAATCCTTCGATGAGGAGTCCTTCTCTTTCCAGGTCGGAAAAACCGAGTGGTCCACAGATTGTATCCATGCCCTTCTTTTTCGCCCAATCCTCTACTGCTTTGAATAAAGCGCGGGAGACTTCTAAGTCATCGATAGCATCAAAGCGGGTAAAACGGACTCTTTTCTCGTTCCACTTCTCATTGTACTGTTTCTGAATGATGGCCTGAATCCTTCCGACCACCCTCTTTCCGTCATAGGCTAAAAAAGCTTCGCTTTCCGAAACGGATTCATAGGGCGATTTATGATTTAGGACATTCATCTCTTCCCCGTAGAAACAAGGAACAAAATACTTGTTTCCTTTGTATAATTTCAGTGGGAATTCGACGAATTCCTTCTTTTGTTTTCTTGTCTGCACCGTTATGACAGTTATCATAGTTGTGTCCTCGAACAACTAAGAGTTTACCATAATTGCGGATATGTGAGGCAAAAAAACGACACAGATTGAGGAATCTGTCGAATTTCAGAGGGTTGGAAGGAAGGAGACGGTCGCTTTGACTAGTTTCTTGAGAAAGACATCGTTCACCTTTCCCATCCTGGCGATGACTCTTCCTTTTGAGATCCAGCGGACATTGTCGACGATGATTCCGGTGTTGTGCTCAAAACCATCCTCCAATGTCCCATCTAGGATATCGTCGTAATTGTGTCCATACTTTTTTGTTGAGCAGGGCGCAACAAGCATGAATGCTTTTCTCTGCGCCAAGACGACACAGGGATGCGGAAACGATAGTTCGAATCCGAAATTCATCGCTCCGAAGTCGACATAGAGGATGCTTCCCACCTCATACTCCTCATAATAGGGATTTGCCCTATCATCCTTCACCCAGTGATCGATGTGATTGATCATCTGTGAGAGTTCATAGCTTGTCGCGTTCTCGTAATATATTTTCAGCTCTTCCAACGACTGAAGGAAATAACTGTTCAGTTTTTCATTCAGCAGCCCTTTGTCATACTTCCCTTCTTTGATGCGTCCTAGGCTTTCCACTTCCTTTCGATTGATGCCACTCATGGTTCTGCTCCTTTCACTTAGATATATATGCTGAGAGAGAAAAAGAACAAAAAGGATGAAAAACCGAAAAAGAATCAAAACAAGTTGTGTTTCATTTTGGAGAAAGTAATATAATGTATTGGTTTTAAATATATTTAATATAAGATTGGAGAATCCTACTTATGAGAAAAATGACTAGCGATGAAATCCGTGATACCTGGCTGAACTTCTTCCGTGACCACGGACATTACATCGAACCTTCCGCCTCTTTGATTCCAAACAATGATCCTACTCTTCTTTGGATCAACGCTGGGGTTGCCGCGCTGAAAAAGTACTTTGACGGCACTCTGACTCCAAAGCACAGAAGAATCACCAACGCACAGAAATGCATCCGTACCAACGATATCGACAATGTCGGTCATACCGCAAGACATCATACCTTCTTTGAGATGATGGGTAACTTCTCCATCGGCGATTACTTCAGAAACGAAGTCATCCCGTGGGCTTTTGAACTTCTCACATCGGATAAATACTACGGACTCGATCCGCATAAGCTTTATGTCACCTATTATCCCGATGACAAAGAGACCCATGACCTCTGGGTCAAATGCGGTATTCCGGAAGAGAATATGGTTCCTTCCACAAGCAACTTCTGGGAGATCGGTGAAGGTCCGTGCGGGCCGGATACTGAGATCAACTATGACCGCGGTGAGAAATATGATCCTGAGCATTTAGGACTCAAGCTCCTTCAGGACGATCTCGACAACGACCGTTACATCGAATTATGGAATATCGTCTTCTCTCAGTTCAACTCTATGCCTGGCGTTGCAAGAAAAGACTATAAGCAGCTTCCTCAGAAGAACATCGATACCGGAGCGGGACTCGAAAGACTTGCCTGCATCATGCAGGATGCTGAGACCAATTTTGAAACCGATCTTTTCATGCCCTATATCCGCGCCTTAGAGAAAAAGGCCGCCTATCCTTACGAAGGCAAGTACAAGTTGGCATATCGCGTCATCGCTGATCACATCCGTTCCATCACCTTCGCTCTTGCCGATGGTGCTGTCTTCTCCAATGACGGAAGAGGGTATGTCCTGAAGAGACTTTTAAGACGTGCTTCCCGTTATGCACAGACAATCGGACTTCCTGCCGGAACATTGGCCTCCCTTGTCCCCCTTGTCACAGAGAACATGTCACACTTCTATCCTTACCTGAAGGATCATCAGGAGAGAACGATGAAGATGATCTCAAGCGAAGAGAACAAGTTTGCCAACACTTTGAAGACTGGAGAGAAACTCCTTGCCCAGTATATGAAGAAGGAAGGAGACACCCTCCTTGCTGAAGATGCCTTCCGTCTAGCTGATACCTACGGCTTCCCGTTTGAACTCACCAAGGAAATCGCAGAGGACGGCGGAAAGAAAGTCGATGTCGAAGGCTATGAGAAATTATTAGAGGCAAGCAAGGAACTAGCCAGAAAGAGCCGTGGAGACAAACAGTCCTTCGGACTTCAGTCCAAAGATCTTATTGCTTTTACGGAAAATAGCGAATTCACCTATGAGGAAGGAAAAGACTTCACTTCCAAAGTCAACGGGCTCTTCGTGGATGGCGTAAAAGTCGATTCTATCCAGGATGAAGGAGATGTCTGCTTGGAGAAGACCGATTTCTACGCACTCTCCGGTGGCCAGGTCTCCGATAGAGGATTCCTCCACAACGAGAACTGTGAAGCTGAAGTCACCGATGTCAAGGCAGCGAACCACGGTCAGCATTTACTCCATGTGAAAGTCTTATACGGAGAGATCAGACTCGCAGACGAATTCGAAGAGAGAGTCGACTGGGAAAGAAGAAACAGGATCAGAAAGAACCATTCTGCTACCCACTTGCTTCAAAAAGCACTCCAGGAAAAATTATCCTCCGAAATCCATCAGGAAGGCGCCTATTATGATGATGAACTTCTCCGCTTTGACATCAACTACGACAGCAAGATCTCCGACGACGACCTTTCCAACGTTGAAAGAAGAGTCAATGAGAAGATCTTCGCCGCGCTTCCTGTCACAACGGAAGTCCTCTCTAAGGAAGACGCTTTGAAGAAGAATGCAATGCACCTCTTCTCCGAGAAATACGGAGACAAGGTAAGAGTTGTCTCCATGGGAGACTATTCTATCGAATTCTGTGGCGGAACCCATGTCGACAACACTTCCGAAATCGGTCTCTTCGTGATTGCAAGCGAAGAGAGTGTCGCTGCGGGAATCAGAAGACTTACCTGCTATACGGGTGTCAAAGCCTACGAATATCTCAAAGAGAAACAGGGTCTCATCAATGAGGCTGCCTCTCTTCTTAAGATCAACTCCGACAAAGGTGTCCGCAGCAAGATCATCTCCAACAACGAGCTCATCTCCTCGTTGAACAATACCATCAAGGTCTTAAGAGAAGAAAATGCCAATAACCTCATCGGCGGATTAGAGTCCAAGATTGAAAAAGCCGATAACAAAGAACTCCTTATCGCCACGTTGAAGAATCTCACCCACGAACAGGAAGACACTTTAGTCCATAACTTAGTCGATAAACATCCTAGCCTTCTTCTCTTCCTCGCCATCGATAACGGCGGAAAGAAAGACATCGTTACAGCAAGAGGAAAAGACCTTTCCACCATCAAAGCCGGCAATGTCATGAAGGAGTGCTCTGCTCTCCTCTCTGGAAGAGGCGGAGGAAGACCGGACGTCGCATTCGGTGCCTGTGACGACTTATCCAACTTATCCAAGGTCAAAGAGCATCTGTTAGGGCTCCTCAAGTGAAAAAGAACCTTCTCGCCCTCGATTTAGGAAAAGGAAGCATGGGTGTTGCTATCTCCAGAAGTGGGATGTTCATCACTCCAATCACCAATCTTCGCTTTCACGCCATGCAGTTTCAGGAGCCGATCGATTATCTTAAAGCGCTTCTCGTCACAGAAAAAGTAGAGACCTTCGTACTTGGCCTTCCCCTCTTTCCTAGCGGAGATGACTGCGAGATGACACTTATCGTCCGCAGTTTTGCTGAGATGCTGAAGAAAGAGTTCCCGGATATCGAAATCGTATTCCAGGATGAACGCTACTCCACGATCGAAGCTTCCTCTGTCCTGCATAAGCAAGGACAGAATTCCAAAAAGCAGCACAAAGGCATCGATGCCGCAGCGAGCTGCATCATATTAGAACGCTATTTGAAATCGATTCACCAGATGGATGACATCGCTCCGTTCTGACGAATTATAAAAGGCTACCGAAGGATAGCCTTTTTCTATGATATCAATAAAGTACATAAGGAATATAATCAGAAACAATCTCGGATAGCTTTTTCAGATTTTCCTCATTGTTGGCAGCGATGACAAGTTGTGGCTTATCGTGTGTCACCTTCTTATTGTGAAGAGAGGATAAGACACCTCCTGCCTCTTTCAGAATGAGTTCGCCGCCGGAAAAATCATAAGGCTGTAGCCGATAGGCAAAGTAGAGTTCTCCTCTTCCTAACGCAATATAGCAAAGTTCTAAGGCTGCACTTCCGAATCTCCTTACATCATTGCTCAAGGAATAGACTTCCTCTGTCACTTCAAAACATGGCTTTGCGTATTTTTTCTCATACAAGGAAAAGCCAGTGAAGAAAATGCTATGTTTGAAGTCTCTCTCGGAGACATGGATTTTCTTTCCCTGAAAGTAGGCACCTTTCCCTTTCATCGCGTAGAACATCTCATCGCGGAAAAGATTGTAGACACAGGAGAAGATGAGCTCATTATTGTGCAAAAGAGCAACGGATATCGCACACTCTGGGATACCTCTTGTATAGTTCATCGTTCCATCGATGGGATCGATGATGAAGAGGTATTCTGTTTTTTTAAAACTGTTATATCCCTCTTCCTCGCAGTAGAACTGACATCCTGGCACAAGTTCCGATAACCGATTCATCAGTTCTCTCTGTATCAAGACATCGCTATCAGTAACCGCCTCCTCTTCACTTCCTTTTTCTTTGATCTGCTGAAAGGAGAGATGATCTCTTCCTATCTTTCTGACTTCTTCGACAATGATTTGAAATAGATTCATGTTACACCCTGATGAGAGCAAATCCCATCCTCCTTTCTTCTAGATAGAGTTCAAACAAAGAAATCTCATCCATGTTCTCTTCCAAGACCGGGAAGAAGAATCGGTTCTCATAGACGATATTGGACTCCATCTTATCCAACGCTTCCTTTATTTCATCCTGATATTCAAAAGGAGAGAGCGAAGCGTCATTTTTCACCTTGATCTTCTTTAACAAGAGAAGGACATCCTCTTCCTTATCGATATACAAGGAGAGATTCTCTACCTCATATTTCTCTAGCAAAGGGAAAATCAGTTTCTGCATCTTGTCATAATGAAGAGAAAGAATCTGAATCCTCTCTAAGGAATCCTTCAGCATGGAAAGAGAGACTCTGTCCTCCTGATTCAGATCCATCCTTATCGTCTTCATCAAAGCGCGGAAAGCGCCATTTTCCTCCGCCAGCAAAACCAGAGGATTCTTCTCATCTGATAATGAGCGGTAGGTGCTATTCTCCGTCTGTGGGACTTTTGCCTGAGAAGAAGTCTCCCAGTTGTTCCGCACAAAGAGTTTTTCATATTCTTTTTTTATCTCATCCTCGCTCTTTCCTACCTTCATCTCTTTCAACATCTGTTCTATTTCTTTGCGTTTTTCATCGCTCATGCGTTCACTCCTTAGAAAGGGATTAGATTTCTTTACAATTACTTTACAATGTTTTACTTCCTCTAGGTAGTAGCAAAACAATCCCGACTTCTATAATTTTAACGTAAACATAGAAAGAGGTCAAAAATGAAAAACAGAACCTGTAAGAAAATGCTGATGAGTGTCATTTTCCTTGCTGCCTTGACTGGCTGCGGAAAAACAAGCAGTGAAAGCACTGCAAAGCCAAGCACAAGTGAAGGAAGCACAAGTGAAGGAAGCGCAAGCGAACAGAAGAAGTCCGATTTCGATAAGACAAAGAAGATTACATGCTACACAAGAGATACCACTTCCGGTACAAGAGATGGATTCTTCACCAAGATCGGTCTTTCCAAGAACAAGGCTAGCAATGATGGCTTAGTGACAAGCATCGTTGAGACTACCTCCAACGGAAATATGATTCAGTCTGTCAAAAATGATGAATATGCATTAGGATATATCTCCTTAGCCTCCTTAGAGAACTCTGGAGTCAAAGGTCTTGTCTATAACAATGTCACACCGAGTGAAGCCAATGTTCTCAACGGAACTTATGAACTGACGAGAAACTTCAACTATATCTATCGTAACGACTATGCTTCCGACAGCAAAGTCAAGCAGATCGTCGAAGCCTTCATCGCTTACTCTAACACCATCGAAGGAAAGAGCATCATCAAGCAGAACGATGGTATCCTGACGATTAGCAATACCGATAAGTCTTGGAAGGACATCAAGGGAAATTATCCGATTGCCCAGGAAGACAATTCTAAAATCACAATCCGAATCGGTGGCTCTACCTCATGCGAAAAGATTGCAAAGGCATTGACTAGCGCCTTCTCTCCGTTATGCGGAAACTTCATCGCGAGCCACAACCACACAGGATCGGGTGACGCCTATAAGCACACGCAGGGAAGTGCAAAGGACGACGCAAACGGATTGGATATCGGTTATCTCTCCCGTGAATTAGAAGAAAGCGAGACGGCCGCCGAAGGAACCTCCGGAAAGATCTGCACGGATGCTATCGTTGCTGTCGTTAACACTGCAAACCCTCTTGAAAAGACAACAGCGGATATCTTGAAAGCTGTCTATACTGGCGAAAAGACGACCTGGAACGATCTTTTCTGAGATGAGATATCTTAACCGGGACACTTGTTTCAAGAAAGCTCAGATCAATGCAAAGGCGGACAGAATTGTCCACTATTTGTTGTTTTTCATTGCTTTTCTTGCTTCCGTTTCCATTCTTTTTGTCATCGTCTTCATCTTCATCAAAGGCATCAAACCTTTTGTCTCAGAATATGAGATTCAGGGAGAGAAGTATAGAGTCAATTTCTTCTCCTTCCTCTTTGGAAACACATGGCTAAAAGGAAATGCGGATTATTCGATTGGATTCATCATCGTCAACACCATCTATATTTCTCTTCTTACTATGCTATTGACAGCACCGATTTCAATCTTTACTGCCCTTGTCATCGTAAGAATGACTCCGAAGCCGATCAGTGCCACACTGAATACAATTATCGAGATACTTGCCTCCATCCCTTCTGTCATCTATGGCATGTTCGGATTAGGATTAGTCACAGGATGGGCAAAGAATCTTTCCGATCTGTTTCACTATCAGTCTGCAGGCGGTTTATCTACTTTCACTGTAGTATTAGTCCTTACGATGATGTCCGTTCCTACGGTTACGATGCTATCCATCACTTCCTTAAAGGCAGTCAACTCCAATCTGGAGAAGGGATCTTTGGCCTTAGGCGCAAGCCGAAGCGAGACCAATTTCAAAGTCATACTTCCGGCTGCAAAGTCAGGTATCTTCTCTGGACTTATTTTAGGTCTTAGCCGCGCTTTAGGAGAGGCAACTGCAGTCTCTATGGTCGCCGGAAACAGGCTTAGCGGTCCTAGTTTCAATATCTTCTCAACGACGAGGACTTTGACCTCGACGATGCTTTCTGGCATCAGTGAGGCGAGTGGTCTGAATTACGATATCCGATTCTCTGTAGGCATCATGCTGATCTTCATCATCATCTTCTTCAATCTTTTGCTTCGATTCTTCAAAAAGAGATTAGAAAAGAGGGGCCTATAATGAATGTCACTGTACGCTCTTTAAAACAGAGAAAAGCAAAAGATATCTTCCGGGATTCCGGAGCATATCTGTTTTCCCTTTTCGGTGTTCTGATCCTTGCTCTTATCCTATTCTTCGTCTTTGACAGAGGACACGAATATCTGTCCTGGAAGTTCCTCACTTCCGATTACTACACGACCAATACGACCGTCAGCTATGATCAATCGACAGCAGTGGGAACCTTCGAGGATCCAAAAATCGAAAACGTCTATTTCTCCTCCCGCTGGGGAATCGGACTAGAAGACGGATATGACAATGAGAAGAATGCAATCATCCAAGTCACCTATGTCGATAGCAAATCCCCATTCAACTCTCTGATCAATGAGACGAGTCAAGAAAGTTATCGTATTGAAACTAATTCTTCTATCTCTACTTTGCTTCTCATCGATGATACCGGAAGCATCTTCTTTGGAGAATCCAGATACGGTGCCGAAACGCTCGTCGCGGATCTACAGAAGGCTGACAGGATTTCCAGCATGATCGTTCAGACTTCCGGAGGCGGTATCCGAGGCTCTCTTATCTCGACTCTCTATATGATCCTTCTCACTCTTGTCTTCGCGCTTCCAATCGGAATATTGACGGCAGTCTACCTATCATTGATTGCCAAGCAGAACAGGGTGACTGAGATCTTCCGCACTCTGATCGACCTAGCTAGCGGCATCCCGACGATCATCTTCGGCCTCATCGGTGCAATTCTCTTCATTCCTTTTGTCTCCTTGTTCACGCACAAAGGAAACGGATCGTTGCTCTCCGGTAGCCTTACGCTCGCTTTGATGCTTCTTCCTGTCATCATCAATACGACAGAAGAAGCGATCAAGACCGTTCCAAAATCCTATCGGGAAGGATCGTTAGCCTTAGGAACGAGCAATACACAGACCATCTTCAAGGTCATCCTTCCCAATGCGCTTCCTGGCATACTGACTGCCGTGCTTCTCTCTATTGGACGTATCATCGGCGAATCTGCAGCTTTGATTTATTCAATGGGAACTACGATCAAAGACCATATCATTCTATCGGAAGCAAGCGCAACCTTAGCCCTTCACATCTATAAGCTTGTCGCCTTTGAGAATCCAAATTTCGGTGCCGCCAGTGCTATCTCCATCATCATCTTAATCGTCGATCTGATACTCAACTTAATCGTCAAACTTCTCTCCTATCGTTTCCTAAAGAAATTCAAGAGGTAATTATGGACACTAACACAGAATCCGATGTCATCTTCCATGTTGAGAATCTCAATCTCAGCTACGGAGAAAAGCATGTCCTTCACGATATCAACATGGATATCAAGAAGAATCATGTCACTGCTTTTATCGGTCCTTCCGGATGTGGCAAGTCCACATTCCTGCGCTGCCTTAACCGCATGAACGATCTGATCAGTGACTGCAAAATCACAGGAAAGATCGAATATTTAGGCAAGGATGTCAAAGACTATAACCCGATGATGCTGCGCACCATCGTTGGAATGGTCTTCCAGCAGCCAAATCCCTTCCCCATGTCGATCTACGATAACATCACATATGGTCTGAAATGTCATGGTGTCAAAGACAAGAAGCTATTGAAGGAGATTGTCATCTCCTCACTGAAGAAAGCATCCCTCTATGACGAAGTGAAAGACAGGCTGAAAGATTCTGCCCTTGCTCTCTCTGGCGGTCAGCAGCAGAGATTATGCATCGCAAGAGCGATTGCAATGGAGCCGGATGTCATCCTAATGGATGAACCCACCTCCGCCTTAGACCCCATTGCAACGAAGAAGATCGAAGACCTGATCGATGAACTGAAGAGCGAATATTCCATCATCATCGTCACCCACAATATGCAGCAGGCCAGCAGAATCTCGGATGACACTGCCTTCTTCATGCTAGGAGACTTAGTCGAATTCAATAAGACAGAAGAACTCTTCTCCCGCCCGAAAGAAAAGAAGACAGAAGACTATATCACCGGACGTTTCGGATAAACATAAGAAAGGAAAACACTATGGAAATTCAGGAAGAAATCGAGCATCTCAATTCACTCATCCTCCAGATGGCAGGAGTTGTCGAGAAGAATCTGTTCTACGCATTTGATGTCTATCTCAACTACGATAACAACAAATATTACCACGCCGTCGATGATGACAAGGTCAATGCCTACGAAAGATGGATCGAAGCGGATGCCCTTCACATCATGCTGAAGGAAAAGCTTTACGCCTCCGACCTGCGCGTCGTCACCGGAATCATGAGCATGGTCCAGGATATGGAACGCCTTGGCGACCACGCCAAGGATATCTTAGAGTTCTCCCTCAAGGTCAAGAACGCAAACAAAGATCAGAAGGAGATCAAGGAATTGGTCGAGTTTGTCATCCAGATGGTCAAGGACAGCGTCAAAAGCCATATCGAGAAGAATGAAAGCCTAGCAAGAGACGTCATACTTAGAGATGACCATGTCGATGAGACCTATGCTAAACTGATCGATGAGCTCATCCATCAGGATCAGGACAAAGAAAACACTTCCGAATATGCCATCTACACGGCTTTAGTAGTAAAATATATTGAACGCATTGCCGATCACGCCACCAACATCGCAGAATGGGTCATTTATATTATGACGGGTTTCTATAAGGACAAGCAGGTCATTTAGGAGGAACTATGAAAACCATTTACTCTGTCGAAGATGATCAAGACATTGCAAAAATCATTCAGGTCTCACTGACCAAATCCGGTTACATGGTCTATACCCTTCCCACTGTGAAGGCTTTTTGGGAAGCCTTCAAAAACAAGAAGCCGGACTTGATTCTTTTGGATCTGATGCTTCCGGACGGGAGCGGAATGGATCTTCTGAAATCCCTCCGTTTCGATGTACAGAACAACAACATCCAAGTCATCATCCTCTCCGCAAAGAGAATGACGATGGACAAGGTGGAAGGCTTGGATTCCGGAGCAGATGACTATATCGAAAAGCCTTTCGATATCTTAGAGCTCATCTCCCGAGTGAATGCCCGATTCCGCCTCGACCACGAAATCCTTACCTATCAGGATATCTTTCTCGATGTCAACCGTCACACCTGCCAGAACAAAGGAGAACCGGTCGAACTGACAAACAGCGAATACCTGATTCTCAAACTCTTGCTTTCCAACCTTGGAAAAGCCATCACAAGAGATGAAATCTATCATAAGCTCTACGATGAGGATTCCGCTGTAGAATCGAGATCCATCGATATGCATATCGCATCGCTGAGAAAGAAACTCAACGACAAAGAGTGTCACATCATCCATACCATCTATGGAGTCGGATACATCATCGGATGAAAAAGAAGATCATCATCGCTCACTTCATCACTCTTTTTCTTTCCTTCCTTCTGATGTTTTTGCTTGTCTTCTTTTCGCTGGACAAAGTCAATAAAAACAATACGGAAAATAGTCTCCGGAATGATTTGGCCATCTCTCAGGAAGTCTTTTTGAAATGCGCAAAAGAGAGTTCTCTTACGGATTCCATGAGTGAGACAAGCCGGATCATCAGCATCAATCAAAGCGCAATCCGCATCACGTTCATCAGCAAAGAAGGGGAAGTTCTCTTTGACAGCGACACAAACAGCAAAGAAGAGAATCATCTTACAAGACCCGAAATTCAAAACATAGGAACTGTCTATTACCGCCACTCCTCCTCTTTGAACCTCGATATGACATACCTAGCTGCCTATCTTGACAGTTTCTCTTTATATATCAGAATTGCTTTGCCTATCAAATCGGTAAATGTCATTTTGAATCGTTTTATTTTATACTCCATTCTCTTTATTGCAATTATCTTTGTCATCGCTTTCTTGTTCGACTACTTCTTCATTGATCATGAACTGAAGCCGTTAAGAAGAGAAAGCGCGAAACTAGCCAGAATCGTCTCCTCTGAGACGATGGAAGGAGAAAGCGAGATTGAGAGCATCTCCGAAAGCATCAATAAGACAGAGATACTCATCAAAGAAAAGGTGGACGATCTCACCGATGAAAAGGAAAAGCTGAACTATATCATCGATTCCATGAATCAGGGAATCGTCTTAGTCGATGAGAAGGAAAACATCCTTCTTATCAATTCTTATGCGAAAACTCTCTTCCACTCGGAGAATGCGAAGACGCTTTCAAGTCTTACCATCCTTCCGGAGATTCATGAAGTCTATCTCTCCTCTTTGAACGAGAAGGATTCTAGCATCATCTTGAAGATAGAAGACAGAACGATGCTTGTCTCCGCCCATACGATCAATGATGTCTGGGTCAAGGAAAACGAAACAGGTTCTTTCCTCCTTCTTGTCGATATCTCAGAAGAGCAGAGACTTGAGAGCGCAAAGAAGGACTTCTTCGCCAATGCAAGCCATGAGCTGAAGTCTCCTTTGACTTCGATACTAGGATACACGCAGATGATCAAGGAAGGATTTTTGACGGACAAGGAGGAAGTGGATGACGCTCTTCTGAAGATTCAGTCCGAAGGAAAGAGAATGAATGAGATCATCATTGGAATGCTCGAGCTTTCCCGATTGGAAAGTGAACGAAGGACACCATCGGAAGACTTCACTTCACTGACTGAAGTCATACGCGAAGAGCTTCTTCAGTTTGATACAGAGATCGATAAGAGGGGAATCTCCGTTTCTTTGATTGGAGAAAACTTCTCCGTCAAGGTTCCAAGGGAGGATTTGTCCTCTTTGATCAAGAACCTGATCGAGAACGCTATCCGTTACAACAAAGATAACGGAAAAGTCTCTTTGATCTTCAACAAGGAGAAGAAGTGTCTTGTCATACAGGATACGGGAATCGGCATTCCCAAGGAGGATCAGGACAGAATTTTTGAACGCTTCTTCCGCGTCGATAAGGCAAGAAGCCGCAAATTAGGTGGAACCGGACTTGGGCTTAGCATCGTCAAGCATATCTGCAGCAATGATAACATTCAGATCAAAGTCGAATCTGAGTTAGATGTAGGTTCTTCTTTCTTCCTGTATTTTGCTGAGATTCGATAAGTCTTTTCTTTTCCTTCTATTCCCTTATAATACTAGGGATGAAAAAGTGCCCATATACCATTTTATATGAAGACGAGAATCTCCTTTCTGTCTATAAGGAAAGAGAGGTGTTTTCCGTGGCTACCGATGATGTCAAAACAAGGCATCAGAATCTCTTCTCCTACTTGAGAAGCTATCTCAAAAGGAAAGGGGAGGAAGTCTATCTCATCCACCGCCTTGACTATGAGACGAGCGGTGTCATGGTGTTTGCCAAAAACAGAAAGACACAGAGCTATCTCAAGTCCTGCTTTGAAAACCGCAGTGTCAGACGATATTATGAAGCTGTCGTCAAAGAGAAAGTCAGTGAGGATTTCTCTATCACTCTTACACAATATATCAAAGAGAATGCATCCTTTAAGGTTAAAGAAGAGGAGGACGGAAAAGAGGCGATCACAGAGATACACTACGGAAATCCGATTCAGATCGGAACAGCACTGAAGATAGAAATCTATACTGGAAGGAAGAATCAGATCCGCTATGCCATTCATTCCCTTTCCTTGACATTGATCGGAGACAAAAGGTATTCCCATGATTCCGCAAAAAGGCTCTATCTGAATAGTTACTCTCTTAGTTTCCCTCCTGTTGACTTTCTCAAAGTCACTGCTTTTAAGACAAAGCCTTTATGGCTTTTAGAATCATTATGAAAAACAGACCAGTCCGGCGCATGGCATTAGTAGCCATCTTCGCCGCTTTATATGTCATCCTGTGTTTAGTCGACATCCAGGCGGGGCGTTTCAAGATCACGCTCGCTTCCCTTGTCATCTATTTTGTGTCCTTTTCTTTTTCGTTCACGGACTGCATTTCCTGCACTGTTCTCGGCGTATTTGTCGACCAGCTCATCTATGGACTGACTCCGACAACTTGGCTTTGGATGCTTCCTCCTTTGATCCGTCCTTTGATCATCGCACCAATCAAATGTCTTTTGGAAAGAAAAGGAATCCTTCTCGACGAGAAAAAGATACTCTCCATCAGCCTTGTGATCGTAACCTCATTATTGACTACATTAGCCAATACTGGTGCCCTATATCTTGATTCCATCATCATGAAATACGATTTCAGTGCTGTTCTAGTTCAGAATGTGATTCAGGCCGTCATCACTATGACAACAGGAATCGCCGAAATCTTCCTTATCTTCCCTACGATAAAGGCACTAAGAAAAGCATCCTTCCTTCCTAACGAAAAAGAAGTGCAGAAGAATGCACTTCTAAAAGGAACTCGGCACAAAAGAAGAAGATAGTATTATCTTCCAACCTTCTTTTCAATTCTTTCCAATAAAGAATCGGCAACATCCTCAACCCCTTCGTCATGGATGCTGCTGACCGTGAAAATCTCCGCCTCGGGATTGAGTTTTTCGACTCTCTCCTTAAAAGCATCAAAGGAAAAATCAAAGACAGGAAGGACATCCATCTTTGTCACGATGACAAAGTGGGATACCTGGAACATAAGAGGATATTTCAATGGTTTGTCATCTCCTTCCGGAACAGACAAAAGCATCATATTCAAATCCGATCCCGTGTCGAATTCAGCAGGGCAGACAAGATTTCCGATGTTTTCCATGATGACGACATCGACATCATCAAGATTGACGCTTTTTAAGGCATCATAGGTCATCTGAGCCGTGAGATGACAGGCCCCCATCGTATGGATCTGAATCGATTTGGCATTGGTCTTCTCTAAAATAGTATAAGCATCGACATCTCCATCGATGTCTGCCTCGAGAACAAGAACACGATATCCTTTCCTAGCAAGATAAGGAATCAAAGAGCAGAGCAATGTGGTCTTTCCGCTTCCCGGAGAAGACATGAGATTGATCTGATATACATTCTTTTCTTTTAACAATTCACGCACTTTATTTGCTTCGGCGTCGTTCTCAGAGAGAACCTCATCTTTTACCTCGACGATTCTGACTTGACCCATAACAGAGATCTCCTTTGAAGTAAATTATAAAAGAAACCGATCAAAAAGGAAACAGGAAGACATCTTCTTCCCCATCTGTCTATGTTTAGTTTTCGAGTTATCGAACAAAAATATCGATTTTGTTTTGTTTCTTACACAATTTTTCTTTCATTTTCTCAACATGTGTTATAGAATACACTCATGACTGAAAAACACACCATACCTTACCAAGAACGATGTCAAAGAAGAAAAAAGAAGATGATATGGATCCTTGTCTTCTTCTTTATCGTATTCCTTCTTCTTTCCTTCTTCTCCTTATTTGTCGGAACATCTTCCCTCTCCTTTAAAGAATCCTTTTATGCGCTTTTTGGAAAAGGGGATAAGATCAGCATCCGGATCATGCAGAACATAAGACTTCCTCGCGTACTAGCGGCGATACTCTGTGGCATCGGCCTATCAATATCCGGCCTTATCATGCAGACATGTCTGAATAATCCGATGGCTTCTCCTGCTACTCTTGGTATCTCTAATGCCTCGGTCTTAGGAGCCAATGTCGCCATCATCCTGTTAAGCGGAGGAAAGGTAGCGACCAACAACAACGCCAACTGGAATTCCTTCAATCCCTATGCGGTATCTTCGATTGCTTTCCTCTTTTCACTCGGCGCTATCCTATTGATACTGCTCATTGCTAAGACGCAGAACTTCTCTCCGGAGACCCTCGTCTTAAGCGGCTTGTCCTTCTCTACCCTCTTCAGTGCCATCACTTCCTTACTGCAATATTTTGCAACCGACACAGAGCTCTCCTCTGCTGTCTACTGGTCCTTCGGCGACTTAGGCAGAGTCGGATACAAAGAGATTCTCATCATGCTCTTTGCTATTGTCATATCCTATATCGTCTTTACTATCTATGCCTCACAGCTTAATGCCTTATGCCTTGGCGATGATATCGCAAAGACGACTGGCGTCAACACCGAGTTTCTCCGCTTCCTTCTTCTCTCCTTGGCATCACTCGTGACGGCAACCTGCATTTCCTTCTTAGGCGTCATCTCCTTCTTAGGTCTGATCTGCCCACATATCGCAAGAAAAATCTTTTCAAGCAATCATAAATACCTTCTTCCCACTACTGCACTTTCCGGAAGCATACTGCTTCTTATCTCAGATGATATTTCCCGCGTGATTTTAAAGGGATTCTCGCTTCCTGTCGGTGCACTGACCGCAATCATCGGTGCCCCTTTCTTCATCTTCATCATCTTCTCCTACGAAAGGAGGAAAAGACATGCTTGAGATCAGAAATCTTAGTTATCACTACAAGAAGGATATCGCTTCCTTGGATCAGGTTTCCTTCGATATCCAGCCTGGAAAACTGAATGTCCTATTAGGGAAAAACGGATCCGGGAAATCGACACTGATGAAATGCATCCTCACCCTTTACAAAGGATATGAAGGAGAGATCCTTTATGACGGAGTGGATGTGAAGAAGATAAAAAGAAAAGAATTGGCAAAGTCCTTCTCTTACCTTCCTCAGGAGATCCCTCGCTGTTCTCTTACGGTCTATGACACGCTTGAATTAGGAAAACTTCCCTATCTCTCCTATCGGAACAGAGACAGGAAGGAAGACTCTGTCTCCTCCATCATCGAAGAACTGCATCTAGAGGATATCATCGACAAGACGACAGATGAGCTCTCAGGCGGTGAGAGACAAAAGGTCATGATCGCCAAAGCCTTAGTACAGAAATGCAACCTCCTTATCATGGATGAGCCGACTTCCTCTTTGGACATCGAAAATCAGACTTTGCTTCTGAAGCTTCTGGTAAGACTTGTCAAAGAGAAAGGGATGACAGTCCTTCTCTCCCTCCACGACATCAATATGTCCTTGCGCTTCGGGGAGAACTTCTGTTTTCTGAAAGAGGGAAAACTGATTCATCAAGGGGATGTCAATAGTGTTACTGAAGAGATATTAAAAGAAACTTTCGATACGGACTTTCGATTGCAGACTGACGAATACGGACATAAATTTGTATCTATTGGAGAATGAAAATGAAAAAAACAAATTTGCTTTTGCTTACTCTCGCCCTACTTACCGCGTGTGGCACCAAGACTTCCGAAAGCGGAAACGCATCCGGAAGTGAATCGAGCGCGAGCACGATTGAGATCACCGACTTGATCGGAAGAACGAATACCATAAAGGAAAGCGATAAGGAGAGAGTCTTATGCATCGGTGCCGGAGCGCTGAGACTCTATTCCTATGTTGGTGACATCGACAAAGTCATCGCCGCGGAGGATATCGACAGAGATGTCGGAGCCAATATCTTCGAGAATGTCTCCCGTCCCTATTACGATGTGAACAAGGAGTACTTCAAGACCCTTCCTAGCTGTGGAAAAGGAGGCCCTCAGGCCCAGCAGGCCGAGGCGGAGAAGATTCTCTCCTGCCGTCCTTCTCTTATCATCTCTGAATATGCGGATGTCTTAAAGGCTGATACGCTTCAAAGTCAGGTCGGCGTTCCGGTGGTCGTTGTCAAATACGGAAGCAATTCTGTCTTCGATGACAACGTCAAAGAGTCCTTGACTCTCTTAGGAAAGATTCTTGGAAAAGAGGAGAAGGCAAAGGCGCTTAACGACTATATCGCCTCAAGTAAAGCTGATCTCTCTAATAGAGCAAAAGACATTAAGGATGAGGACAAGAAGAGCATCTATATCGGCGGATTAGGAAACTGGGGAACCCAGGATATCTATTCCACCTCTGCCTCTTTCCCGCTCTTCAACGTCTCCGATATCAAAAACGCGGTCACCAGCGACATCTCCTTATCGAACGGAAAGTTAGAGAAGGAAGCCTTCCTCTCCCTCAATCCGGACAAGATCGTTTTAGATAGTGCTGGACTAGCTAAATTCAAGACGACCTATGAATCATCCAGCGTGGAGTTTGACTCTCTGAAAGCCTTCCAGGATGGTGAAATCTATCTTGAGATGCCGTTTAACGCCTACTACACCAACTTGGAAATTGCGCTGATGGATGCCTATTTCTTGGCTTCTGTCGCCTATCCGGATGCCTACAAAGATATGGATATGGATAATAAGTACGATGAGATCGGCAATGCATTTTTAGGAAGTGCGTGCTATAGCAACTCCATCAAAAACGCAAAGATGAGCTATGGTGGATTCCAGAAAATCAGCAACATCAAGGAATTTCTGAAAAATGTCTAATCCCGATACCACACAGATCCGTTCCTTCTTCGATGAACGCGCAAAGCACTGGGACGATATCGACGAACACGATGAAAACAAGATTCAGAGACTGTTAGACAAAGTCGGCATTCTGGAAGGAGACAAGATTCTCGATCTCGGATGCGGAACCGGAGTCATCTCGGAGATGCTTTACAAGAGATCGAAAAGACAGGTCACTGCCGTCGATCTCTCCGAGAAGATGATTCAGATGGCAAAAAGCAAGCATATCAGCGAGAAGGAAGTCCTCTTCTCTGTCAAAGACTTCTACACGATGAGAGAAGGCGGATACGATCTCATCATCATCTTTGACGCCTATCCTCATTTCCTTCAGCTGAACGAATTCAAGGAGAGCATTGTCCGCAATCTGTCCGAGGAAGGACGTTTTGCTATCGTTCACGACTTAGGAAGAAAGCAGCTTCACGACTGTCATAAGGGAAGAGATGTCTCCCTTTTAAGCCGTGATCTATCCGATCCGAACACCGAAGCCGAACTTTATAAGACCGACTTCGATATCCTCAAAGCCGAAGAAGGAGAAGACTATTATCTTTTGGTCGGACAGAAGAAAAAGATCTCTCCATCCCTCTTCATCGTAAACGAGGAAAGAGACAAGAGAGAAGTCAAGACAAGACAGCTTCTCATCCAGACCTTCTTCTCCCTTCTGAAGGAGAAGAGCTATTCCGAGATTACGATCTCGGACCTCATCAAGAATTCCAAAGTCTCCTCTAGCACCTTCTATTCCCACTTCAAGAGCAAGGAAGATATCATCAAGGCAATCGGAGACAATGTTCTTGAGCATGTGCTAGCAGAAAAGAAGAAGAAGGAGGAAGGGCATGACTTCTCCAAGGAGTCCGATCCGGTCTCTCTTCTCTCCCATCTTTTCCTCCATATGGAGGAAGACAAAGAAGACCTTCTAACCCTGCTCAGCGACAAGGAAGGAAAGAGTCTTTTCTATGAAAAAATGAAGGAAGGACTTCTCCCTGTCATGGAATCCTATGTCGAGTGTGGAATCATCCGAAAAGATGGAATCGAAAGGCATTTCCTATCCCTCTTCTTATGCGAGTCCTTGACGAGCTATCTATTCCTCTGGCTTAGCATGAATGCGGGACTAAGCGCATCAGAAGCCTCCAATATGTTTCTCAGACTATTTCAGTAGTGAATTAGGCATAAATAAAATCATTTTTGGATGTAAGGGCTTTTAAATGTTGACGTTACATTTCAGGCCAAAAAAGTTTTCATTTGAAAGTGCATTTTTCTTTTCTTATTGCTTTTTAGCGAGTATCATATCTTGGTTTAAAAAATCATTTGCCCAAATCAAGTAAAAAAGAGAGGTACAAAAATATGAAATTTGAATCGACAGCTTGGGAAGGTTTCAAAGGCAGCCACTGGAAACACGACATCAATGTCCGTGACTTCATCCAGAACAACTATGAACCTTACGAAGGCGATGCATCCTTCTTGGAAGGTCCGACCAAATCCACAAACATCCTTTGGTTCGAACTCCAGAAGCTGCAGAGAGAGGCGAGAGCCAAAGGCGGCGTCCTTGATATGGATACCGACATCGTCTCCTCTATCACCAGCCACAAGCCTGGCTACATCTGTGACGAGTACAAGGATCTTGAGAAGGTTGTCGGTCTTCAGACAGACAAGCCTTTGAAGAGAGCCTTCATGCCTTATGGTGGCATCAAGATGGCCGAACAGGCTCTTACCACCCACGGCTACACTCCGAATCCGGAACTCCACAAGATCTTCACCGAATATCACAAGACCCACAACGATGGTGTCTTTGATGCCTATACTCCTGAGATGATGAAGTGCCGTCACAACAAGATTCTCACCGGCCTTCCGGATACCTACGGAAGAGGAAGAATCGTCGGCGACTACAGAAGAGTCGCTCTTTACGGCATCGACATCCTCATCGAGGAAAAGCAGACCGACTTAGCCAACTGCGGTGACGGAACCATGGTTGACGATGTCATCCGTCAGAGAGAAGAGATTTCCATGCAGATCAAGTGCCTGAAGCAGATGAAGGAAATGGCTGCTTCTTATGGCTATGATATCTCTAAGCCGGCCACTAGCGCTCACGAAGCGGTTCAGTGGTTATACTTCGGCTATCTTGCCGCCATCAAGAGCCAGAACGGCGCTGCTATGTCTGTCGGCAGAATCTCTACCTTCTTGGATATTTACATCAGCCGTGACTTGAAGAACGGTGTCATCACCGAAAAGGATGCTCAGGAACTCGTCGACCATCTCGTCATGAAGTTCCGTATGGTCAAGTTCGCCCGTATTCCTTCCTATGATGCTCTCTTCTCCGGTGACCCTGTCTGGGCCACTCTGGAAGTCGGCGGTATGGGAATGGACGGAAGAGACATGGTCACGAAGAATGACTTCCGTTTCCTCCACACCCTTGAGAACATGGGTCCTGCTCCGGAACCGAACCTCACCGTTCTCTATTCCGCAAGAATGAGCAAGAACTTCAAGGCCTATGCTTCCCACATCTCTATCACCACTTCCTCCATCCAGTACGAAAACGATGATGTCATGCGTCCGATCTGGGGCGATGACTATTCTATCTGCTGCTGTGTCTCCGCAACCGAGACCGGTAAGGAAATGCAGTTCTTCGGAGCCCGTGCCAACCTTGCCAAATGTTTGCTTTACGCCATCAACGGCGGTGTCGATGAGATGAGCCATCAGCAAGTCGGTCCCGCTTATGAGAAGATCACAAGCGAAGTCCTCAACTACGATGAGGTCATCAAGAGCTATGACAGAATGATGGATTGGCTCGCTGGCATCTATGTCAACGTCCTCAACCTCATCCAGTACATGCACGACAAATACTATTATGAAGCAGCCGAAATGGCTCTTATCGATACCGATGTCAGAAGAACCTTCGCAACCGGCATCGCCGGCTTCAGCCATGTCGTCGATTCCCTCTCCGCCATCAAGTATGCCAAGGTCACCGCAATCCGCGATGAACAGGGCATCACCACCGACTTCAAGATCGAAGGTGACTTCCCTCGCTACGGCAATGATGATGACAGAGCCGATGACATCGCCATCGAAGTCCTCCACACCTTCTTAAGAAAACTCAAGAAGCATCACACCTACAGAGATAGTGAACCGACTACCTCCATTCTTACCATCACCAGCAACGTCGTCTATGGAAAGGCTACTGGCACACTTCCGGATGGAAGACCTGCCGGAAAGCCGCTTTCCCCTGGTGCCAACCCGTCCTACGGCGCTGAGAACAACGGCCTTCTCGCTTCCCTCAACTCTGTTGCCAAACTTCCTTACGAATATGCTCTTGACGGTATCTCCAACACCCAGACCATGAACCCGGATGCCTTAGGTCACAGCGACCAGGAAAGAATCGACAACCTCACTCAGGTTCTCGATGGCTACTTCACACAGGGTGCCCATCACCTCAACGTCAACGTCTTCAACAAAGAAAAACTCCTCGATGCCATGGAACATCCGGAGAAAGAAGAATACGCCAACTTCACCATCCGTGTCTCTGGCTATGCTGTCAAATTCATCGACCTCACCAGAGAACAGCAGTTGGATGTCATCTCCCGTACCTTCCACGACTACATGTAATTCATGACGGTCGGTTATTATCAGTCCTTCGAGTCCTTCGCATTAGTCGATGGACCCGGAGTGAGAAGTGTCCTCTTCTTGGCTGGATGTCCGTACCGCTGTCTATTCTGTCACAATCCGGATTCCTGGGAATTCTCCAAGAAGAATCCGATCACTCCGGAGGAAGCTTTCAAAAAGTTCATCCGGTTCAAACCGTATTGGAAAGACAATGGCGGAGTAACTATCAGCGGAGGAGAACCTTTGGCACAGCTTGACTTCATCATTGAGCTCTCGAAGCTATTCCACGAACAGGGGATTTCCGTTGCCATCGACACAAGCGGTGCCACCTTCTCGATGAATGAGAAGTACTTAGAGAAATTCGATTCTCTTCTCGCTGTCACGGACCTCTTCCTACTAGACATCAAGTGCATCGATCCTGTCCTTCACAAGAAGATCACAGGAAAAGACAACAGCAATGTCTTAGAGCTGTTCTCCTATCTCGACAAGAAGAATTATCCGATCTGGGTAAGACATGTCCTTGTCCCTACCCTGAGCGATGATGATACCCTCTTAAAAGAGACGGGGGAGTTCTTAAAGAGATTTCACAACATCAGAAGAGTCGAAGTCCTTCCCTATCACACCCTTGGAATCTATAAGTATGATCTTCTGAAGATCAAGTATCCTCTTCAAGGTGTGAATACACCTTCTAAGGAGCGCATCGAAAACGCAGAGGACCTCCTTCATATCAAGGATTATCCCGATTATCGGTAAACTAAAAAACTTCCACAGCAATGTGGAAGTTTTTGCTTGTTTTTTTACGCTAAGAAGTCGAGAATAGCGTCGACAACTTTGTTTCTCTCCGTCTCGTTGAGAATCTCATGTCTCATATGAGGGAAGAGACAAAGTCTGACGTCTTTGACACCTAGATCCTTATACATCTTCTCTAAGGATTTCGGTCCTTTGGAGCAGGCACCGACTGGGTCATCCTCGCCGGCGATGATGAGGATATGTTCATCCTTGGAGATGCGTCTGAGATTCTTTTTCTTATAGAGCTGATTCATGCCGTCCATGAACTCATGGAAGAATCCGTAGGTGTTCTCATGACCGCAATAGGGATCTGCAGCGTAGTTTTTTCTGTTCTCCTCATTGTAGCTGAGCCATTCGAGATCATCTTCTCTGTCCTTGATGGATCTTGCATAGGCGCCGACGGACATGCTTTCGATGAACTTGGCGTGCTTGTTCCAGTTCTTTTTCGTGGTGAGAAGCTTGGTGAGGAAGTTTCCTAAGGAGATGGCGACCTTGTTGTTCTTTCCGTTGCTTGCCATGATGATGGCTTTGTCAACGCTGGAAGGATAATTGATGAGATAGTTCTGTACGGCAAAGGAACCCATCGAATGTCCCATCAGATAGACTGGGACACCTTCCTTCTTCAGTTCCAGCACTTTCTTATTGAGGCTGGCCTGTGTCATCTTCCAGGCCCCTTTTGGCCACTGTTGCTGCTCTTCCACGCTCTTTGCGTTTTCACCCTGTCCCCAATGGTCTAAGACAGAGACGGAATATCCTTTCTCGTTGAGCTCATGGGCAAAGGTCTCATAACGGGAGGAATGTTCATCCATTCCTGTGATGATGAGAAGATGGGCTTTCGGATTCTCAATCAGATAGTCATTTCCTTTCTGAACGAATTCATCATTGTATTTTACTTCGAAAACTGACATGGCTAGTCCTCCTATTTGTTTTCACCAGCGGTTATAGACTTTTTCGGCAAAGCCGTAACAATCATTGATTTTAAATGATTTCCCTTCGATTTCAAAGGTCCCATTATAAATTCCGAAAATCTGATTCTGAATCGAATGGATAACGATTGCGTTTCCGCCTCCTTTTCGATGAATCAATGGGGTGAAGGTAAGAGAGATGGATCCGTCTTTTGAAACTATCTTCCACTCTTTTTCATATTCCTCTTTTCCTTTGCTGTCTTTGGGTATAGCAAAAGCGACATCCTCTAACTTATAGGCTTTCTCATCATAGAAGAACATGTTTTCACTCGCTTTGGATGTATCTCCGAAACCATAGCCTAAATTGAATCCGATTTGATGTCCATCGATTACATCATTCATGCTAGCCCAGTACCAAGTATTGATCCTTGTCCAGACTCCTCTTCCCCAGTCTAAGACACCGGGCATGTTGCTTACCGGATAGATATCATCCCCGATTCTGATCTCCCCCTCGGCAACAAGGTTGTTGATTTTCTGATTGTAATAGAAGTGTCTTTTCTTATCAAAGGGAGTTGCGATGACCATCGTATCCTTTCTTGTCTCTTTGACAATGAGGTGGAAGGTCAGTTTATCCTTTCCCCTAAAGTGGTCATATGTTCCTAAGATTTCCCTTACCTGCCCATCATTAGAGAAGAGGAAATAGACCTTGGAATCCTGATATTTCGTATCTCCGACTTTGCTTGTAAAGGGGAGATTTCTCTTTCCGTTGGAAAAGAGGTGCATCCTCGACTTCTCGATGTAGGTCTTGTTTCTGTAGTCGAAGAAGGTAGCGGAGCAAAGATCCATATAGGAGTTGTCATCGATGGTGAGAGCGATACCGATTTCATGGTTTCCGAAATAGTAGTAGTCCCACTCTTTGATTCTCGTCTTTCTTGCCTTGATGTCGTTTCTGTCATATTCCTTCACAAGAGAAAAAGCATACCCAGCCTCTGCTAGGCATCCGCTCTCATCCAACAGCTTCCCTTCTTTCAATTCATGCTGTCCCATACTGATTCCCCGTATTGATTTCTATGATGATTATAGCAAAAGTAAGCGGATACAATCTATTGAATTAATAAAATATACTACTAAAATAGTATAGCTAAAAAGAAAAATATACTTATGAAACTGAAAAAACACACGGAAATGGATCTCACGAGCGGAAATCTGTTCCTCAAAATCCCGCTCTTTGCCTTGCCGATGGCCTTCTCAACCATTCTTCAGCTTCTCTATTCTACCGTTGACCTCTTCACTGTATCCCATTACGGAGGAGGCAATCTGTCGATGTCCGCTGTCGGAAGCAATTCTCCGCTTATCAACCTGATCGTAACGCTATTTGTCTCTCTTGCTATCGGATGCAATGTCGCGATCGGTAACGCAAAAGGTGCCAACGACCAGCCTAGGGCACAGCGCATTCTGTCGACTTCGATGATCCTTTCTGTCATCGTCGGAATCTTAGTCGGAATCATCGGCTTCTTCCTCTCTCCCTATCTTCTCGAAATGATGAATACTCCGGAGAATATCCTTCCTCTTGCCAGCACGTATCTCAAAATCTATTTTGCTGGACTTCCTTTCCTGATGATCTATAACTTCGGCTCCCAGATTCTCCGCGCTTTAGGAGATTCGAGAAGGCCGTTCTATTTCCTTGCTGTCTCCGGACTCATCAATGTAGCCTTCGACCTGCTCTTTGTCATCGTCTGCGACATGGATGTCGCCGGTGTCGCCTTAGCTACTATCATCTCGGAAGCCATCGCAGCCATCCTTGTCATACTCTGGCTTTCCATCAACAAGAAGAGCTATGTACGACTCGATTTCAAGCATCTTTCCTTCGATAAGGAAAGCTTATCCCAGATTCTGAAAATCGGAATCCCGGCCGGGCTTCAGGGCTTAGGATTCTGCATTCCGAACGTTCTCATTCAATCCTCTCTCTACACGATTCACAATTACACCATCAACGGCATTGCCATCTCTGAAAATGAGATCCTTTCCGGCTCCAGCGCAAGCAGCCAGATCGAATCCTATGTCTATGCCTTCATCGAAGCCTTTGGCTTAGCCTGCGTCTCTTTTGTCGGGCAGAATTACGGTGCCGGCAAGAAGGAGAACATCAAGAAGATCTACTGGTATACGATGGCTTGGATGTCTATCGCCTGCTTAGTCTGTGCCCTGATTGTCCTAATCATTCCGAATCAGATTCTCTCTGTCTTCATCTCCGACACGAATACGGAAGACTCGGTCACGATTGTAAGAGAGAACGCACTCGCCGCCGGAAAAGAGAGAATGTACATGATGGTATTCACCTATATTCTCGATGGATTCATGGATATCTCCAGCCAATACTTAAGAGGCATGCGAAGATCGACCGCTCCTGCTATCATCACACTGGTCGGATGCACGGGAACAAGAATTATCTTCATCCTCACTCTCTTTACC
>CAVJZP010000003.1:0-68124 GCA_963654365.1 Oscillospiraceae bacterium
CTATTATGTGTGCTGGATTCTTCATATCCTTTAATCTGACAGGATGTAAGTGTAGCGATGATCAGTAAAGCGGCAATAATTTTTTTGGACATATACTGATGATATCAAAACGAAGGGAGAAAAACTATACACGAATATGTGTTAAAATAGTTAAATATATGAACAAGTATAAAAAAATTGCTGTTTTATTGATGGCAGGAAGCGGAAATCGTTTTGGCACAGACAAGAAGGAAAAAAAGCAGTTCCTTGAAATAAACGGAAAGCCTCTTTTCCTTTATTCTCTAGACTCTCTGGTTTTCTCTGACATTTTTGAAAAGGTCATCATCGTCTGCCCGAAGGAAGAGAAGAATTCAGTTGCTAAACTGATTCCGACTGAGTTCCCTCACAATCTGATTTCTATCATCGAAGGTGGGGAAAGCCGCAATGATTCGGTTTTTCTCTCCTTACAGTATATCGAGCATGAATGGCATGAAAAGATAGATGAGACCACGTTCGTTTTTCTCCATGATGCAGCAAGGCCTTATCTGCCTGAATCGATATTGAATGAGATGAACTCTTTATGCGATTGTTTTGATGCGATTGTTCCAGCCATTCCGTTGACGGACTCGATTATGCAAAATGGCGTTTATGTTCCAAGAGACAACATTATGCGGATTCAGACTCCGCAGGCATTCTGCTTTTCTAAGCTGTTTGAAATCTATTGTTCTGGTTTTGAGAAACAGACAACAGATGACTTCAGCAAAGCCATTCATGCTGGTCTTTCTCATAAAATCATCCAGGGAAGCCCATTGTTATACAAAATCACATTTCCAGAGGACATTGCGTTTTTCAAAAAAATTCTGTAACTCATTTTTTTAATTTACATTTAAAACGCATTAGATTAAGATATAGGCTCAGTGTTTAAACATAGTTTAAATACATAGAGGAGGTTTATTAACCTTATGGTAAAAGTATCATTCGTTCAGAAAGAAGGCCCGGTAGATTTCTCGGTCATTGATGAGAAGGGTCTTGCTGTTGCAAAGACAATTGAAAACAAGACGGGTCTTGGCAACGATTTCTTAGGTTGGCTGGATTATTCTTCCAAACTTTCCAAAGATGAGATCAATCATATCAAATCCGCTGCAGATAAGATCAGAAAGAATTTTGATTGTCTTGTTGTCTGTGGCATCGGTGGTTCCTATTTAGGTGCACGCGCTGTCATCGAAGCTATCCGTGGATTATATCCTGCTGATGATTTCGAAATTATTTTCTTCGGCAATACACTGTCTTCCGATTATTCCGCTCAGGTTCTGAATCATCTGAAGAACAAGAAGTTTGCTATCAATGTCATTTCTAAGAGCGGCACAACAACTGAAACCGCTGTTTCCTTCCGCTTGTTGAAGAATCTTCTGATAGAAAAATATGGGAAAGAGATTCTGAAGGATGCCGTCTATGCAACAACTGACAAAGCCCGTGGTGCTTTGAAGAAGGAAGCCGACAAAGAGGGATATGACTGCTTTGTCATTCCAGATGATGTCGGCGGAAGATATTCTGTCATCACTCCGGTTGGCCTTTTGCCGATTGCCGTTGCCGGAATCGATATCGATCAGTTCATCCAGGGCGCTGCGGATGGTGAAAAAGATTATTCTTCCTTGGATTATAAGGAAAATCCTGCTTACTATTATGGCGCCTTGAGATATTTGATGAACATTGAGAAGAGAAAGTCCTGTGAAATGTTTGTCACCTACAATCTTCAGTATCAGATGATCGGCGAATGGCTGAAACAGCTTTTTGATGAATCCGAAGGCAAAGATTATCAGGCTTTGCTTTGCACATCTGCCACTTTCACTACAGATCTGCATTCTATGGGTCAGTTCATTCAGCAGGGCACTCCTTTGATGTTTGAAACGATTATCAATGTCAAGAATCCAAATGAAGACGTCGTTGTTCCTTTCGACAGTGAGAACCTGGATAATCTGAATTATCTTTCTGGCAAGAACATGTCCTATATCAACTCCAAAGCTTATGAGGCAACCTTGAAGGCTCATACGGAAGGACATACACCGGCCATTGTCATCGACATCGATAAGATGGATTCCTACAACCTTGGCAACCTTGTCTATTTCTTCTTCAGAGCCTGTGCATATTCTGCTTATCTCCTTGGAATCAACCCATTCAATCAGCCTGGTGTTGAGATTTACAAATCGAACATGTTCAAGCTGTTGGGCAAGCCTGGTTACGAAAACAAATAAGTTCTGAAAAGTATCTTTGCTCATAGGCCGTGAAATTATCAGCCTATGAGCAAAATTATTGCTTGAATTATCAATTTCGTATTGATATAATATCAAAGCGCTGAAAATTCGGCGGATGCTTAGCTCAGTTGGTTAGAGCATCGCCTTTACACGGCGGGGGTCAGGAGTTCAAGTCTCTTAGCATCCACCAGACTTGTAAAGATCAGTTGCGGAATATGTGGGCGGTTAGCAAAGCGGCCAAATGCGGCAGACTGTAAATCTGTTCCTTCGGGTTCCGTGGTTCAAATCCACGACCGCCCACCACCTATGTTATCAATGAATTCCAACTATGATTCAAAATAGTCTGAGTTGGGATATTCAGTGCACTGGCCATATGTTGGGATATAGCCAAGTGGTAAGGCATCAGACTTTGACTCTGATATGCGAAGGTTCGAGCCCTTCTATCCCAGCCAATTCTTATTAAATGACTCGTTAGCTCAGTCGGTAGAGCACTTGACTTTTAATCAAGGGGCCATGGATTCGAGTTCCATACGAGTCACCATCTTTATGCCCGGGTGGCGAAATCGGTAGACGCACGGGATTTAAAATCCCGCGGACTAATAATCCGTGCCGGTTCAAGTCCGGCCCCGGGCACCATTAAATCTCCTGCCCTGCTAAATCGTCTTTAAAGCCATGAAAGTGGCTTTTTTTATTCACTTTATCTATATATAGCCATTCGAAAACCGCAACATGCAGATCCTAAGCGCAAAAGACCACTTGCTGATTTACGATTTTTTCCTTTTCTTCTCTCCGCTATCTCAGACTATTTTCTTTTTTTCTCAATGAAATGGTCAACATTGTGGATTCCTCCTTTCTTTTTCATGACTTCAGCAGATTCGAGTTGTCCCATGCGTGGATCCTACGCTGTCATCTCCAGAGTTTTCTCATCAGGGTATTTTTTCTCAGACTACAATGACTTATTTCCATGGGCTTGGAAAAGGAAATGATTATGCCTTCTTATGAATCATCTCCCGTGCTTTCTTTCTGATGTTTGAGGCTGCGTTTTTGTCTCTGTTTATCTTCTTTCCGCAATTTGGACAGATCCATTCTTTTTCATGCACTTTCAGATTCTTATTTACCACTCCGCAATGGAAGCATATCTTAGATGAAGGATACCACTTCGGTATTCGAATGATTCTTTTCCCCTCCTTCAACGCAACTTCCTGTAATATCGTTTCAAATTCATAGAAGCATTCATTGGTGATTGTCTTGGCATAGGATTTTGATTCTTTCATCTTGCTCAGCTGCAATGTCTCCATTCCTACCGCCTCGTATTTATCAAAGATCTGATGGGATAGTATATAAAAATACTGTCTTCTTTTCTTTTTCATCTTATCCATAGTCTTTACATATAGCATTCTTTTTCTTTCTCTGTTGTTGGATTTTGTTTCCGAGCGGATATAATTCTTCTGCCTTAACTGTATTAGACGCTGTCTGTTTTTTGATGGCAGAATCATTTTCATATTCGGAACAATGGAATCATCTGTGGAAACAAAGAAATGCTTCACAGAAAAATCGATTCCTAGGATATCATCAGAACCTATCTTCTTTGCTGGGGGAAGGGTGCTATAAGCGCGATCCAGAAGGAAATCGAAATAGAATTTCCTGTCGATTTCTCTTTTCAATGTCATCAGAACACATCGGCTGCTCTCGGGAAAATTTCTATGATAATGAAGTGGGAAAGCACCAAACGGAAGAAGATTCACTTCAGCCATTTTCTCTGATGTCCGTCTGAAGCGCAGGTTGACATCACCCGGATAAAAAGAAAGGGATGCGATGGCGGAGAATGGATTTTTTGGTTTAGGAAGTTTCCATCCTCTCGATTGTTGTCTTTCGTAGAATTGAATGGATTGTCTCAAGTAATGCATCAACGGTGAGAAATTCTTTCGGATATAGCATGCCTCTGGTCTTGCACTCAGATTCTGATCCCATACTTTCAAGTTGATGTCTATATTTTTCGCCCCAGCTCTTCTTTCCGATGAAATGAACAGCACCATATCATTGAATAGTGCTACATAACATCGATACAGCTCGTCAAATTGCTTCTTCTGCTCATCTTTCAGGTCGATTCGATACCTATAATTCAGAAAATTACTCATATTTCTGCCTCCTACAAACACATATATGCGCAAAAGAAGAAAAAACGAATCTTATTTCAAAAAGTTAAATAATGTGAGTGATATAATGTTTCACGGAGAAATCAGTTATGAATGAAGAACAAGAAAAATTCTGTGAAAAGATAAATGATGTATTAGAAAGACTGCGTCCATTTTTGCAAAGAGAAGGTGGTGATGTCCATCTTGATCACTACGATTTTGAAGCCAACACCTGCTATGTCAAAATGAGTGGTGCCTGCAATGGATGCTATATGGCAAGTTCCGATGTTTCAGATACGATTGCCGTCCTCCTTATGGATGAGATTCCGGAAATCAAGGATGTGCAATTAGTTCAAGAGGAACAAGAGAGCCTCGAAGATCTGATTCGAAGAATAAAAGAGCAAGAGATGGCAAACAAAGAATTAGAAGAATATAACAGAACGCATAAACAGTAAACGAACTAGCGAATATTCTTATCTGGTGGTTCGTCTATGTGGTACAATTTTCAATGAGGTAAATTATCATGAACGAAAAAGACACATTTATTGTTGAGACGAGTGCACATCATATTCATGTCACTCAGGAAGCTTTGGAATACCTTTTCGGCGAAGGCGCTGTCTTAGGTGTCAGAAAGGAACTTTCTCAGCCTGGTCAGTTTGCTTCCGACAAGAGACTTGATATCGTATATCACGCTTCCATCAAGAACAAGGTCACCGGTGAAATCGAGAAGAAGGATTTCACAATCAAAAACATGTCCATCTTAGGACCGGTCAGAAGTGCGAATCAGGTTGAAATCTCCATGACGGAGGCCCGTTCCTTAAAGGCAAACGTTCCTGTCAGAGAATCCGGTGACTTAGAGGGCAGCGCCCCTGTCACTTTGGTCAATCCGCTCAACGGAAAATCCCTTGACTGCAAAGAAGGCATGATCATCGCCAAGAGACATATCCATATGACTCCTGTTGATGCTGAGAAGTTTGGTGTGAAGAATGGCGATATTGTCGCTGTCAAGATTGTCTCTCCTAACGGAAGAAGTGCTGTGCTTGGTGACACTGTCATCCGCGTCTCTTCCAAATATGCTCTTGCTATGCATATCGATACTGATGAATCCAATGCGGTCGGTGGTGCAAGCACAGGCGTTGTCGGTTCTCTTGTAAAGATTGATTTCTAGTTTTTCGATATAGGTGAATCCAAATGCCGAATCTTCTTGCTCATTCTTTGATTGTAAAGCGATTTTATAATCACGAAAACGAATTGGGCCATCTAGAGAGCATTGATTCGTTCATCAAAGAAAATTACGATATGCTTGTTTTAGGATCCTTGGGTCCTGATCCATTGTTTTATGTCGGCATTTTGCCAAGAACCGGCCTTCACATTCCTACTGCATTGAAGAAGATTGGCAATAGGCTACATAAGACAAACGGAAAGCAGTTCTTCAAGTTACTGATAGAGACATCCTATTCCATCGACAACGTTAAAGAGAAGAGAAAGTTTGAGGCTTTCATCTTCGGTCAGTTGGCGCATTACCTTCTTGACCGGGAGGCTCATCCTTACATCCTCTATGAATCAGGCTTTGATGAAGAGGGTAAGATCACGTCGCACTATCATTTCGATCACGCCTATTTTGAGACAAACATCGATTGCTCTCTGGCAAACAAATATTCCATCAGCCATTTTCTGACTTATCCGCAGGACATCATTCCGGATAACAGAAGAAATCTGGAAATCATCGACTGGAATTTGGTTCCTATCCTGGAAAAGATGTTTGACTGCCGTCTGCCAAAGCATATGTATTCCAATGCGATTCTGAACATGAAGCATCTGTTGAAGTCGATGAATCATCATGGAAAATTCAAAGCGAAACTTCTTGGAAAGAACATTTCGCTCTCTGCAATGCATCATCCAAAGAATCCGGATGTTTCCACCTTGAACATGGATAAAAATGTATGGCTAGATCCTTGTACAGGCGAAAAGCATTCTGATTCATTCCTGGAACTTCATACTGCTGCTTTTGAGATATTAGAAGCCTGCTATAACGATGTTCTGAAATCCGGATTCAACTATTCGACGATTGAAAAATACCTGAATGGCAAGGACTATTATGGTGCTTTGCCAGATCAGAAAAGAAAATTCAGAAAATAAGGTGGCAAAAACCACCTTTTTTCATTCATACATTCTATTTTATGATATATTGATAGCGCCTATTCAAGGAGGATTTATCATGATCAAAGAATTCACTTATCGGCCTCATGGAACTTGTTCTTCATTGATGACCTTCAAAATCGATGATGAGACAGACAAGATTGTCGATTTCACTGTCAAAGGCGGCTGCCCTGGCAATTTATCAGGCATCCGCAAATTGATTATCGGTATGGATGCTAAGGATGTCGCTGAAAAGCTAAGTGGCGTAACGTGTGGCCCCAAATCGACTTCTTGCCCTGACCAGCTTTCAAAAGCGTTGGAATCCTATTTGTCAAACAAATGATTTCCGACCATGAATGATTTGAAAGATCAGAACCGCACTCCGTTTTTGGATGCGTTGATGGATTATGTTTCTTCTAATCCGACACCATTTGATGTACCAGGTCACAAACTTGGTTCTTTTCAGACCGATCTTTCCAGAAAAATCTCTGAGAGTTTCAGCGCCTATGATGCTAACGCACCATTAGGGCTGGATAACCTCTATAATTCCACGGGCGTGATCAAAGAAGCGGAAGCACTTGCTGCAGAAGCCTGTCATGCGGATCACTGCCTCTTTTCAGTAAACGGAACAACTGGTGGCATCCTTGCCATCATCATGGCCTGTCTTAATGTCAAAGACAAGATCATCCTTCCTAGGAATGTCCATAAGTCAGTCATCAACGCCCTTATCATCTCAGGTGCCATTCCAATCTTTGTCTCACCCATCATCGACCAGAAATTAGGTGTTGCCTGCGGTGTCACTACGGATGCCTATATCGATGCCATGGATGAGAATCCGACGGCAAAGGCTATCTTTGTCATCAATCCGACCTATTTCGGCGTCGTATGTGATCTGAAAAGGGTCGTAGAAGAAGCGCACAAAAGAAATCTGATTGTTATCTGCGATGAAGCACATGGCTCCAATTTCTATTTTTCAAAGCAACTTCCTTTGTCTGCTATGGATGCTGGTGCCGATATCACTGCCATGAGCATGCATAAGAATTCTGGTTCGTTGACTCAGACTTCCTTGATTCTGACTAAAGGAGACAGAATCAACTATTCCGAGGTGAAAAGAGCCTTTGCTATGTTCTCTTCTACATCCCCTTATCACATTCTGATTGCGTCATTGGACGCTGCGAGAAAGGAGATGGCCCTCCATGGAGAAGAGATCATCCAGTCCAATCTGGACTTGGCCAGTTACGCAAGAGAGAGACTGAATCAGATCAAGGGCATCCATGTCTACGGAAAAGAATATGTGGATGAGCAGAACTCCGACGGTGTCTATAGAATCGACCTTACTAAACTTGTCATCGACGTAAGAGGATTAGGAATGTATGGCTATGAGGTCTATAAGAAGATAAGAAAAGAATACAATGTCCAGCTAGAACTTGGCGAGGTGTCTGTTGTCCTTGCTATCATTGGTCCTGGTACGACGTTAGAACACATAAACAAGCTGATTTCCGCTTTTCAAAGCCTATCTGATGAAATCGAAAGTTCACCGATCAAGCAGATTCCAGATTTTGCCTATTCCTTCCCAAGGACTTATGTACCACCTCGGGAAGCATATGATGCTCCGCACTCGGTCATTCCGCTCAGCGATTGCCTTGGTGAGATCTCCGCAGAAACAATTATGGCCTATCCTCCCGGAATCCCGGTTGTGATACCTGGTGAATTCATCTCTCAGGATGCTTTGAATCTGATCCGTTTCTATTCAGAGGAAGGCGGTGAGGTATTGAAAGATACAGATTCTGGAATGATCAAAATCATCGACAGGCAGAACTGGTATCTGACAGAGGAATTAGAAAAGAAGGCAAAGTAGTAAGCGCTTTCAAATAGAAATCGATAATTTTCGTAAATGTTCGATTATATGCTTTCCTTTCTGTCGAGAAAGCGTTTATAATATTAGTGGATAGAAAGGAGCCAGCTACCATGAAAATCACTTATGTATCCAAAGACGTCAACATTACCCCCGCCATGAAGAAAGCCGTTGAAGAGAAGTTGATGAAGTTCGATTCGCTGTTCCGTGCTTCTGATGAAGTCCGTTGTGTCGTTACACTTTCCATCCTTCCCAATCACTACAAAGCCGTTGAAGCCTCTCTTTCTACAACTGGTGTCGACTTAAGAGCCAAGGTCATCGCAGATGACTTCTACAACGCACTCGATCTGTTGGTCGAAAAGCTGAATGGTCAGATGCGCAAGATGAAGACCCAGTGGAAAAAAGCCCATAAGACTCATTCCTTGTCTGAGAACTTCATCATGGACGACATCTTGGAAGATGATGCTGTTGCAGAGATCGTCAAGAAAAAGAAATTGTCACTTGCTCCTATGGATGTAGACGAGGCACTCACAAGAATGGATGCCTTGGGACATAAATTCTTCATCTATTTGGATTCTTCTACCGATTTGGTCAATGTCATCTACGAAAGAGATGACGGAACCTATGGCCTTATCGAAATCGATCAGTAACCCCCTTTTATGGAAGCGGCACCTGCCGTTTCCTTTTTTCTTTTCCCTATTTAAAAGTAATTATCATTTGGTATAATAGTATTTAGCCTTGTGTGCTTTTTCAAGTGAGGAAAATCTATGAACGATGAAGAAAAGAATGTGATGACTATCGTCACTATTGCCCGTATTGTAGAGTCTACATTATGGTATTGCTTACAGCCGAGAAATACTGCTGGCTTCGATGTCAACGAGAGAAAATCCCGCTACAACGCATTGGTTGCATTGACGCAGGAAGGTTCTCCGTTTGCAATGAACTGCGATACGAACGGTGATGCTGGCAAGACTCTGAAAGAGGATATGCAGTATTTCATCGAGGATGTTTATGGTGACCCTGGAAGAATCGTCACCCTTACGATCGATGGGAAGTTGAATGTAGAACAGTCTTTGATCATCGAGATGTTCTCTACCATCGTCAAGCTCCGCGGCCTTTTGGAGGCTTTCATGATCGCTGCAAAGAAATCTTTGAAGGAAAGGGGAAAGCTCGAGACGGATTTCGAAGAGCTCATCAATGAGGACATCCGCTTCTTCCACGCTTTTGCCGGAAAAATTTCCTGCATGCTCATCTCGGACAAGTTCTTGGAACTGAACAACAACGCCAACACTTATGCTCAGTCCTATTCCAAGGAGCATAATGGCATCGATCCGCACAAGGATCCGGAGTTTGATCCTAGAAACGATCCTTCCTTCCGTATGTTGGAGAATGAATTCCATCAGCTCAACCAGGATATGGTCGCTGTTTTGAATTCCTACGGTGAGAACGATGAGGAATTCCGTTTTGCCCGTGAAGCAGTCTATTCTGACTGTGAAATCTTCACTGGCAAGAAGCAGACAACGGATCCGAAGAAATATTTTGAACTATTCAGTTCTTATTTTGATAAGATATTGAATGCGACTCAGAACGATCTGAACAAGAGATTTGCCGATATCGGCGAAAAGATGAGAAAAGCAGAAAACGGAGAAAACTGATATGAAAGACAAGAAAGAGAATAAAAAGTCCAGAAAACTATTCACGGGCGAAATCGTATGGTACAGCATTCTCGGTGCCATTTGGGTTACCGGTCTTGTTTTTGCCATTCTCGGTGTCTGTGCCTATAACATTGGCAAACTGAACACCAATCCTCTTTATGCGCTTCAGAAATCCTTTGCTACCTTCTTCAAAATGAGCGGCGTCATGGATTTCCGTCTCTGGGGAACTCTTGCCATGATCATTGCCATGATCGGCCTTCTCATTGTCATTTTCTACTATACCAACAAGACAGTCCAGGAAGAGAACAAGAGAAGAAGATACGAAGAACGTATGCGTATCTTGATGGAATCTGACAAATAAGCAGAAAATAGTTTTTTTGAATAACAATTGACCATTTTGTTGAAAGAAGATATGATACCTATACAGCACTATCATTCGTTTTGGGTGCTGAACTTTAAGGTATTATGAGAAAAAACAAAAAAGAAACAGATTCAACTGAAAAAGAAAGCAATCCCGATAACGCAAAGAAAAAGACAAAAAAGTCCACTATCATCATCTCTACTGTCATCAGCGTCATCTCTTGTAGTGTTGGCGTGATCGGCGGGTATGTCCTATATAACAATATCAATCCGGAACAGGATGCCATCGTCATCGAGAAGGATAAATCATACGACAAAGATAAAATTGAGGCTTCATTGACGGCTGGAACGATTGCCGATGATTATAGTGAGAATTCCTATATCCTTATCAATTATGCCTGTGATTTGTACGCAGACACTCCTTATACCCTGACATTAGGCAAAGGTGTTGTTCAGGCCGCCGCCGGTGTCAAACAATCCATTTTAAGCACAACATATAGTTATCCGGAGGGTGTCTTCAACCAGAAGGTTTCCTCCTCTTCTATCGTAAGCACGGCAGATCGGTATTACGATACCAACGACAACAACGTGAAGGCATACGAATGCAAGAGCGAAGACGAATGGAAAAAAGATGGTTTGGAATCCAAGACATACACTTACGACCAGTACATCCAGTCCTTTGGAAAATTATTGCAAGGGACATACTACTGCATCGATAAAAGCGATGTCTCCGATGAGGAACCGATACCGGAGAAATTCCTGACTCTGAGCAAAGATGAATACACCGCCTCTACTGAAGAGAGCAAGCACAAACGAAGCGGAGTCATCGGTTACTCGTTGACAAACAAATCAGTCAGCAAGTCTCAAATCAGCAAGACGGATAGCGGATACCATGTCGAACTGGATCTGAATGTCAGCTATGCTGTATCCTATGTTCAGGTTCAGATGAAAACGACAGGAAGATTAAAATCTCGTCCTCAGTTTTCAAGTTGTAAACTTACTTTTGACTTGAGCACCGAGTTAAAACTTGTCTCGTCTGTCTTCCATGATGAATATCGTGTCAACACAGGCGGACTTGTTACGAATGCGATTTCTGACCTGAATCAGATCTATCTGACAGGCACGACAAACACCATTGAAAATGATGGTAAATCCGTTGCTGTGAAAGTCCCTGAGATAACTGAGGACTTCAACGGTTACGAATTGATGAATATTTAGAAAGGAGAGCGATTATGAAACATATCATTTTATATCCTCTTATCAGCGTACTGACATTGAGCGTTTCTGGTGCCGGTTCCTACCTCTATCAGAAACTCACAAGAACGTCAAATACACCTACGACCGATAACACAACCGACAATGATGACGATGATGAAAGCATCTATATTCCTCCGATTGAAGAGACTGGATTTTCAAAGATGATCAACAAACTGATGAAAGTTCAGGAAGTAAAAGCAGATAAGGCTGCTGTAACTCTCTCTACGACTGGAAATGATGACATCTATCTGAACTTCAGCAATCTCGATATCGATTTAAGCGGTGCCTTAAGCGGAGACGTTTCCTCACTGAAACTGAACGGAACGCTGAACGTCAAATACAAAGATATCAACGAAGAGCTTTCTGTCTATTATGATACGGATATGCTCTACATCGATTACAGACAGAAATCCTTCTCCTTCTCCGCTCCGAAGACCATTGCCGGAATCACCGGTGTCCTTTCTAAACTGAACATCAATGTCCCTACGATTCCGGATGCCGGAAGCTTCGGCGATTTATCTACAATTATGAATAACGCCTTGGAGATCTTAGATGGCGTGGAAGAAGTAAAGACCACAACAGGATATGAATACATCCTTGACTGCAACAGCTTCCTTTCTTCCTTGAACCTTCCTGTCTCTATCAAAGGTGCAAAGATTGCATTGCTCTCCGATACGGATTATAACTTCATCGGCGGCAAGACGGTCGATGAAAACGGAATCCAGGTGAATGATTCCTATGCCGTGAAGCTCGATGTAAACAATATTCAGATTGAAGACGCCTCTTCCTATAATGGATTATCAGACGATCAGAAAAAGAATTACACGGACTATACGACACGCACGACCAACCTTGTCACTTCCATCGCTTCCTTGATGGAAAAGAAAAACTTCGTCGCTGATTTCAATGCGGATGTCAGCCTTTCTGACAATTCGATTCAGAAGCAGACATTCCGTGGAACATTAAAAGGCGACCTTAGTTCTATCACAGAAAATGTATCAAAAGGAAAATACGAGGTTTCCTTAGATCATCTCAATAACGGAAGCCTTAGCAACAGCGTCTATGCAACTTATAGGGACAACAATATCTATGTTGCATTGAACAATCTCGTCAAGGGAAAGATTTCTTCCTCTTCCATCGAAGATCTTATCCGCGTCATCTCATCTGAGATCAATACGGATGATATGCCTGACATCGCCACTAGCCTCAATAGCATCATTGAAGGCACTGACTTGCAAAAATTATTGAACGGAGACCTCTCTGTCTACAAGAACTTCCTCAGCGACTTCGAGTCGACGACAAATGGTTTCACACTTTCCATCAATGCAAAGGCCTTTGGCTTAGGAGACTACATCCTGAAGATCACATTGGACGACACTTCTGCCACTGTCTCGGATGGATTCAAGATCACCATTGAAAATTTCAATTACAACAATATCCATCTCGACTTCAGCATCGACGTCAGACCAGTGGACCATATCTCCTTCCAGTATACGGACACGGAATTCGCTTCGTTCAAAGACTACCATGGAATCCTTTCCATCTTCAACACTGTCACAAAACTCGCCGATGAGCGCAAGCTGAATACGACCTATTCCTTCAATCTACAGAATACAGCAGAAGGCACGAACTATCTTGCTAGCGGTGAAATCTCTGCGGATGTCACTTCCCTCTCCTTGGATTCCGGAAACAATTATTATGGCGATTACCGCCTGACGATGAATACGAATCTGAACGGTTATGATCACACTCTTGATTTCGTCTATCAGGATCACGACCTCTACTTGCAGATGGATAACTTCTTCAAGCAGAAGATGTCCGATAGCGAAGTCGGTTCTATCTACGACCTTCTCAACAAAGACAAGGAAAACACGTCCAAGGCGTTTGATGGCATGAACACTGTCATCTACTCCATCATCGATGAAGTGAAAAGCAGTTACTCTCTTAAAGTCATCGAAAACTACTTCACATTGGATAAAGAGAATGTGGATTCCAATGTTCTGAGACTCGATATCAATCTTCCTCTCTTCTTCGAAGGATCCACATTGGCTGAGAATATTTCTAGCCTTTCTCTCTATGTCAACACGGATGATGACTCCATCACTTCCGTCTCTTGCAAAGGATTTGAGATCAATAACAAATACAAATTGGATTTCACCCTGAATCTTCAGGATGAATACAAAGACTTCCATCTGACAGAGGATGAGGCAAAGTACTATACGGAAATCACTTCTGCCAGCAAGATCATCAACGGATTCTATTCGCTTCCTACCGATCTCAAACAGTTCTCTGTGAACCTAAACGGTGAGATCAAGAAGAAAGATGATAATGATCAGTATCGGTCTTATCTTGGCCTGTACGGTGACGCTCAGGTAGACATCACCGACAAAGACAGTCCGGATGTCGGTGGCACCCTCCATCTCTTGCAGCAGCCTGACAGTTACGAAAAAGAGACAGACCACAAGATCGATTACCTCTATTCCGGCACCCATACTGCCGGACAGACTGTCGCTCAGTATACATCCAAAGATACGGATGCGAACAATGACTCCGGTACGACAAGCCTTGTCATGAACAACACTGACCTGTTCTCCATCTATGACCGCGTCACATCACTGAAAGACAACAAGACAAATCTTCTCTATCGTTATCTGAAAGCTTACTTCGATACGACCGAGAAAGTAGTCACTGGACTTCCGATCCTCGATGCCATCAAGAACAAGGACTACACCATCCTCTTAAATGATTACATCAAGCAAGTCGAAATCCAAGACAAGACTGTCACGTTGAAGCTTGCTTCCTCTATCCTCGACAGCGAAGATACCACAGACAATATCGATACAATCATTGTCACATTCGATGACAACTATATAATCAATAAGGCAGAGATTGACGGATATTATGACGGATATACGCTTCATGCCGAAATCAATCTCGGCGATTACGATGAAAGCGCAAAGCCGACAATCGAATACAACGACAACACGAAAGCAAACTTCGTCGATGTCCACGGATTCGATACCTTGGTCAACTGCGGCATCACAACGACAAACCATCACTTCTTCGATTTAAGCGGAAGCATGAATCTGAATGCTTATATCCCAGGAATAAAATATTTCTCGGAAATAAACCTGAACACATATTATCAGGTCTATGTCTCTATCGTTGATTCCACAGTCAAAGCTTACCTTTCTTTCAAGAGCAGTTCCTCTTCCACGATTGACAGTGCAAACTTCTATGGCGTTGAATTCTTCGTTGAGAACGAATTCGTTCTCTCCGAAAGAACAACGACGGATAGCAAGAAGAACAAGAAAGTCGAGCTTTACAAACTCACTCCAAAAGAGATCACTGACAATATCGCATACTATCTCTTGAGTTATATTCTCAACATCGAAAGTATCACCGTTTCGACTTTTAAGGCAGGTTACATCACACTTGAGAAGGTCCTTGACGCTACAAAAGAGACCAGTGATGATTCCTCAGTCGTCATCAACCACAATTATTCCTCTCTCATCGATAAAGCGGTTTTGAGTGAGAACGAAGACGGCAGCGGTTCAATGAATCTGACTTGTTCTTTAGGAAAGGTTATCTCACTCCCTGTCCTGAGTTTCTCCGATCAGGGAACCAATATCAGCATCGGATACAATTCTGATATGGAACTGACCAGCCTCAACATGTCGGTCAAATTCTCTATCGCTAACATAATGTATGGAACATTGACCTTCAATGCGACACGTAACAACATTTGTCTCGGCGATGCAGAAGATGCTATTCGTGATGAGAAGATGGCTAGATACAACACCTTCCTGAACGCCTATAATAACAACAGCGACTATGTGAACTTAGCTGATTATCAATACGTTGACTATACCTTTACCACAAATTGGTTAGGCATTACCAGTGGCGGTTCCGTAGTAGATAACGGAGCCAAGTTGACTCTCAGCTATTCGGATTCTACGAAGAACTATTTCTTCGGCGTAATCTAAGCAAAATAAAACCGGAAGTCAAATCAACGATGGCTTCCGGTTTTTGTTTTAAGCGATATTCAGAAAAAATAGAAAAAGCTATCCGTTAGGATAGCAGATTCTTGATGGAATTCAGATGATTTACTTTGCTTCCAAAGCAGCGGCCTTAGCAGCTTTCTTGGCAGCTTTATTCTTAGCTTCGGACTTCTGTTCCTTGGCTAATCTCTTTTTTCTTCTGACGGCCCATTCATCTGCAAAGCCTCTGGCTTCAAATCTTTTCTTTCCCATAGTAAATATACCTCACTGATATAATGCTAAATAATTATAGCGAAAAATCCTATTTTTTCAAGTGTTTTATTGCTTCCAGGAGTAATACTCTTCATCTTTTTTCATATCGACTGCTTCTTCCTCATTTTCGGAATCGATTTCAAAGAGACAGTCATGGTAGATTTCCTGGAAGGAATATTCATTCAGCGTCAGAAAATGCTCTTCGCCGAAGACTAGTATTTTCTCTTGGCTATAGGAGAAATGGACTTCTCTTTTATCGATGATGCTTCTCAGATGATATCCGGCTTTGAGATAGGATAGCGCCTGTCTCTGATTTATCTTGTCATTTTGTATCATGTTCTTTCAAATCTCGCTATAATGATACTCGAATAGGAGAGACAATTCTATATGGACTACATTCAATCGATGCGAAAATATATCGGACATGACCCTCTTCTCTCTGTCGGCGTCTGTTCCATTATCGAGAACGAAAAGGGAGAAATCCTATTAGAGAAGCGCCATGACAACGGAATGTACTGTCTTCCCGGCGGTGCGATAGAACTCAACGAGACCGTCTCTGATGCGCTGAGAAGAGAGATTTACGAAGAGACTGGCATTACCCTCAACAATCCAAAACTTTTGATGGTACTTTCTGGTGAAAAGGAGATCTTCTATTACCCTAACGGAGATGTCACCCATTATGTCGATTTCATCTTCTATGATAAAATAAAAGAAGGTGAAAGAATCCAGCCGCATGACAAAGAGTCGGATTCCATCGCATTCTATCCGTTGGATTCTCTTCCGGAAGATTCCCAGTATCTTCGCGGAACAAAAAGAATCCTAGAGAAATACAGAGAGAAAGACTACACCATCATCGTAGACTAGAAAGGACAATAAGATGAGCGACAAAATCAATTTCAACCAATATCAGAAGGAAGCCTATGATCTGATCAGTGAAGACGGAAAGAAGGACATGGTCCTCAATGGTGTCCTCGGCTTGGCAGGGGAAAGCGGTGAATGCTGCGACATCGTCAAGAAAAACCGTTTCCAAGGGCATGAGCTGAACAAAGCGCATCTCATGGAGGAATTGGGTGATGTTCTCTGGTACATTGCAGAGACGGCATCCGGTCTTGACGTCACCTTGGAAGAGGTGGCACAATATAACCTCGACAAGCTGCATAAGAGATATCACGGAAATCATTTCAACAAGGAAGACAGCATCCACAGAAATGAAGAGAAGAAAGACTGAGGACTGATTCATGGATAAAACATGGTGGATCTATATTGTTGTCATCGTCGGTGTCATCGCTTTGTATCTCATCTCCGGTGCCATCGTTCATTTCCTGATGAAAGGTGCAAAGAAGAAAGCATATGCAGAACTAGAGAAGGTCATCCCATACGAGAAGGAACGTTTCGATGAGATTTCCTCTTCCATTCACACGATGCAGGATGATGGGCGTTTCCTTCCGAAGAATATGATCGAATGTCTCAATACAATCGATGAGTCCTTCAAAAAGGTTCCTGTCGACGTCTCCTCTGTCAAGAATCAGAACGATTTCCTGATTCTGTATATCCGAAAATACCTATCTGAGAAACGTATTGTCGAAAAGTACAAGAGCATCGATGAGAAGCTGGAAAAACTACTCTTCCTTGATCCTTCCTCCAAGAGTTCTCCCTATCACACCTACAACAAAAAAGCGGCCCATTATAACGCCTATCTCGGCATGGGCATCTTCAATATCTTCCGCGGAAACAATACCGCCGCACCGATCCTGTAACGTAGAGAAACAAGAAAGGAGTCGATACTACTATTATGGTTTTATTTATTGATACAGCGAATCTTGATGAGATTAAGGAAGCTGCCACTTGGGGATTTGTAAAGGGTGTCACCACAAATCCATCTCTGATTGCAAAGGAAGGACTGACACAGAAGGATGTCATCACACAGATCACGAAACTGATCGATGGCCCGATCTCTGCCGAAGTCACAAAGGAAGACTATGATGGAATGATTCAGCAGGCAGAAGAACTTTACGCCATCGATCCGAAGCATATCGTCATCAAGCTTCCGATGACCATTCCTGGACTTCAGGTCTGCAAAGCTCTCTATGAAAAGCATATCCCGACCAACGTCACCTTATGCTTCTCCTCTGCACAGGCGTTACTAGCTATGGAGAATCACGCAACCTATGTCTCCCCGTTCTTAGGCCGTCTTGACGACAATGGCTGGGACAGCATAAAACTGATTGAAGACATTGTCAGATTCAAAGCCAACTTCGGATACGAAACCAAAATCATTTCCGCTTCGATCCGTTCCAAAGCGCATGTCGAAAACTGTGCACTTGCTGGTGCTGACATCGCTACCGTTCCATATAAGGTCCTCAAATCCCTGATCGAGCATCCTCTGACAGAGAAAGGATTGGATTCCTTCAGAAAAGACGCCTTGAAGACAGCAAGCCTCGAAAAGAAATAATATAAAAACAGACAAAAAGCAGGGTATAGCGCCCTGCTTTTTCCGTTCATCGATAATCGGTTGCGTAATAAGTTTTTGTCTCAGAAGACTTAAGATAATCGATCATGACATCGAGGATATACGGGTTCTCACTGCGAAGGTCATACTGTGTCGCATTACCGAATGCCTTCTTTCCGTAGTATCCTTCGGATACATAATCGATGGTCACAACATCATAGGTGACACTGGAAGAGAAAGCGACATCGGTTTCCCTCATATAGGCGTAATATCCAGTGGAATAGGTTCCCTCTACATCACCGATCAAAGAGGAGAGTTTTGAACCAGAGACATTCTTGATGATCTTGACTTTGTTCTCAAACGGTTCGACTTTGAAGAGTTTCTCCCTCGTCAGCTTGCCGGATGAAATATTGCTTCGGATACCGGCAAGATTATGAATTGCAATCAGTTCATTGGTTCCTTTGTATCCGTACTCAATCGCCTGTTTGAGCATGATCTGAGGAACAAACTTGTTGAGCTCATATCCCCTTCTGAAATCACCGACGAGTTCACAGATCTCCTCTGAGCCGTTGTATTTATTTTCTGCCGTCTCGATCTTCGTGACTATATCCTGATTGAGAAGAGAGGTATCCACATTGTAGTTTCCAGAATGGAACGCCTTGACATACGAGTGCTCAATCGCCTTCTTGTTCTTGACGGAAAAACTCATCTTCGTATAGCCTTTTGTATTGCTTCCACCCTGGACAAACGGAATCTTATTCGTTCCTAACTCTGTCGATTCAAAAACGTGCGTATGCGCACCGAAGATTCCCTGAATCTGTGTGGTATCAAAAGTATTTGCAATAGAATTGACATATCCGGATTTTGCCGTGTAGGAGTCATGCGCCGCGAGAATGACAAGGTCACATCCTTCTCCAGTAAGATAGTTGACCTCATCCTGTATCAGGCTGACCCGACTATCAAAGGAATAGCCGGCCAAGGAACTGGTGGAGATGGAACTTTCCAGTCCGCTTCCCATGACACCGACGATACCAACTTTAACATTGCCTTTCGTGATGATGGTGGAATTGTCGGAAAGCTCATTGGTATGAGCACCGTTCGGTGTTTTGATGTTACAGGCCAAGAACGGGAAGGATGCTTTTGCCTTGAGGTCCTTGATGGTATCGATACCCCAGTCGAATTCATGATTTCCTAAGCACATGGCCTCAACGCCCATGTCAGCAAGAAGCTCATCTGTCAATGTCTTTTCCTTATAGGCAAGGTAACCTCCCTGCCAGGAATCTCCAATTGAGATGATGATGCTTGTCGTTGGATCATAATCGACGTCATGCTTGATGGCATAATCCAGTTTGGCAAGACCTAATTCCCCTTCATCCGCATTCTCTTGTAAAGAGCCGTGAACATCATTGACGGCAAAGACGGTGATAAGTTCGGCTTTCTCGACGGAATCCGACTGCTTGGACGAAGTCTCTTCCGATGCTTTCTTATCCGACTCCGTAGAGGTAGACGAATTGCTGCTAAAGCCATTTATAACAAGGTCACAGCTGACCAAAGGCAGGAAGAGAGGAAGTATAAACAGAATGTGTTTTGATTTCATAAGAGTATCTCCATCGTTTCTTTTCTATTGAACATACAGTATCCATCTAAATTATAGACATTTTTCCGATTGTAGACAAAAGGCTGTTTCTTCGTATCTACGAATATGCCACCTGCTTCCTGAATAAGGAGATTCGGAGCACAGATGTCCCACTCCTTTGTCATCTTGGTATATCTCACGCAGCAATCCGCATCACCTGAGGCGATAGCAACCGCTTTTGTTGAAGCGCCAAGAGGTACAACCTCTTTGATGATATCTCGGTTTTTATCGATTAGTTCTCTATCCTTTTCCGAGACATGTGTCTTAGATACTAAGAAAATGAGATTGTTTGTCTTATCGGATGTATGAAGAGGGACTGACTTCTCTCCATCAAGATAATAGGCTCCTTTTCCTTTGACAGCATAATAGATCTTATCCTGTGCAGGAATGGCAATCACGGACAAGACCGGCTTCTTATCGACGACCAATGCGATATTGACACCGAAGGAATCGTCTTTGTCCACAAAGTCGGATGTGCCATCGAGCGGATCGACAACAAAGAGCATTCGTTTATCTAACCTTGTCAAGTCGTCAGCGTCTTCCTCGCTGAGCCATCCGATATCCGTAAAAGGGGAAAGCGTCTTGCGGATGATACCATTGGATGCGATATCAGCATCAGTGACAGGAGAGAAATCCTCCTTCTCGGATACATGGAAGCCTTTCCGATAGATGTCCATGATTTCCTTGCTGGATTTCTTTGCAGCAAGGATCATGGCATTCAGTTCTTTCTCAAACATCAGATTTGTTCTGCCTTATTGAGCGCGTCTAAGACTTCCTGGACTCTGTCAAAGCTCTCTAAGCGGCATCCAGAGGCGGCCAAGTGACCGCCACCATTGAAGAGGGTAGCGACTTTCTGGACATTGTATTTCCCATTGGAACGGAGTTCGACACGGATGATGCCATCCTCCTGTTCGGTGAAGAATGCCCACATCGGATGGTCATCAAGCATCGAAAGCAGATTGACCTTGCCACTGGCTTCGTTCTGTGTGAGTCCAAGTTCCTGATAGGTCTTTTTGTCCATAAGGCAATAGGTGACAAGTCCATCGAATTTGAAGTTCTGATAGATGACAGAACGGTACTTAAGGTCGATAGAGGACTGACGGTACAAGGCGTTATACATCGACTTGTAATCGACTCCATAGCTGATCAGTTCTCCTGCGATTTCCAAAGTTTCCGGTTCTGCATCGTACTGAAATCTTCCGCTATCCGTGACAAGTCCCATATAAAGGTAGTATGCGCACTGTGCAGTAGGAATCTTTCCATAGCGGAGAAGAAGACATTTTGCAATGATGAAAGTTGCAGAAGGTGCCTTCTCATCGCGGACGATGGGGAAGGTAAGATCGTACTGCTTCATATGGTGATCGATACAGACAATGGAGGGAGCTTTCAAGATGCGCTGGTCTTCTACGCGGTCAAGATCGGAGAGATCTACCATGAGGGCAAGAGAGTTCTCGATGATTTCATCTGACACATCATCGCTTTCCTCTACGACAGGAAGATAGGCCGGATGTGTACCGACAGCATACACCTTCTTATCTGGGAAAAGTGCCTTCAAGGCATGCTTCATGCCTAAAACGGAACCGACGCAGTCACCATCCGGATTCTTATGTCCGAATATGACAATGCTGTCTGCTTTCTCTAATGCGGAGAATACTTTCTCTCTGTCTTCATCAAAATAACTCATTTTCGATTACCTTTCTGATATGTGAGTCCTTCACATATCCTTTCTATAAAGAAAAAGCCCTTTGATTTTTCAGAGGGCTTCATAAAGACAAGTGGAATTAGTTGTTTTCGTCGTCTTCGTCATCCATACCACTCTCGATGGTGTCGTCTTCTTCGTAATTGTTCTCGTTTTCCTCATCATTGAGCAGTTCGGAACCTTCATCATCATCCTGATTCTCGTCTTTTCTCTTCTCATTTTCGCCTTCATCGACATCGAGATCAGAATAGACCTTGTTCATATCGATGTGGATGTTCTTGTAGAGCTCGTGCTCTCTTAAGGACCAGGTGTTGTTCTCCTTGATGACAAAGCGGCCATCCAAGGTCAGATCCGTATAGAAGCGGGAGACCAATTTAGTGAACTCCTCTTCGGACATATTGATTCTGTTGCAGATCTCAGCACAGAGGGCAAGGAATTCCTTGGGTTCTTTCTTTCCGCTGTTATAATCTTCGCTAAGGATGTCATAAGCGACGCTGACTAATGATTTTTCTACCATGGTTATATTCTCCTTTATCAAAACAATATAATTCAATGTTGGCTTTACAAGTATACTATTAAAAGTGCCTGAAAGAAAACAATTTATTCAAAAATCAATGCTATTCTGCTTTTTCTGCAGAAACCATTCTGACTGGTGCATCCACAGCGATGAGATTCAATGCGGATGCAAGGACATCTCTGCAGGCTTCCACTAGACCAAGTCTCTCTTTTGTCAGTTCTGGATTCTGGTTATCGATGACACGGCACTTGGTATAGAATTCGTTAATGCTCTGAGCAAGGGTATGGATGTAATTGGTGATCTTATAAGGCTCATTCTCCAAAGTTGCCGATTTGATTGCATCCGCATATCCTTTCAAAAGGATAAGAAGGTTTTTCTCCGATTCACTGACAAGAAGGGAAGAGGAGTAGTCAATCGGATAGAAATCCTTGGCGTTATTCATGATTCCGCAGAGTCTTGCGTGCGTGTACTGAGCGTAATAGACCGGATTCTCGCTTCCGAGCGTCTTTGCAAGATCGATATCGAAATCGAGATGGGAAGTTCCGCTTCTGGAAACGAAGAAGTAGCGGACGGCATCCACACCGACCTCTTCCACAAGTTCCTTCATGGAGATGGCATTTCCGGTACGTTTGCTCATCTTGAATTCCTCTCCGTTCTTAAAGAGACGGACCATCTGAACCAAGGAGACATGCAAGGCATCCGGATTGTGTCCTAAGTCTTTCTGAGAGGATTTCAGACGCATGATATATCCGTGATGGTCTGCACCGAAGAGATCGATGAGAAGATCGAATCCACGGCTGAACTTATCGTTATGATAGGCGATATCCGGAAGAAGATAGGTATAATTTCCATCGGACTTGACAAGAACTCTGTCTTTGTCATCGCCATCTTTTGTCGTATTGAGCCAAAGAGCACCGTCCTGCTCATAGCAATAAGGCTTCAGGGATTCTAAGACTTTCTCGACATCTCCTCTTTCACGGATGGCTTTTTCTGAAGTGTAGACATCCTGGTCGACGCGGAAGTCATGAAGATCCTTTTTGATGGCATCGAGAAGTTTGGCACCGCCGAACTTCTTGAAATCATCCAGGTGGCTTTCAGGATCGGCAAGATAGCTATCTCCTACTTTCTCCTTGAGTTCCTTTGCTAATGCGATAATTTCAGGTCCGTGGTATCCATCTTCAGGCAAAACTGCGTCTTTTCCGAATTCCTGGAGATAGCGAACCATCAAGGAATCAGCAAGATGGTCCATCTGGACACCAGCATCGTTGACATAGTATTCTCTTGTGACATCATAGCCGGATTTCTTGTAAAGTCTGGCGAGGCAGTCACCTAAGGCAGCTCCTCTTGCATGGCCTAAATGAAGTGTTCCTGTCGGATTGGCAGAGACATATTCAATATTGACTTTGATACCTTTTCCGATATCCAGGTCCCCATAATGTTCCTTCTCCGTGACGATGGTCTTGATGATGGAACCTAACTCATCCTGCTTTAAGAAGAAGTTTAAGAAACCTGGCTTGCAGGCTTCGATATGATCGACTCCATCCAAAGAGAATTCCGCGATGATATCATTGGCCAGATCCATCGGATTCTTATGGAAGGTCTTGGCTTTTCTCATCGCAAGGTTAGAAGCGTAATCTCCGTGCTCTCTTGTGTCAGAAGGGGAAAGAACAATTTCCTTGTCCTCTATCTCTCCGCCAAGCTTGACAATGACACGCTTGAGCTCATCTTTTATTTTCTGTTGAATATCCATAAATGGCACCTCACATTCTTATCAGACATACATTGGAATAAACGACAACGGCTTTGTCTTCTCCGACTGCATCCAGGTTTTCCTTCGTGTTGGCGTGGATAGCGATTCGATCCATCCCTAGATCCAGCACCTTGGCTAAATGTTCCTTGATTTCCTTCTTATATTCTTTCAGTCGGATGGACTGCAATTGAATATCGATGACAACATTCGATATCTCGTATCCTCTCGCTTGCATCTGAGCCAAGGAGAAGGAAAGAATATCTTCGCTATTGAGATCTTCCGTCTCTTTCTGACTATCCGGGAAATACGTTCCGATATCGTCTAATCCTAAAGCGGAGAGGATTGCATTCGAAAGAGAGTGATATAAGCAGTCACCATCGGAGTGGGCTAGGATTCTCTTTCCTTTGATTTCCACACCGGAGAGAAGGAATCTCTTTCCGTTCTCATCGAAACGATGAATATCGTAGCCAAAACCTGTTCGGATATCCATGCTTACTTTTTCTTTGCGGCAGAGCGGATATAAAGGATATCACCGTCTTTGACGATATAATCCTTGCCGACTGTCATCATCTTTCCGGCTTCCTTGACAGCCAATTCTGTACCATAGGCGATCAAATCATCATAGGAATAGACCTCAGCCTTCAGGAAGAATTTCTGGAAATCCGTATGGATGACACCAGCGCATTCCGGAGCAGTGTATCCTTCGTGGAATGTCCAGGCTCTCACTTCATCTTCACCGCCGGTGAAGAAAGTTCTTAAGCCAAGGATATGATAGGCAGCAAAGGTGACCTTATCCAAACCGGTCTGTGTCGTACCTAAGCTTTCAAGATATTCCTGTCTGTCTTCCGGAGAGACGCGGGAGAGTTCCTCCTCAATCTTAGCAGAGACCGGGATGCATTCAGCATGATTCTCTGCTGCAAACTCCTTCAGTTTGACAAAATAAGGATTTACATCCGGATCGGCATAACTTTCCTCATCAACATTTCCGACATAGATGACAGGCTTCATCGTGATGAGGTTGAAGGACTTCGCCACTTCCTCCTCAGCGGAAGAAAGAGGGATGTCTCTTGCCATCTTCTCACTCTGCAATCCATCGATGAGTTTGTGAAGAGCGGAAACTTCGACTAAAGCGTCCTTATCCTTTGTGGTAAGAGCTTTTCTTTCCACTTTCTCAAGTCTCTTCGTCATGACATCGATATCGGATAGCATCAATTCCAGATTGACTTCCATGGCATCGGCGACCGGGTCGACTGCTCTTCCGTTATAAGTAAGGATTTCACTGGAATCAAAGCAGCGAACAACATGAATGATGGCATCCGTATTGCGGATGTTTCCTAAAAACTGATTGCCTAAGCCTTCTCCTTTGCTTGCGCCTTTGATAAGACCGGCAATATCCGTGAATTCAAATGTTGCTCTCACTGTCTTCTTCGGGTGGAAGATATCGACTAAGGCATCGACTCTGGAATCATTGACTTCCACGACACCAGTGTTTGGATCAATCGTCGCAAAAGGATAATTCTCTGCCAAGATATTGCTATTGGTAATAGCGTTGAACAAAGTAGATTTTCCGACATTCGGCAAACCGACAATACCAGCTGTTAAACTCATGTTATCACACTTTCTCTAAAAGGATTTAGTCAAACCCTTTTATTATAATAAAATAATTTATATTATCAAATATAACCAAACTAACGATAAACGTAAATTGTTGAACTGGAAGTTGGGAAATAGGATGTCGTTTTCTCGCTTCCGTCTACAACGAGAGTCAATTTCGTATACTCTCCTAATAGAGCAAGAGTATCACTGGAATCCGATATCTTGGAACCCGGCAGGACTTTCAAGGTTCCGATTGTTTCACCGGATGACTTTTCGACAAAGGAAACATCGATTGCCTTTGTCATCTTCTGATATAGAGTTCTTGAATTGACCTTGTCATGAGACGATGAAAGACTGAGAGGGAAGAGCACTTTCGAAGAAAAGGAACTATCCGAATAGAATCCGTCGAAGAGATAAGTCTCATCATCTTGGATAACGGCTTTTGACCTATCCTTGAGGGAAGTCAGATCGATGATGTCCTCTTCGTCAAGATATACTTTTTCAGACATCGAATCCTGTTTCTCGTAATCGGAAGAGACATTCATATAGACTTCAAACTCCAGATAAGGACGATAATTCAGCTGAAGATAGATTTCCGTATCCGCTTTGGGCATATACTGAGAATTGAGATTCTTCTTGTCTGTTCCATCGAGCGTATAGAATCCGATGACAATGAGATTATCTTCTATGCAGGCATTCTTGAAATCATTCAGAACAGTGGAAATATCACTTCCACCCTTTATCTTTGATTCTAAGTCGGTAAGTTTGTCTCCATCATATCCATCAGGATAATCGTAATGAAGTTTCAAGGTTGGATAATCATCATATACAGCAACAAGGGTGATGTCGTGATCGGGAAGTTTCTCTTTTGTCATATCGAATTGGAAACCATCCAACTGATAAGTGACAAAATCTTTTTCGTAGGCGGTCGGAATATGGCTGTTATAGAATTCTTCTCCTAAGACATCCGAAGAATAATATTCTGTCGAAAAGACTTCGGTGCTCTTTCCGTTGCATTCTCCACCCTGATAATCCAAGGTGACCGTAATCTGATCATCCCATCCTAAATATAAATCGACGTTGCTATCCGCAATCGTAGAGGTGAGATTGAACCTCGATTTCAGTTCGGAATCAAGATAGAAGCCTTTGAATCGCTTCTTCTTGTCGGAAGTATAAAAGCAGTCCTGATTTTCCGCGTTCAGATTGATGCCAGTCTTTTCGTACATCTCTGAGATAAGAATGGAGGAAATGTTGTTCCTTCCCTGGAAGACAGAATCTTCTACGCCATCGAGGTTATAGTGGACCGTGATGGTCGGATCCATTGTCCATTTTGCATAGAGGACAAAGTTGTTGTCATCAGAAATCGGGAAGGACATATTATCCGTTCCAAAGGAACGGTCAAACTCATACTCTCCGATTTCACCTGTCGTATCAAGAGAATAATGTTTCTGTCCGTTTTCATCCGTCACACCCTTGAGCGGATATTGTGTATACCAATAATCAAAAGTAAGATGTTCATCCTCTTCAACAGAGACCGTAGGTAGATAATCCAAGGAGAGAAGTTTCTTGGATGCGTATCCATTCAGTTTTCCATCCGAGAAAGAGGAAGAATCCACCTTCGGAGCAATGAGTGAGGCGACATCCGCACCGATTGTCAAATCAAAAGTGATGGTAGACAACGGCTCAAAATACGCATAGAAGATATCATTAACATAAGGATAGAAGTAATAGGACTTTCCATCTTTGTCCGTTCTCTTATTGATAGTTCTGTAAGAGCCGTCTTTTGCCTTCTCTCTCCATCCGACAAAATAATATCCTGGCTTGGAGGGGTCTGGAATCTCAGTCAAGATTGCAGTTCCACTCTCTCCTTCAATATAGGTCGTCCCAAAGGAATCCGGAAAGGAACCGCCATCGAGTTCGAAGGTGATTCGTCCGGTCATCTTTTTGCCACAGGAAACCATAGAAGAAAGGAAAAGAAGAGATAAGCCGCAAGTGATGAATTTGTTCCTCATACTGCCTAATATTATATAAAAAAAGAAAAAAAGAAAAAAGACTACAGCGGATTTTCCGCTGTAGTCCATATCATCATTTATCTGTGATCGTGATGAAAGGACTTTCTGTCCTTGTTGTCGCGAGGACGGTCCGGTCTTTCAACATAACCTTCCGGTTTAGGAAGGAATTCACGATGGGAGATGTCGATTCTGCCCTGGGCATCGATGCCAGTGATGATGACTTTCAGAGTGTCACCAAGTTTGCAGACATCTTCGACTTTCTCAACACGGTTCCAGCCGAGCTTGGAGATGTGGCATAAGGCATCGGTGTTGCCGTAGAGATTAACAAAGGCGCCATAGGATTCAATGCGGACAACTTTGCCATCATAGATCTCACCGACTTCAGGAACCTTGGCAATGGACATGATCATTCCATATGCTTTCTCAATCATATCCTTATGGACAGAGTAGAGAATGACACGGCCGTCATCATTGATGTCAATCTTGACATCTTTATTGCATTCATCAATGATGGAATTGATGACCTTACCCTGGCTTCCGATGACTTCTCTGATCTTATCGGTAGCGATGTTGAAACGTTTCATCTTCAAAGCGAACTCAGAAAGCTCTTCTCTCGGTTCCGGAATGGCAGCGAGCATGACATCGAGAATCTGCTTTCTGGCCGGTTTTGCCTGATATAATGCTTCTCTTAAGATATCCTTTGTGATACCACGGATCTTGATATCCATCTGAAGAGCCGTGATGCCGTTAGGAGTTCCAGCGACTTTGAAGTCCATATCTCCTAAGTGGTCTTCCATACCCTGAATATCGGTAAGGATGGTGTAAGGATGATTGCCATCCAAAGGACCAGAAGTGATAAGGCCCATAGCAATGCCGGAGACAGGAGCCTTCAGCGGGACACCGGCATCCATCAAAGCCATGCAGGATGCGCAGATAGAAGCCTGAGAGGAGGAACCGTTGGATTCACAGACATCAGCGACGCAGCGGATAGTATAAGGGAATTCCTCTTCAGAAGGAATGACATAGCTAAGAGCTCTTTCACCTAAGTTGCCATGACCGATTTCACGGCGTCCGGGAGTTCCCATTCTGCCTAATTCACCGACAGAGAAAGGCGGGAAGTTATAGTGATGCATCCATCTCTTGGTGGTATCGCCAGTGATGTTGTCAAGGATCTGAGCATCATCCAAAGAGCCTAAGGTACAAGAGGAGATGACCTGAGTCTGTCCACGGGTGAACATAGCAGAGCCATGTGCTCTAGGAAGAAGATGAACCTGGGCGTCCAAAGGTCTGATCTCATCGACCTTTCTTCCGTCCGGTCTCACTTTGTCAACAGTGATAAGGCGTCTGACTTCGTTGCGGACAACAACTTCAAGAACTTCCTTGGCCTCATTGACAGCGAGATCATGAACCTGCATGGTCTCATATTTCTCACCAGTGAGGAAATCAGCCTTATCGACAAGATCGATGACCTCTTTCTCTAAGGCATCGATGGTATTCTGTCTTTCAAGCTTATCAAAGATAGAGACAGCCTTGATGATTCTGTTCTCGGTTGTCTCATTCTGATTAGGAGCGACATAATTGCGGCATTTATCGGCAAAGGCCTCATCGATATGATAAATGTTGAGCGGTCTCTTTGTCTTTCCGACTTTGCTGACGATTTCTTTTTCGAAGGCACAAAGCTTCTTGATGGCTTCATGTCCGAACATCAAGGCATCGAGCATATCGTCTTCACTGACTTCATTGGCACCGGCTTCGACCATGTTGATGGCGGTCTCAGTGCCAGCGACAGAGAGATCGATATCGGACTGTGCCATCTGTTCCACCGTCGGATCGATGACGAACTCGCCATTGACTCTTCCGACATGAACACCGGCGATAGGTCCTTCAAACGGAATATCGGAAATGCAAAGGGCTAAGGAAGCACCGAACATAGCAGACATATCTGTGCAGGCATCCGGATCCGCGGACATGACAGTGCAGGTCACCTGGGTCTCGTTGACATATCCTTCCGGGAACATAGGACGGATTGGTCTATCGATCAGTCTGGAGATCAAGGTCTCACGGGTAGACTGTCTTCCTTCTCTTCTTAAGAAGGAGCCCGGAATTTTGCCGGCTGCATACTGACGTTCGAAATAGTTGATGGTGAGCGGGAAGAAATCCTGACCAAGCTTTGCCTCGTGAGCACCACAGGCAGCGCATAAGACGGCGGAATCATTGAATCGGACAAAGACAGAACCATCGGCCTGTTTTGCGATTTCTCCGGTTTCTACAGTGAGCGTCTTGCCGTAGAAATCAAGAGTGAACACTTCTTTTGACATTTTCTTTACCTCTTTATTTAATAATTAAACCAAGTGTTATTGTACCAAAAACGAAAAGAAGTAGATACAAATATTTTGTAAGATTTCCGGCACGTGAAAGACAAGACGTCATCAAAAGGGAAAAGATTTCGAAATCCCGTTTACAATTTATAAACGATGAAATGATACGCTTTTAGGATAACGAATCATCATGATGGTATTTACTATAGATTTTCCAGTAATAGTCTCTCCACATCTTATAAAGATTCTCTTCTCCGTACTTTTCAGAAATCGACTTGGAAAGAGAAAGTGAAGAGTCATAAAACGATTTATCATTCTTCAGTTTTCTTAAAAGAGAAGAAAAACCTTCTACATCCTTCGCCTTCAGATAATCATCGACAAGGATATCTTTATAAAGGTCTAAGTCACGCACGATATACGGCTTCCCGACGGAGCAGTTTTCTAATAGCGCCATCGGGAAAAGTTCATTATAAGAAGGGAGAACAAAGACGTCAGCCATGTTATAGACTTCATTCATCTTATTTCTGTCGATAATGCCAAGGAAGGTTAGATTCTTCCTTTTCTTTGCCATCTCTCTCTTCAGTTCATAATAACCGTCTGTGATATTCTTGAAGGAGAATCCGCCTGCCCAGACAAAATGCATATCCGGATTCTCTTCACTCATACGGATGAAATCGAGAATTCCTTTTCTTGTCTGTACCTGGCCAACTCCTAAAACGACAAAGGCATCAACGGGGAGATTATAGCGCTTTCTGATCTCTTTTCTTTTTTCTTCCTCCAAGAGGAAATATTCGCTGTGAGAGACAAAGTTCGGAATATAAGTGATCCGTTTCTCGTCCAATCCGTATTCCACAAGTTCCTGTTTGAACGAAGGATTCACAACGACAATCTCCTTTGCCTTCTTATAAAAGGAGACCACATATCTCTTGAACAAGCCAAAGGCAAACTTAGGAAGTCTTACGCTTCCTACTAAAGTATCAGGCATAAAATGGACAAAACAGATGGTTATCCGCTTTTTCTTCATCATCCGATAGAAAGGATAATTGACGGAATGGATATGATAGATATCCATCTTAGAGGAGAGTTCATTGACGCGGACATCAAAATCCTCTTTTCCGTATTGGTCCAAAAGCCTCATCAATTCTATATAGACACTGCCAACACCCTGTGCAGGAACGCTTGTGGCACGGGAGAGCATATCGATCTTCAGTTTCTTCATAATTAGTATTATATGCTCTTCCTCATCTTGAGAAAAGTGAGAAAAAAATATAAGATAGGTACAAAATGAAAGGCTATTCAACAATGAACGAACAACTCAACCATCTATACGATTTGCTCAAGAAGTGCGAATCGTTAGTCCACACGATGCAGATTCTGAATTACGACATGGAGACTCAGGCTCCGAAGAAAGGCATGGAAGATGATGCCAGAGATATCTCCTATCTTTCCGAGCAGGTCTTCGCTATCCGCTCCAACAAAGAGTTCAAAGACCTAGTCCAGAAACTGAACGAGGAGATCGACACTCTCGATGTCTATGACCAAAGACTTATCACTCTTCTGATGAGAGAGATCAACGCAGAAAAGAATGTAACTCCGGAATTCGACAAGGAAAGAACCGACCTCTTCAACAAAGCATATATCACCTGGATCAATGCCAAAGAGAAGAATGACTACTCCCTTTTTAAAGATACGTTAGAGAAGATCTATGATTTGGAAAAGAGATATGTCGAACTGCAGGATAACTACGATAAAGACAATCTCTACAACACCCTGTTGTCCGGCTATGAGTTCGGTTTCACGACAAAGGACTTAGATCCTTTCTTCGATGAACTGGAGAAAGGATTAGTTCCGCTTTTAAAGGAAGTCAGAAACACAAATTACCAACCTAGACACGACTTCTTAAGAAGAAGAGTTCCGATTGGAAAGCAGGCTGAGTTCTCTGAATTCCTGATGAAGTTCAACGGCTTTGATTTCGAGCGCGGTTCCCTTTCTACGACAGAGCACCCCTTCACAGAGCAGTTCTCCTATAACGACGTCAGAATCACAACACACTATTTCGAAGACAATTTCCTCTCCAATATGTTCTCCATCATCCATGAAGGCGGTCACGCCCTATTCGGCCAGAACATCAATGAAGATGTCTTCACCCATCATCTCGGAGAAGGATCTCTGAGCATGGCAAAGCATGAATCGGTTTCCCGCTTCTATGAGAACGTCATTGGAAGAAGCAGGGAGTATATCCATGCAATCTATCCTAAATTCATCAAGATTTTCCATGATGAAATGTCTGATGTAACTGAAGATGACCTCTATGAAGGTGCAAACTACATCGACTTCGATAATCCGCTTAGGACCGAAGCAGATGAATTGACCTACTCCCTCCACATCCTGATCCGTTACCGCCTCGAGAAGAAGATCATGGAAGGAAAAGCAGACTTTGCTCACCTCAATGAGGAATGGAACAAACTCTACAAAGAATACCTTGGAATCGATATCCATGACGATAAATCAGGAATCCTTCAGGATGTCCACTGGTCTTCCGGATTCGGATACTTCCCAACCTATAGCATGGGTAATGCTCTCAACTGCATCTATTCCAAGAAGATGGAGAAAGAAATCGGCATGAAAGAGAAAGTAAAGGAAGGCAAAATGGATGAGATCCTGCTCTGGATGAAAAAGAACGTCTTTGCAACAGCGCCTTTATACGACACCAAGGAATGGATCTACCGTCTCACGGGAGAAAACTTCTCCGCAAAAGACTATGTGGAATACCTGGACAAGAAATTCAGAGAACTCTATCACTTATAAAGAAAGGCATACAGCATGATTCAGCAATTTGACCCAAATTTCAAAAATCTCGAAGAGATCAAAGTAGAAAGACCGGATAAGGAGGAGATCATTCAGGCAATCGATGCTTTGGACAAGAAGCTTGTCGAAAGCAAGACAGGAGAAGAGGCCATCAAGACCGTAAAGGAATATTTCCTCCTCTCCGACAACGTGAGAACAATCTTCTCTCTTGTCTATATCCGTTACACCATCAACACCCAGGATCCCTATTACAAAGATCTCTCGGAACTTATCGATAACATATCTCCTGAAATCTCCGAACACTTCAACAGCTTTGACAAGCATTTCTTCGACTCTCCGTTCCGAAAGGAACTCGTCGATGCTTTCGGTCAGCTCTATTTCGATGAAGTTGAACTCTCCAACAAGACCTTTTCCAAAGAGATCGTTCCGGACTTGGTAGAAGAGAACAAGCTCACACGCGACTACATCAACGTCGTCTCCAGCGCCCTGATCGAATTTCATGGAGAGAAGTACAGCCTTGCTCAGATGGGTAAATTCACTACTTCCTCCGACCGTGAGACAAGAAAAGAAGCCAGCGAAGCAGTCTGGGCTTTCTATGCTGAGAACGATGAGAAGATCGGTGATATCTATGACAAGATGGTCAAAGTCAGAACAACGATCGCTCACAAGTTAGGCTACAAGAACTTCCTCTATCTCGGATATGACAGAATGGGAAGACTCGACTGGACTCCCGAGGATGCCGAAGTCTACAGAAAGAAGATCTTAGAGAACATCGTCCCACTCTCAGAAGAGATCTTCCAGAAGCAGAAAGAGAGAATCGGATATTCCGATATCCACTACTATGATTACAGCATCTTCTACAAGAGCGGAAATCCGACTCCGAAAGGAACACCGGATGAGCTCATCCTCGCAGCAAGAAAGATGTACGAGGAACTCTCTCCCGTCGCTAGCAAATACTTCAACTTCATGGTGGATCACCACTGCATGGATCTCCTTGCCAAGCCCGGAAAATCCGGTGGCGGATATATGGACTATCTTCCGAGTCTGAAGACTGCATTCATCTTCTCCAATTTCAATGGAACCAGTGGAGATGTCGATGTTCTCACCCATGAGTTCGGCCATTCCCTCCAAGGTTTCTTAGGTGCAGAGGGAACCGATGTCCCCGCCTATCGAAATCCAGGAATGGAGTGCTGTGAGATGCATTCCATGTCGATGGAATATCTCACCTATCCTTGGATGAAGTACTTCTTCAAAGAGGATACAGAGAAATATCTCTATCAGCACCTCTGCGATGCGATTACCTTTATCCCCTATGGATGCATTGTCGATGCCTTCCAGGCCTATGTCTATGAACATCCTGAACTCACCCACAAGGAAAGAAAAGCCTATTTCCGCGAATTGGAGAGAACCTATCTCCCGCACCGCCAGTACGAAGATAACGCCTTCTTAGAATCCGGCGGATACTTTGAAAGGCAGCACCATATCTTTGAAAACCCGCTCTACTACCTCGACTATACCATCGCCCAGGTCGTCGCACTGGAATTCTTCGCCGAAGCCGAAAAGGATCACAAGAAAGCCTTCGATAAATATCTCGCCTTCGACCGACTCGGCGGAACCCTTCCTTTCCGTAGCCTCTTAAAGAAAGCCAATATCGCTAATCCGATGGATGGCGACACCTTAAAAACGGTCAGCGAAGACGTGATGGAATATCTGAAGAAGTTTGATCTTGCTAAGATCGATAAGTAAACGATATTGAAAAACTCGGCATAGAACTAGGATAGATATCTATCCCAGTCAGCCGAGTTTTTCTTATTCTTTTTGTTTCAGCTGCTCTAATAGGATCTTCATTCCCTCTTTCAAAGAAAGAATCGAACAGAGCGAAGGTGAAATCCTCTTCTCTAATTCCGCCATAGAACGATGAATCATCTCATCTGCAAAGAGAATGACATCCGAATAGCTGACATGTTTCTCCGCAAAGGATAACAGTCCTGCAATATATCCAGAAAGTCCATCTCCCGATCCTGCCTTCCCTAAACTTGGAGTTGGAAGATAGGAGGAAGAAAAATGACTTCCATCTGGAAGGACGAGTATCGATGATACACTTTTCAAGAGGATAGATACCTGATATTTTTGAGCAAATCCGATTGCTTTCGGAAGGTAATCAAAGGGATCTCTAGAATGTTCCTCTATATTCAATAGCGTTTTAGCCTCCCCTAGATGAGGAGTCAATAGTATTTTACAATCTTCCTTTTTCCCTTTCAGGATGTCACATCCGTAAAGAGAAAGGATTCTAAGCGCACTCGCATCCAAGACAAGATTCTTCTCTGCGTTTTCAATCAGTGATTTCAGATACTGATGGTTCTTCTCTGAGACAGATACTCCATTTCCGAAAAGAACAGAGTCATATTTATGAAGATAGAAGAAATCATCCAAAAGGAAATCATCTTCCAAACAGGGTATTCCCTGATGTATGCAAAGCGGAGAAATCCGAGAGAAGACAATCGGATAGACTGTATTTGGAATAGAGAGAGCATTATATCCGTTTCCAGATAGGATTGCCGCTTCCGCAGCAATCAGTGTCGCATTCGGAAAATCGCGGCTGGATCCAATCAGCAGAGTCCGACCGTTATCCGACTTGATGGCATTCCGAACACGATGGAAATAGAGTTTTGCTGCGATCTGCTCAAATATTTCTTTCTCCATGTTTCACCTCTTGTAAAACAGTGTTTTCATCTCCTTCATCTTACTCTTCTTTTCCTTCCGTTTCATCCCCTTTAAATCATAAGAGAGCTGAAGTCGGTTCAGTAAGGAGAGATGAGAGAAGAGTTTTTTTGCTAATCTATTGTCTTTCTCTGAGATATAGGAAAGAGAGTTTTCCATTGCTTCCTTATGATAGTGAAACCGGTCGTGATAGTCTGACATGATGGAATCATATCCTTGTCGGTATCCGTAGAGCATCTTCTTTAGGAAGACCGTTTTTTTCGCGTGATAGAAGACAACATTCATGAAATACCAGTCCTCGTACTGCCTTAGATTCTCAGAGAAGAGAATTCCGTTCTCTGTCAAGAGACTCCTCTTATAGAGCCTTCCCCAGCAGAAGGTACGGTATCTGCCGAAAGAGTCCTTATAGAGCTTCTTCAGGATTGTCTTACCGTCTGTTATCTTTCTTAACCTAGAATATCCAGGAATCTTACGTTTTCCTTTGAAGAGATAGTATCCGCAGGAGACGACATCGGCATTCGTCTTCTTCGCCTTCTGATAGAGCGTAGAGAGATAATCTGCTTTCACAATATCATCTCCATCGACAAAGCCGATATATTCTCCTACTGAGTGAAAGAGACCAAGGTTTCTCGAATAGCCAGGTCCTTTGTTGACTTCCCATCGGTAATAGAAAAAACCCGGGTTTGCTTTCTCGAATGACTTTGCAAGTTCAGAGCAGCTTTCTTCTCCGCAACAATCGATCATGACAACCTGATAAGGCAATGAAAAGTCCTGCTCTCTTAATGAAGAAAGACATTCCATGAGGAATTCACTCTTGTGATAGACAGGAACGATAATAGTTATAGCAGTACGATTCATTTACCTATAGATTATATCAAAATCAGAAAAACACAATCATTTCTTCTCTCTCATCTTCCTGAACTTCTTCAGAAGCGTATTGATCCGATATGCGATCGTGGAAGGAGATACTCCCATGATATCCGCAATGTCTCGGTAGGAGTATGACATCATGTACATCGTCAGAACATCCTGGTCTTCTTCATCCTGAACAGAGAGAAACTGCTCAAAGTCAACCTTGTCCAAGATGGTTGCAGTCGGATTCATCCCTTCAGTGACGCTGTCAAAGAAGGTCAGCTCCGAAACACAGACTTTCTTTCCCAAGGCAGCCAGTTCCCTGTGGTACCGGACTCCCTCATTTTTGAGAAACCAGTTGAAATAGGACTGGAAGTTCTTCCTCAACAGATTCTCAACCGGTATCCCATAAGTTCCGACATAGATGTCGACGACTTTGTTGGCTGCCTTTACTAAGGTCGTATAGACACTGCTGTAGTCCAAAAACGGCCTCACCTCACAGACATACTTTACGTAGTGTTTAATGGAAGGATCGACACGTTTCATGAACTCATCTCTTGCCACGGCATCCGTTTTGGCAATCACAGTCAGCTCAGAAAGGGAATAAGCTTCGAACTCATATCCCTGATTCGGAAATTCGGATTCCGCCTTCACAAACTTGCCGGCCTCTTTGTCAAAGACCATCTTCATCTCGTCCCGTACCTTACGATTTTCATAGACTCGTCTAGCGTGTTTCATAGTTACGCACCTCCAAATCCATAGGAAAACAAAAGCTATAAGCTCCCTTTTCGCTGGATATATTTCAGTGCTTGATGATGAAAAATGCTACTAAGACAAATACTATTATTTACGCTTTTTTCTGCGATAGGAATCAATCTGGGCAACAAAGACAGCACAGGCAATGCTTGCGTTCAACGCTTTGACTTTGCCTTCCAATGGGATGGATGCGATGAAATCGGAGTGTTCTCGGACAAGTTTGGAAACACCGAAACCTTCGCTTCCGATGACTAAGACAATCTTGCCGGAATAATCGATCTCATCATAAACGTCTTTGCCTTCACCGGCAGAGGCAACGACCCAATACCCTTCCTTTTTCAGCTTTTCCAAGGTCTGTGAAAGATTGGTGACCTGAACGATCGGTATGATTTCTTCTCCGCCTGTTGCGACTTTTGAAACGGTTCCCGTTACCTGAACCTGTCTGTTCTTTCCGATGATGATGCCATCGACATTAAAACCGGTGGAGGTACGGATGATAGATCCGAAATTGACGGGATCTTCAATCCCATCGAGCATAATGATTGTAGAATCCTTTTTATCCTTCACTTCCGAAAGAAGCTTCTCCAGTTCCGTGAAATGGAATTCCGGCATGGAGCAAACGACTCCCTGATGGTTTTTGTTTCCGGAGAGACGGTTTAACTCCTCAGCGGAAATCATCTTGACAGGGAGAGAATTCTTTCTTGCCAAAGCAAGGATATCCGCATCGGGATGATTCGAATTCAAAAAGATGCGAACTGGTTTTCTGTTTCCTACAATGGCATTTTTGACGGGTATTTTTCCGAAAACAATATTGTCATCCATAGCGGTCCTCATTTCTTCGCTATATAAACTATAAAACTTTTTAAGGGAAAGAGCAAAGGAAACTTAATGCCAGCTAAAAGAAAATACATCCTGTGAAAGTGTGAAAAAAGATTGACATAGTCCTTTAACTGTATATACTGAATATACACGGAGGCACACTATGGCAATACTGACTGTCAAAGACTTATGCAAATCCTATCCAAACTTCTCCCTTCAGAATGTCTCTTTTTCTTTGGAGTCTGGATATATCATGGGTTTCATCGGGAAAAACGGTGCCGGAAAGACGACTACTATCAAGTCTATCTATAAACTGATCCATATCGATTCCGGTGAAATCACTCTGTTCGGAAAGAAGTTAGAGAAGACCAATGAGACAGAATTGAAGCAGGATGTCGCCTTGATGTTGGGCGGATTGGATATCTATTCGAATTTTCGGCTCTCCGTCATCAAGAATGCGATTGCTCCTTTCTATCAGAATTTCGATGACGCAAAATATGATTCCCTGATTCACCGCTTCTCATTGGATGAGAAGAAGAAATTCAAAGACCTTTCCAATGGGATGAAGACAAAATTCCTCCTTGCCTTGGCAATGTCTCACCACGCCAAGCTTCTCATACTGGATGAACCAACCTCGGGATTGGATCCCTTCTCAAGGGATGAAATCCTCAGTGAATTCCAGAACTATATCAAGGATGGAGAGCATAGCATCATCTTCTCCACTCAGATTGTCTCCGACTTAGAAGCAGTTGCGGATTATATCACCTATATCAAAAACGGAAAGATTGTCTTATCCGATGAAAAAGACTCCTTTATCGATAGTTACCGGATGATTATCTGTCCAAAGGCAATCGGAAAGCAGTTGCCGGAGGATATCATCATCGGAACAAAGGAATCTCCTTATTCCTTTGAGGCGCTGATAAAGAGCAAAGATGAAGATAAGGTTCCCTCCTCTGTTGAACTCGTCACTCCTAACATCGAACAGATCATGATCCTTACAGAAAGGGGAAAGTAAAATGAAAGCATTGCTGAAAAAAGAATTTCTTCTTATGCACCCTGTCTATTATCTGGGATATTCCTGTGTTTTGCTTTTACTGATTCCGACGTATCCTGCTGCAATCTCGTTCTATCTTCCGCTTACATTCAGCATCAACATCTATGTCGGATTCATCAGCGAAAACCATGATATGCTCTTCTCTTCTTTAACCCCGATATCCAAAAAGGATTACATCAAAGCAAAACTTTTCATGACCATCTTTTTTGAAATCACCTTTATGCTTTTATCCCTTCCTTTCCTCTTTGTGAAACAGCTGATATTCACGTCGGAGATGATGGCAAGCATTCCTGGCATCGATAGTATCTTCTCCCTCTTTGGATGCTGTTTTCTATGCTATGGAATCTATAACCTTCTTGTTTGGACTATCTATATCAAGACAGCGCCGAAGAGAATGCTTGCCACCCTCCTTTCCCTCTTTGTCTCCTTCCTTTTCTTCCTCTTCTTTGGCATAGTATTAGCCTATCTTCCCACCATAGGGGAAGCATTGGACTTTAACGGAGAGATCCTCTATCAGATTCTCTATTTCCTGATTGGATTATTATGTTTTGTTCTATTGAATCTTTTCACCTATCATATCTGTGCTGATACGATGGAAAAGAAGGATCTCTAGTATGGATATCATCATTACCCCTGTATCGGAATTACCGATATACAGGCAGATTGAAGAATCCATAAAGACAGAGATACTGAACGGGAAACTAGAGCAGAACTCTCTTCTTCCTTCTATCCGTCAGTTAGCTTGTGACTTGAATGTATCTGTCATCACAGTCAAAAAAGCATACGAGGATCTAGAGAAAGACGGCTACATCTATTCTTTCCCTGGGAAAGGATTCTATGTCAGTGAAATGAGCGAAAAACAGATTAAAGTCATCAAAAAGAAAATCGCAGAGAACACGATGAGAAAGCAGATTGATTACCTGAGATCTCTTGGCTTAGAAAACGATGAGATCATGAATATCATAAGTGAAAAAATACTGACGAAATAGCCTTCGTTTTCCTTTAGCGCTTTTTTGGCGGATAAATAAAACAACTTTCAGTTTTCTTTAAAGTAGTAAAGTTTATTATTTTCCAAACCATCGACATTTAATCATTAAATGTTTAATAAAATCATTAAAATAGAACCAAAACAGATGGAACGGGATTCCTTCCCTCTGTTTTTTTGACTTTGCTTTCCTCTTCCATTATAATAAAGAGTGTAGGAACAGGAGGACAATCCTATGAAAAAGAAAAATCTAATCTCGTTATTATTTCTGCCTATTTTGATCACATCCTGCAATGGAAGCACAGGGAATGAAACAAAGCTTCCGAACAACGGTACTGCAATCGACAGAACCGTCGGAAAAGAAAAACTCAAAGCTGCCGTAAAGAGCGAAGTTGAACCAGATAGCGACAACGACGCTTTCGGTTTCTCTATCAGCGGTGCTCACTTCAGCGAGTCTTTCACTGGTGGCATGACTGTTGCCGATCAGTCTATCGCTTCCATCACATCCAAGATTGAAGCAAAGAACGGAAAGATCAGCTTCGGTGTCAAAGGTCATACTGGAACAAAGGCCAGCGATTTCCGTGCCACCCTTTCCGCTTCCATCAATGTCAAAGGAAATTACACCACAACCTATAACGCCAATATCGCAGTACCAACAGCCGATGTCGCCGCAACACCTACCACAAACACCGAATTCAACGGTGACTATGCTGTCTCCGCCGATCTCTTCGAGAACAATCTCTACCTCGACTTATCCAATAAGCAGGTCTTCTCTCTCCTCTCTACTCTCTTAGGTCAGTATACAAGTTCCCTTCCTAGCAGTGGCAAAGCCAAAGTCGCACTCAACATGAGCGACGAGGACTTCCCTCTCATCAAAAATCTTGACACAACGGAATTCGATGAAGCCTATGAAGAGTTCTATTCTTCTCTTCCGGATGATGGCGAGTTCAAAGATCACGGAAAAGCCGGATACTCCTATAGCGGAAAACTGACTGGAACAGAACTCAACGAAGAGGGAGAAGAAGAGACCACCACTAAGATCTCCTATAACTACAGCGCTGATTCTTCCTTCAGCTATGCTCTTGTCTTCAACGAGAGTGGATTCGTTTCCTTCGGCATCGATGCCAATTTAGGTCTTTCCACCTCTGTCGATATGGGAACTTCCGCTTCTTCCTATAAGCTGAATTATAGCGGTAACCTCTCCTTCGGACTCAAGTTCGAATTCCTCAGAGGAAATGATGTCAAGTTCCCGACGGTTGACACTGCCGCATATACCACAGTCAGCACAGCCTACTAATTCAAACTTCTATCGCAATAGAAAGCTAGCTTCGGCTAGCTTTTTTGCTGCAGCAAAAAAGCCACCACCCAGTTAGGATGATGGCTAATCACTATCGATTAAGCAGTGTGAACAGGATTGATGATTGTCTTAGTTCCGTCGCTAAGAGAAATCGGGCAGCATTTGACTTTGTTGTTCCAATTGACCATGGCAACTTCCATAGTAATCTGCTTTCCGACAAACTCTTCTAAGAATTCGAATTGATCACTGTTACCGGAATAAAGAGAAAGTGAGGTGCTTCCTTCCTCAGCTGTCACCGCATCTTCGTTTTCGTAGAAAACTATCTGAGGATATTGTGAATCGGTCTTATAAACATAAGCAGAAGTCTTATAGACCTTAGCCGTGTCTGCATCCGAATACTTGTTGACTAAATCGGTTATGCTCCTCTCAGTGAAGCTTGCAGTAGAATAGGTGTTTCCGGTGGAGATGATGCCACCGATTGTGCAGCCATCCAGAATAATCTGATGGTCTTTGAAATTCGCTCTCTTTCCGACAAGAACAACCTCATCACCATTATTGAGTGTGTTAAGGTCGTTAGAGTCTTTCAACAAACATGCAATAGCACCAGAATCATCGATAACATAAACACCAAACTTACCAATTGTCTTTGCAGCGACGACGCCGTGAACTCTGACTTCCGTATCAACTTCAGCATCAATGCCTTCCTTGACTGTGACAGAGCCATCTAAGGCATTCTCGTATGTGACGTTGATATACTTTGTAAGAGAGACATCACCATACTCTGCCTTGATGATAATCTGAGAAGCAGAATCAGAAACGGCTTTGACATGGAAGTAGGTCTTTCCATCCTTCTCTTCAAAGTAAGCTAAATCCGTATTGGTAGAAGAATAACTGACCTTGACCTCACTCATATGGATGATATCAGAAGAATAGGAAGTGACGACTTCAAGGTTCGGATCACCAGCATAGACAGCTGTGAACTGAGGGTATGCGATATAGTCCATGACGAACTTCGGTGCAAGATTCATATCGAACTGATAGTCATCGATAGCAGAAACAGCAACCGGAACAAAACGGTAAATAGCACCGGAAGAGGTGGATTTGCAGTTGATCGGAGATACATAAAGGTCAACCAATTTTCCAACATAGTCTTCCAAATAGGAGAAATCAGAATTGTTGTTCGAAGTATAGACATAAGAACCCGTCTTATTGTCCAAGTCATCGATATAGTAATTCAGAACGGAATCCGACAACGACTTGTTGATGATAGCAGTGACATGATAGATATTGCCAGTGATGTTCTCGGTTTTGACATCCGTATCAAGAATTGCTTTGACTGTTGTATCCTGAATGCCAGCCTTAGAGAATTCATGCTGTCCTTTATCATTGGAGACCAAGGAAACATTGGAGACCTGAATCGCACCCTGATAACCGATCTTTTCTGCAGCGGACGCTTCGCTGGAAGAGATATAATGATCGACTTCACCGATGACGGTGACTTCGTTTCCTTCCTTGACCTGAACAGCAGTAGCACCGCCATAAACGAAGGTAGAACCTGTCTCATCAACGATGAGGAAACCATTGTAGTTCATCTTCTGTGTATGTGTCTTCTTGACGACAACACCAGTGATCTTGACCTTGGTGCCAACAGCAGAAGATCTCATATCAGCAATCGACATCTCGGTATATCCTGTTGTATCGACAGGGGCACGTTCTGCTTGTTCAATCTTCTGAATGGAAGATTTTCCAAGTTCTGCTTCACCCTTATATAACTTTAAAACACCTTTGACAGTGATAGTATCTCCGACAACCGGAACATAATCCATCTCATCGAAATAGGTTGTAGTACCGTCTGCATTGAGCAGATAGCAGCCATAGACCGGAAGATCATTGGTTCCATCGGTCAATGTGAGCTGACCATAGTAATAGTTCGTAAAGGACTTGATCTGTCCGCGGACAGAATATTCCTTCTCCTCGCCAAGGGAAGCGATATCGATAGCGTCAGAGACACTGAGGACAACTTCCGGTACTGTAGATTCAGAGGTGGCACCACTCTCTGTATCTGTAGTAGGAGCAGATGTTGAACTATCATTCGAACAGCCAACCGCCAAAAAAGAAACAACAGCTAAGGCAACTACACTCCATCGTCTAGACTTACGTGATTTCATGATGTAATCTCTCTTTCAATTAAGGATAGCAAAACAGAGATTGAAACTAAAGCAAGGCTTAAGGCACTGAAACCGCTTTCTTAAATAATTTAAGCAAATGACAAGTATACTGAACCCACCATTTCACATAAACAATAGAAAGTGGTTTTAGTATCTATTCTTTCTTCCTGTTCTTCCTCTCCCATAGCGTCCACTCTAGTTTTTCACGGATGAAATCATTCCGAATATCTGAGATGTTCTCAGAAGCAAGATCGCTGACTGCAGATTCTAACAGAGACTTCGGTTTCTCTATTTTCTGAAAGACGAAGAAACGAAGTCCTTTGTCGATGAATCCATATCTTCCAAACAATTCGATCAAATCGATTTCGGCCTGGTAACAGGGAACTTTCTCCTTTCCATCCGATTTACAGAAACAGAGCGTATAGATATCATCCCTCTTGTTGTCATTGTCATACGTGTTTCTGAGCAATCCATGGATCAATAGAAAATCCTCTTTCATCTCTTCCTCATAATGATCGAGAAGACAGATTCCATAGATTCCTTTCTCTTTCCCAAAGGCGACATAATCATAGGAGAATACCGTCTGTCCTTCCACTGCAATCAGTTTGTCCTTCACACACTTCATCAAGATAAGAGACTCATCGAAAAGAAATATCCTGAGTATCTCCTCGAGAAAGGAGATATCATCCAATGCTTCCTGAAATACTTTCACATCCCGAAACGTCTTTTCTTTTCTGTTAGCTGTCATTTTGTGTCCTCAAAAAGATATATATCCGAGAAACAGAGAACGCAAAGTTTTCTAAAGAAACAAAAGCGGAAGCGGCAAGTGCCGCCTCCGCAATAACCATCTGTTTAGAGTGGTAAATCCTTCTTGGTGAATCTTCCCATACCGACAACATAGGTGACAATGGTGATGATGACAAGGCCCATCAGCTTCAGGCCATAGGTCAGCCAGTCCTTATTCATGACAGCCATAGCATCGAAGAGAGAGTCGATAGTGCAATAGTTGAAGTAATTCATCGCCTCGATTCTTACCGTTCCCGGGATAGCAGGAGTACCGAACAGACCAAGGATAGAGAAGATGAAGAAGGCAATCGTGATACCGCCACCGCAGGCAATGGCCTGAGAGGACTTGTTGAAGAAGCAAGAGGAGAAGAAGCAGATACCAGAGACAGCAAGGGTGACAAGGAAGTTGCCTAAGGCATAGAAGCAGATATCCTGTATCGGAAGCGATGTCAGTAAATCTGTACCGCCACAGGCTACACCTAACATCTGAGTGATGATAGAGACAATAGCCAAAGTCGCACCCATGACAAGTTCGGTGAAGATGAGATAGCAGGCTTCGGTGAAGACGAAGGAGATACGGCGGATAGGAGTGGAGAGAGTGAAGGCAAGAGAACCAGTCTCAACTTTGTTGGCAACAAGGCTGTTGGCCGTCATGATGGTATAGACCATCGGGATAAGCAGAGCTGCGATACCAAAGCCGACAACACCGACCATAATGCCATAGGTGTTCATATCGCCCATCTCAGTAAGAGAATCGCTGACCTTGCCAGGGAGCTGACTCATGACGCCAGTGCTTCCTTTGACAGTAGCGACCATCAGGCAATCCATATCGGAATAGCCCTTGTTCTTGCAGGATGTGAGATAGCTCTTATAGGATGCAATGCCGCTATCGACATATCCGCTGACAGTGTTCATCATCTCTTCACCGGACATGCTGTAGTTCTGCTTGGTGATCTCTTCGATAGAGGAGATCTTCACATCGTGGGATTCATTGTATTTCTCGATGAGCTGTTCTTCCGCCATCGTGGTGACAATATTGGAGACACGTTTAGAAAGGTTGGTTTCATTGATGGACTTTCCGTCATAATAATCATTTGTATTGTTCTCATCGACTGTGAGGAAATCCTTCATGAAGGAAGCAAGCTCTCTCTGAACCATTTCCAGATTCTCATCCGCTTCTTTCTTCGCATCAGCAATCTCCTCATCGGTATAAGGAACACCAGTGATGACCTCCTTATGCATCTTCTCGAGCATATTGGCCTTAGCACCCATATCTCCTTTTACTTTCGTATAAACGCTAGGATTATAGGATTTGACTTCAATCGCTTCCATGATTTCGTTTCCGTTATCAGCATACTTGCCAGTGGAGACATAACGGACTGGATATCCTCTGTCGCTGGTGACATATTCGACAGTGAAACTCGGAAGATACTGATAATAAGCGAATTCCTTTACCATGGACATGACATAATCCTGGATGGCAGTGGAAAGGACACCCTTTTCAATGCTGGAATCAGCCATGTAGGCATCCTGGTCTTCATTGTACTTGGCAAGGAGCAGATCAGTGGCATTATTGACAAAATCCGTCTGGATTCCTGTAGCGACCGTCTTCATGACTTTCAGAGAAGTCTCAAAGGAAACCTTGCTCTTGTCTTCGTTATTGTCAAAGACACGATTGAAGGCATCCTGGTAGATTGTCTTAATTTCCGCTTTCTTCTCATCATCAAGAGATTGCTGTTCGCTGATGACATCAGTGATCGTAAGCGGAATCGCCTGCTTGAGAATCGTTTCCGTCGAAGCGCTCTTATCATTGGCATAGATATCAAAGTAGTAGGAGATAGCGGATAAGGCAACCTTCTTCTCGTCTTCTGTCTTAGAGCTATCGTTGTTCAGAATCGTCTGAACCGCAGTCATCGTCGTACTCTTTGCAGTCGCATTCTTCTCTTCCTCTGTGCCGGAAGAAAGACGATAGGTAGCATCATAGATCAACTTTGCAGATTTGATCTGATTCTGGGTATCCGAATCGCTGACCATACTGATAGCAGACTCCGTCGTTGTCACTAATGTATTTTTGGAATCCTCAAAGGTCAAGTAAGCATCGGCGGAATTGCTGAAGGAGGAATAGAAGGAGATAGCACCAGTCTTGATCGTGGTCTCGGTATCGGCATTGCTGAATAGATCCTTTAAGGCGTCACTGGTCGAATTGATGTTCAAAGTAGAAAGGATGACGATGATGATGACCATGATCAGAGCGTTAGCGATGGATACGACGGTAAGGCCAACGCGGTTGGAACGTAAGGACTCTTTGAAAAGAGCCGGCGAGAAGATTCTCTTATGCTCTTTTCCGGACTTTGTCTGGCCGTTCAAGGACGGAGGCAAAGCCATTTCTATCTTCTTGTCTTCTTTCGGAAGTTCCACTCCATCAAGAAGCAAATCATCTCTAGTTAACATATTCACACCCCTTTCTTGGACTTGCGGATATCATTGAAGTAATTCGCAAGATTGTATTTCACTTCGGATATGTATTTGACATCCATGTGGCTTAAGTCATCGAGAAGCAGGTCGACACATTTTCTGTCAGCTCTTATCGTGACCTGATTGTATTCTGGCTGAACACGAATGATGTCATCTCTTCCCTTTAGGAAATTGACGTACTGTTCTTCATTGTTGAATTCGATTTTGAAGTCGCGGAAGTAACGGTTCTTGATATCGTTGACATTGGCAATATCAATGATGTGGCCCTGTGAGATCAGAGCGACTCTGTCGCAGACGCGTTCCAACTCTTCAATCGTATTGGAGGAGATGAACATCGTAGCGCCTCTCTGTTTCTGCTCTTCGACAAGAGTGAGAAGCTCATCTCTCATCAGAGGATCAAGACCCGTTGTCGGCTCATCCATGATGAGGATTGGAGCTTTGAGCATGAAGGCGGAGACAATGGCTGTCTTCTGTTTCATACCTTTACTCATTCTCTTCGGATACGCGCGGATATCTAACTGCATTCTCTTGATGATTTCATCTGCGTATTCGAAGTTGTCTTTCTTCATTCCGAGGCTTTCACCATAGGAATGAAGAAATTCCGTACCAGACTTCACATCCGGGAAATTGATCTCACCAGGGATATAGCCGATGTACTGTTTTGTATGGGCGCTATCTTTATAGGCATCCATGTTATAGATGTTGATATGGCCCTTGTCCGGCTTGATGAATCCCATCATCTGACGGATCAGTGTTGTCTTTCCAGCACCGTTCTCTCCGACGATTCCCATCGTCTCACCCTGTTTGATGTTCAGAGTGATATCGAAGTCTCCTCTTCCCTGACCATAGTCTTTTGTGATGTGGTCAATGTAGATGACTGTCTTATCTTTGTCGATCATCATTTGATTCCTCCATATTCTCTGTCTTCCTTATAGAAGGACATAAAGTAATCTTCCAACGTCTCTTTCTTCTCGGAGAAGTCTGTGAAGTCCTTCGGAAGAAGAGATAAGAAGTCATGAAGCTTCTCTTCGGAGACATGGATTGTGATACGCTTCTCATCGACCGTAGAATCATCGACCTGGTATCCGTTCTCTATAAAGAGATTCTTCACTTCGTTCTTTCTGTCTACATTCGGATAGGTGACATGATAGGTCTTGATCGTCTTATGCTTCAAATCGTTAGCGACAAAGAGGGAAACAATCTTTCCGTCCTTGATGACGGCGATTCTGTCGCAGCAGGCATCGACCTCGGAGAAGATATGAGAGGAGAGAAGAATGGTCTTGCCTCTCTGTTTCTCCAAACGGATCAGTTCAACGAACTTCTCCTGCATCTCCGGATCCAAGCCAGAGGAAGGCTCATCCATGATGATGACATCCGGATCATTCATGAAGGCACAGACGATTGCCATCTTTCTCTTCATGCCTAATGACATCTCCTTGCACAATAAGGAATCGTCCAGTTCGAAGGTCTCTTTCAGCCAATCGAGGAAGGTTCTGTCTGTCACACCCTTGAGCTTCATCTGCTCTTCAATGACTTCTTTTCCTTTTAGATTCTCAGGAAGTGCAATCTCACCAGGGATATAGGAGACACCCTGCATGATGACATCTCTTTCCTTTAAGGAATTGACACCTTTGATCAATGTCTCTCCGTTGTCCGGAACAGAGAATCCCATAAGATGACGGATGGTCGTAGATTTTCCGGCACCATTCGGGCCTAAGAATCCGAAGACCTCTCCTTTGTCGACATAGAAGGAAACATCAAAGACACCACGTCCTTGCCCATAGTCTTTTGTTAGATTTTTAATTTCAATGACATGTTCCATTGTGAATTTTCCTCCATTCAAGTTATTGGTACACTTGCCCAATAACTCAACGCATGTTATAATAAATGTGCTTGAGTTAAATATCAAGAGAAAAGTTCAATATTTTTTCAAACAATTACAAATTGGAAGGAAAGGTTAAACAAAATGTCATCTACTGTTGAAAGTTTACAAAAAGAAGACGCGCGAATCGTCCGTACCAAAAGAGATTTGGCAAATGCATTAGAGGAATTATTGCAGGAGAGAAACTACGATGAGCTCTCTGTGAAGGACATCACAGACAAAGCGATGATCTCCAAAAACACATTCTATAATAACTTTCAGGACAAGAATGAGCTCTTGAATTTCCTCTTCACCCGTTACCGCACAGAGCTGATGAAGAGGATTCAGCCTTATCTTGATCATTATGTCCACGCACTGAAGAAGATTTTCTTCCGCACCTGCTTAGAGAAGATGATTCACGCCTTTTATGAAAGCAATCTCCCTATCGACAAGATGATCAAAGCAGATCAGTCCAAGAGCCTTTACTGGAACATAACCAAGTTCATCAAGGATGCCTTAGAGGAACTGGATAAGAAGTATGATCACTTCCTCACCTCCCGCGCTGACCCGAAGATCTCCGCCTATTACTTTGCCGGCGCCTTTGCTTCTACTCTGTACTTCAATGTTCTCGAGAACGAAAATGTCACAGAAGAGCAGATATTCAAATCCCTGCTTCGACTTGCTGCCCCGGTTGCTGAATAATAACAGGGATAAATAGGTTTCCTATTTAGCCTATATATAAATATAGATACATAGAATCGTCATCAACGAAAAAGGATTTAATCCTCAGAAAGATACGTCTCCTGTTGATTAAATCCTTCGTGGATGACTATTTTTTCTTATCAGAGATAACTGATGCTAGAGGTAGAACCACAGTACGTCTTAGATGTATCCCAGTCCTGAGAAGACAGTTTTACCTTCACCGTTGCACCATTGGCCCCTGTCTTTCCCCACTGGTTCGTCGCTTCTGCCAACATGAGATAATCGGAGGAAGAAGCCTGAGTGAATGTATTGCCTGTCAAAGTGACAACAGCGGAAATATTCGTCAGATAGAACATCGGAACACTACTAGTCGTGACTTCAAAAGTACAGTTCGATGCAGTGAAATAGTCCGTGCCTTCACTCGAATCACCTGAGAAGGACTGATAGATGAAGATTCCGCCAGCATCGATAGTGTGGGTTGAAGAATTGCTGTCGCTAGTTCCGGTTCTGTTTCCAGAGCCTGTGCAACTGAATCTGCAATCAGATAACGTAGCGCTAGAACCGCCTTCTACAACGACCATCTGAGCTTTATTGGCAACGCCATTAGAAGAAGTGACTGTAATTGAATCCGTAGAATAGACCAAAGGAGAGCCATTGGAGTTCGTCTCCAATGTCATATTGCTGGCAACGATTGTTCCGCCGCCTCTGTCATTGGCTAAGGATGCACAGGACGCCCCATGTGTCTTGATGTCAACGCCATCAGCAGTGATAGATCCTCCATAGGTTGTATGAAGGCCTCTCGAACCTGCAGATCCCGTTGTCGTGATTGTGGAATTTAAGATATGGATGGTTCCGCTATTGGTTGCAACGACCGCATTGGAACCATTGCTGGAAGTACTGATATCCGCATACTGAATCGTAGCGCTGGAAGAGGAACCAGAGACAACGATTCCCGAATTGATTCCATAGAAGTTATAGTCATCACTGACCTGTCCATTGCTTGCACCGCTTCCGGACTTTGAAATATTCACATAATCAGAACTGGTACCTGTGATATTCAATGTTCCTCCGTTGATTACAAGTAAAACAACCTGGTCAGAGGAATTCGATGCGCTAAGATATTCTCCGGATGTGATGTTCACAGTCACACCATCGATCAGGTAAGCCGCAGATATGGTCTTGCTCGTTGTCTGATTTCCATACTTGAAGGAGACAGACGAACTTCCGGACTTGATTTCATTTCCGGATGTGTCATACACCGTGTCCGAAGAAGTTGAGGAACCAGAGGATGAAGAACTAGAAGAACCGGATGAAGTGCCTGTTGTCGAACCAGTGTCCGCCTTACCGGAACAGGATACACAGAGCATCATCAGTACCGTAGTCAGAACGAATTTTTTTAAGTTTTTCATAAACAAAACCTCCCTTTCATGATTCTATTTTTAAAACACAAATCTAAAGAGCACCTTAAGTCTCCCAATTTTTTCTCGGTTACTGAAGGAAACAGGTTTCCGGTATCTAGCACGGATATGAGATATCAACAGAGAAACGTGGGCCGATGATTGCGCTTTTTTGATGATTCGTTAAAATTAATTTTGCGCTTTTTCGATATTTCGTAAGAAAAACGTTTGTGCTTTTTCCGAGAAGAACCCTTTTTAGGTATCATCTGCATACCAGCTTATATGACATTCTGTTTATAGAAAAAATCGGGCACAATAGAAAACCATATCATTCCCTGTCTAAAACAAAGAATATGATATGGTTTTGTTTTTAAGCGCTAGTTCTAACCGAATCGATTAGTTGTACTTGTAGAATCCTTCTCCGGAGGACATGCCTAATTTTCCGGCATCCATATACTCCTTCAGAATCTTGGCCATCGCCTTGAAGTTATACGGCATCATCATCTTTCTGAGAAGAGGAGTGAATAATCCAGGAACCTTCTGGTACTGCATGACAATGTTGTATGCAGTATTCAATCCGACGGTATCGAAGATCTGGAACGGGCCCTTCGGTGCACCGGTTCCCTTTGTCCAGGCAAGGTCGATGCTCTTCGGATCAGAGACGCCATTGGCATAGAGGTCAAGACCGGATAAAAGGAAAGGAACCAACATGGAATTGAGGAGGTATCCACTCTTTTCCTTTAAGACCGGCAAAGCTATCATATGGATTGCATTGGCAAATTCAGTGACTTCATCGAAATATTTGCGGTCTGTCTGGCCCTGAACCATGACTTCAGCTGTATTGTTCTTCCAGATGGTGTTGGCGAAGTGAAGGGAGAGATATTTGTTCGGTCTTCCTGTATATTTGGCAAACTGGGAAGGAAGAAGAGTAGAGGAATTGGTAACTAAGATGGTCTTCTCAGGAAGAAGAGGAGCAAGTGCCTTATAGAAGGCGATTTTTGCTTCGGCATCTTCGGCCATGGATTCGATGACAAGATCCGCATCCTCAACCGCTTTCTTCATATCCAATTCGAGCTTGAGACTGTTATAGGCGGATAAAGTTCTTTCGACCGCCTTCTCCGCATCGAAGGTGTCACCCTCAGCAAAGCCACGGCACCAGTCAGCAGAATCCTTCACAGCATTCTTCATCTTTTCGATGTCAGCGAGATAGGTTTCCTTGAGATGATCGATCTTGGGCTGTGTGCGCTTGATGCTGCCTTCGCTTCTGAGCCAAATGGTGACATCAAATCCCCAATAAGCGGCCTGGAAAGCAATCTGGCTACCCAAAACACCGCCACCGGCAACGACTACCTTTTTGATATTCATGTATGCATTCTCCTTTTTCATACAAAATTATTTTACCGAACTTTGTTCAACTTTCAACCATATAGAAAGAAATGTTACATAATTCAATTTTTGTTACATCACAAATGGCAACGCTTCCATAAATATCAATGATTGCACAGCTAAATCCAGTTGAAGATAAATTGGTGTTCAAAATCAAAAAAGAAAATGAGATAATACTATATACGTGGCCCTGTAGCTCAGTTGGATAGAGTACCTGACTTCGAATCAGAGGGTCAAGAGTTCGAGTCTCTTCAGGGTCACCAGTATCGTATATAGTCTGATGCACTCGCATCAGATTTTTATATTTATCCTAGTATCTCTATCCTAGTCATTTTCCGATAACATTTATAAAAATCTATTGCCTTTATAACAGTTTCAGTCTATAATTTTTTAAGTCACTTAATTAATTGCGCTAAGCAATTTGAGGAAGGATGTCATTATGAACAAAGAAGAAATGTATCAGTACTTCTTAAACCAGCTGAGCAATGGCGATTGCTATCTTGTCATCGGCAAAGGAAAAGCAAAGTACAAGATGAAGCGTGGTTCCTTCACTACAAAGGACCATATCGTCGACAGAAGAAAGCTGACTTTCTCATTCCAGGACGGAAACCGTTATATCTTCACAGATGGAAAGGTACAGGCAGAGATTATTGTCGACAAGGATCCCTGGGTCAAATTCCACTTCCATGTCGATCCGGGATATAACCGATTCACACTGCGATTCAAGACATTCGAAGATGAGCATATCTATGGATGCGGAGAGCAGTACTCCACATTGGATCTGAAAGGAAAGGATGTCCCAATCTGGGTCAGCGAACACCAACAGGTCATGAAGATTGTCAAGAAGCAGCTTAGAGAAAGACTCAAAGGTCCTGATCCGGATTACCAGGCTCCTTATAAGGACCATCAGACCTACTGCTCCACTCCTTCCTTCTTCTCCTCCAAAGGCTATGCTATCTACTGCCATGAGGATACCTACGGATTCTTGTCTTTCAAAAAGGATGAGCTCTTCATCAAGTTCAGACAGGTCCCTCAGTCTATCTCCTTACTCTGCGCTGATTCCTTATTGGAATTGTCTCAGGAAGTATCGAAATTAGTCGGCTTCCAGCCCCGTGTCCCCTCTTGGGTGAATGACGGGGTCATCCTCGCAATTCAGGGAGGAAGCGAAGTCCTCTTAAAGAAGTATGAGGAAGCGAAGAAAAAAGGGCTGAAGATTGCCGGAATCTGGTGTCAGGACTGGTGCGGAAACGTTGTGACCAGTTTCGGATATCAGGTCTTCTGGAACTGGGAAGCGGATGAGAAGCTCTATCCGAATCTCAAAGAGATCATAAAGAAGCTCAATTCCGAAGGCGTAAGATTCTTAGGATACATCAACACCTTCTTAAAAGAGGGTGGCCCTCAGTATCTCGAAGCCAAAAAGAAAGGCTTCCTGATCCGTCATAAGGACGGCTCTGTCTACCACATCAAATCCACTACCTTCAATGCAGGAATCGTCGATCTGACCAATCCTTCCGCCAAGAGATGGTATATCGATATCATCAAGAAGAACATGATCGAATACGGACTCTCCGGATGGATGGCAGACTTCGGAGAATATCTTCCGACCGATTCTGTCTGCTACGGAGGAGAAAGCGAGAAACTTCACAACCGTTGGCCGACCATGTGGGCAAAATGCAATTACGACGCTGTCAAAGAGTGCAGAAAAGAAGAGGAATGCTTCTTCTTCTCCAGAGCCGCCTACGGACATACCTTCCAGTACACCAACTCCATGTGGAACGGAGATCAGCATGTCGACTTCTCCGACGAATACGGCTTAGGTTCCGTTATCCCTGCTTCTCTTTCCTTAGCCTGCTCTGGCGCTGGTGTCATCCACTCGGATATCGGCGGATATACGACCATCACTGCCTTATATCCGATGAAGAGAAATGCAGAGCTCTTCAACCGTTGGGCAGAGATGAACATCTTCACTCCGGTCTTCCGCACTCACGAAGGAAACCAGCCGAAGAACAATGTCCAGTACGATGACAAGGATACCTATGATGAGTTTGTCAAAAACACAAGATACTATGTCGCCTTGAAGGAATATAGAGAAGCACTATACGAGGAGTATTACACAAACCACACTCCGATGATCCGTCCTCTCTTCTTCCATTACGATGAGAAAGAGGCCTACGAGAACAAAAAGGAGTTCATGTTCGGAAGCGATGTCATTGTTTCACCAGTTCTTAGACCAAATGAAACAAAGCATAAATATTACCTTCCGAAAGGTGAATGGATTCAGTTCTTCACGAATAAAGAAATCCCGTCCGGTGAAGGAGAGTTGGATTCTCCGTTAGGACTCCCTATCGCCTTCTACAGAAAAGACAGCAAGTTCAGATCATTATTTGAAAAGATAAATTGAGAAATAGGAGGAAAACACAATGAAATATTTTCTTGATTCAGCGAAGTTAGATGAGATCGATTACGCTTATAAAAACTATGCTATCGATGGTGTCACAACCAATCCGAAGCACATCATGGCATCCGGAAAGCCGTTTCTTGTCGCCATCAACGATATCGCAGATTGGCTGAAGGAGAATAACCTTTTAGGAGTCGAGAAATTCCCCGTCTCTGTCGAGATCAATCCGCATCTCGATAATGCAGCTGATATGATCAGCGAAGCCAAGAAGATCTCCGCTATCTGTGAGAACTTCGTCATCAAAATCCCATGCACCACAGAAGGTGTCAAGGCTGCGCTTCAGTTAGAGAGACAGGGTATCAGAACCAATGTCACTTTGGTCTTCTCTCCTTCTCAGGCTATCCAGGCCGGAAGAATCGGCGCCAAGTTTGTCTCTCCTTTTGTCGGATGGAAAGAAAATAACGGCGAAGATACCTATCCTTATATGTCACAGCTTGTCAACATCTACAAAGAGAAAGGTTACAAGACCGAGATTATCGTCGCTGCTGTCAGAAACGGCAAGCAGATTGCCGATGCCGCTGAGATGGGGGCTGATATTGTAACAGCCGGTCTTGCTGTCTATGAAGATAGCTTCAATCATCCCTTCACTACCTATGGCTTAGGTGTCTTCCAGAATGCCTGGGATCATACGAAAGGAAACTGATCCATGAAAGTAGCATTCATCGGCCTTGGCATCATGGGAATGCCAATGGCAAATAATGTCAGCAAAAAATATGATCTCATCGGATACGATGTGATCAAAAAAGAGACACCTTTCCCCTTTGCTTCCTCCTATAAGGAGTGTGTCGACTTCGCTGATGTCATCATTTCCATGGTCCCCAAAAACGAGCATATGCTCTCTCTTTACAAGGAGATCAAGCCTTTCTTGAGAAAAGGACAGATCTGGATCGATATGTCCACGATCTCTCCTAGCACCAATCAGACTGTCGCAAAAGACTTGGAAGGAACGGGCGTTGAGATTTTGGATTGCCCCGTTGTCAAATCACAGCCTGCCGCTATCAAAGGCGAGCTTGGCATCTATGTCGGCGGAAAGAAGGAAGTCTATGAAGCAGTCAAAGAGATTCTCTCCTGCATGGGAAAAAACATCATCTTCATGGGTGACCATGGCGCCGGACTTCAGATGAAGATCCTTCACAACGCTTTGGTAGGTGAAATCCAGAACGGCGTCAACGAGATTCTCGGCTTAGCCAAGAAATTAGGACTGAACCAGGAAGAGGTCGTCGAAGCCTTCGGATACGGAGGGGCTTCCTGCTTCTATCTCGATACGAAAGCAAAGAACATCATCACAAACACCTATCCGACCGCTTTCTCCGTTGAGAACATGAACAAAGATGTCCATTTTGCAAAAGAGATAGCCAGTGAAATCAATAAGGACTGTCCGTCCTTGAACCGTGTCGTAGAAGTCTATGAAAAGGCGATGGAAAAGGGATTGGCGAAAGAAGATTTCTCCGCCTCCTATAAAATTGTCAACGAGGAAAATTAAATATGAGAAAGCCTATTATCGGTATTGTCTGCTTAGTCAGAAAAACCTTTGATTATGAAACTGCCTTCCAGTTATACAAAGAGAGAAGCGCAAAAGTCATGGAAGACAAGAGCGTCGACTGGGTCTATTATCCAGAGATGGTGATTGAACCAGGCGAAGCAAAGAAAGCCGCGGACTATTTTGTCGAGAAGCATGTTGATGCCGTCGTTGTCGTCTCTGCCACCTTCCACCTCGGCGGACTGGCTTTGATTCTTCACAACATCGTCAAGCGTCCTTTCCTGTTGCAGGGATATAACGAGCTGCCTTACAACGGCGGAAAAATCCGTCTCAATGCCGTCTGCGGTGTCAATCTCAACGCCTCCAACCTTTATAAAGGCGGCGTCGATGACTTCATCGTCTATGTCGGCGACGACATCGATCACGACTGGGTCACGGCAATCAAGATGAAGACGGCTTTGGAGAATTCCAATGTCGGTCTCATCGGTTTCCACGCTCAGGGATTCTACAATGTCGGTGTGGATGAACTGCACCTCTATAAGGAACTCGGTGTCCTGATTTCCCATTATGAGCTTTCCGATTTCTTCGGAGGAGAAGCAAACGAGGAAGAGATCGACAAGGAAGAGAAGAATCTTCGCGAGATCTTCGACTGTTCCAAACTCAATGATTTCCAGGTAAGACAGGTCTCTAGACTGATTGTCGTATCGGAAAGATTCATGAAGGAGAAAGGCTTGGATGTTGTCGCTATCCGCTGCTGGCCGGAATTCGCCAAGAACTACGGTGTCTCTCCTTGCGCTATGATGTCCGTCCTTCAGTCAAGAGGCATTCTATTAGCCTGTGAAGGTGATATCGAAGCCGCATTGAGCATGGTAGCTGTAAAAGCTGCCGGAGAAGAGACTCCTTTCATGGCCGATCTCTCCCAGGTCAATTATGAGGAGAACTACGCTCTCCTTTGGCATGACGGCGTTGCTCCCTGCAATCTCTGGGATCATCGCTGCAACCGTTCCTTGGAAACCTATTTTGCTGGTGGAAAAGGTGTCACAGCTGACTTCGTCTTAAAACCGGGAAAGATGTCGATTCTAAGAATCGATACGGCCAGAGGAAAGACAAGAATCTATTACGAAGAGGGAGAAGCCTTTGAGATGAACAAGGATCTCTCCGGAACCTATGCGAAGGTCGTATTTTACCGCCCGATCAACGAAGTGATCGACACTGTCGCCTATACTGGTGTTGCGCATCATGTCATCATGGGATACGTCCAGTATAAGAAGGCAATGAGATATCTGGCCAAAATGATGAATTGGGAGATTCTCGATGAAAATACAAAATGCTACTGATCCCGAGTTTTCGGAATACGGTTCTCTTTTATCCGTTGACACAAAGGAGATCGTCGACTATCTGAAGACGAAAGCCAAGATGCCGGAAGAGAACAATATCTATGTAAGAGATGACAAAGACATGTCCTCTTTGAAAGGCATGAAGGAAATAAAGGAAAGTGTATATGGTCTATCCGATATTGAGACCGGATACTGCAATGGATACAATTCCCTTCTCAACTGCATGGAATACCATGCCTGCCCGGAAGTGGATATTGCAGCCGACGATCTGATTCTCCTTTTGGCGAAGCCCTCTGACATCAAGGATGGAATCTTGAATTCCTCCGATGTTAAGGCTTTCCTTGTAAGGAGAGGAGAGGCTGTCTCACTCTATCCTTATACGCTTCATTTCTCCCCTTGCAAACTGAGCGACAACGGATTCCGATGCGCTATCATCCTTGCGGACAAGACCAATATGGATCTTACTGAAACTCCAAAGGATACAAAACTTTGGAAGGTAAATAAATGGCTTTTGGCACATAAGGATTCCAAACAAGCCACTTTAGGTGCTTATGTCGGAATTGTCGGAGAAAACATCAAGGTCGATTACTGATCATGCTCTATGATGCTCTATTCATCCTAATCATATTCTTAAGCAATATCATACAGACGATAACCGGATTTGCAGGAACCGCTCTTGCGATGCCTCTCTCCCTCCGTTTAGAGGGGAGTGATGTTGCAAAGCCGGTTCTGAACCTTGTCGCGCTTTTAGTCTCCGTCTATGTTGTCATCGCTCACTTCAAGGATATCGACTGGAAGCATTTCCTTACGATCATCATCACCGTCGGCCTTGGATTTGCGACTGGCTATCTTGTCGATATGATACCGATGCAGAGCAAGATTCTTCTCTACATCTATGGATCGATTGTCATTCTGATCGCCATCCTTTTCTTCTTCATCGACTTTGAGAAGATCAATCTTCCGAAATGGCTGATGATACTGTTCCTCTTCTTAGGCGGAATCATCCATAAGCTCTATGTCTCTGGCGGACCGTTTGTTGTCATCTACGCTCTTCATGAGCTAAAGGACAAAAACAAGTTCCGTGCCACCTTATCCCTATTATGGATCGTTCTGAATTCCGTCCTCTTTACGACCGAGATGATCAGTGGCATCTTCACGGCTCACACCTGGATTCTCTTTGGAATCGGAGCTGGTGTTACTGTCCTTTCCTTAGTTCTCGGTGCGCTGATTGCTCCGAAGCTATCGAAAAAGGTATTTTTGAAGATCACCTGTGTCCTTTTGTTCATCTCCGGTGTTACACTATTAATATGACAATGAATTTGACCGATACCCAGAAATCCATCCTGAAGATTCTGTTTGTCGAGAAGGAGAGTTCCCGCTCTCTGTTAGCAAAAAGGCTTTCTCTGACAAACGCTGCTTTGACGTTGTCCTTAAAGCCATTGATTGAGGACAAGTTCGTTCTGGAGAGCAAGAATGATGCTCAGAAAGTCGGAAGAAAGGAATTGAAACTTTCCTTGAATCCGAAGCATGGCTACTTCTTCGGCATCGACATCAAAAAGAACAATACCTACTACTCTCTTATGGATTTTTCCTCTGGTCTTGTGAAAGTCACAAACAGCAGGGAAACGGATATCGCTTCCTTCCTGTCCGGATACGAAAAGAAGATCCTCTCAATCGGAATCACGATGCGTGGAAACGCATCCTGGGATTCCTTTACGAAAAAACAGGAGACTCTCTATCAGGAGCTCCTTCCGCTCTCTCTTCCTATCCATGTCTTCAACAACGTCGACTGTTTAGCCGATATCTATTCTCTCCAACACAAAGAGGACAAAAACTTCCTCCTCATCAAATATGGCCCTGGTGTTGGTTCCTCTATCTATGTCAATGGGATGTCCTTAGGAAACCAATCCGAACTCGGTCATACCTATTACCACGATAAGACCGTGGAAGAGACGATTTCCTATCTCACCCTGCTCAATAAGGATGTCAACGAAGAGGAAGGAACCGCACTCCTTTTAGAAAAAGAAGAGAAGCTGAAGAAAGTCATTCACGTCCTTGCCTTCTCCCTTCTGAACGCGGATTCTCTTCTCTCCTTGCAGAAGATCATCCTCTCCGGAGCCTTACTATCCAAAGAGGAGATCATCGAAAGATTGAAGGAGGAGATTCACTCTTACAAAGAGGATTTCGTTCTCGATAAGCTTTGCCTCTATCCTGACTACAACACGCTGAACACAAAGAAGAGCTGCATCGGCGCCTTCATCAAAGAATTCGAATAAAAATTAGGCTATTAGAGCTGTTCTAGTAGCCTTTTTACGTCTAACGAAAAGAGACTGTCTATCCTACCGCGGATCTGCGATATCAAGACAGTCTCTTTTCTATAACGCTGAAAGGAGATTATTCGTTTCCACCGATGACGATTTCGTTGTTTTCAGCCTGTTTGGCTAATAGCGCTTCCTTTTCATCCTGCAAGGCTTCTGTCTTCTTCTTGCTCAAGGTGTAGAGAAGAAGCATGACAAGACCCATGAGGAGGAATAGACCTGCTGGGATAGCGGTTGCCATGTAATACATGACGTTCAACGTATCTGCGCTCTGAACCTGACCAGAACCAGACTTATAATGTGTGCCAAGCAAAGCACCATTGACAGCGATAGCGGCAACGACCTGACCTAACTTTCTGAAGAACATGAAGACAGAATAGGAGGAACCATCGTTTCTAAGGCCTGTCTTGACTTCGACATCATCGATGGCATCTGTGGCAAGTGCCCAGATCTCAAGACCGATGATCGATAATCCGAAACCGCTGATGACGCAGAAGAAGAGGAAGATGAACGGATACTTGATGATGATATCCTTCATGAAGATCATGATGAAGTTCGGAGCAGCAGCGACAAAGCCACCGACAGCACAGAGTTCCTTCTTTCCGAATTTACGGACCAACTTGCCAGCGCAGAGCATCAGAATGATCATCGGACCATAGGTGCAGGCCTGAGAGGCAAGGTTCATCCAGTTCTGACCGAAGAGATCGTTGAAGAGGTAGGTGTAGAAAGACTGCGTAAACATCTGACCAGCCAATAAGAGAAGACCAGTAAGACAGACAGCGACGAAGTTGCGGTTCTTGAGCAAGATCTTTGCAATCTTGAAGGTTTCGCCTTTGACATGCGGCTTCTGAACAGCGACAACTCTTTCCTTGTTGTTGCGGTAGGCGACAAAGAGGAGAACAGCGGCGATAGCAGCCATGACGGAGACACCGATGATGATTGGCATATACTGAACGGTCGTAAGTGCCTTTCCGTTTTCGCCGAGGATGACATTTCCGCTCTCATCGGTCACATTCTTCGAATAGAACATCGTGACAAAGAGGACAGGGATCGAACCTAAGGCAGCACCAGCAGAACGGAAGACGGAAAGCTTGTTTCTTTCCTTGGCATCGGTTGTGACAACAGAGGCCAACGATCCATAAGGAATCTGATGCATCGTATAGATCATACCGAAGAGGATATAGGTGACAGCCGCATAGACACAGACACCGACTTTGCCCATCTTGTCAGCTAATCCTGGCCAAGGCAAAAACATCAGTATCGTAGCTAAGGCCAAGGGGATAGCGACCCATTTCATCCAGACGCGATATCTGCCTTCCTTTCCTGGCTTGCGGATATCAGCGATTCTACCCATGATAGGATCATTGACCGCATCCCAGACACGGGCGAGGATGAACATGAGCATGATGAACATCGGCGTCAGTCCCAAGACATCCGTATAGTACTTCTGCAAAATCGTAGTGACCGTAGAGAAACATAGACATCCCGCAAAATCTCCTAACGCATAACCGATATAATCGTTAGCGTGCAGACCCGATGTCTGCGAAATATAGGAACGGCTCTTCACTTCTTCATTGTTGACATGGTCTTCCATAGTTCTTTTTATGCCATAAACGGCAACTCCTGTTTAAAATCATACAACAAATGTAAGCGCATTACTAGTATTTTTTAAGCAACTTAAAAAATTATTTCCCTTGCGAGATGAAAAAGACCTGTTTCTCCTTTCTTTATATATAGAATAGGATATCTGGATAAGATATGTGATTCATCGATTCAATGCTTGAGCGAAGATTGAAAACCGGATTTTCCGGTTTTTACTAAATGGCACTTTTGTCAAAAAAGTTTTGATGTCGCTCTTTCACTTGCCTCCCTCTGTTTTCCTATCAAAATTGGACAGGCATTCAATTTAAATCGTTTTTGTTCTCCTTTTGAAATTATGTGCTGAAATCATATGTTTTTCTTGTTTTGCCGATTTGATTGAGAAATCGTATTTTCTCAACCATATGGCGCTTGTAAAGTTGCTTGAATTACTAAAAATTCACTAAAAAATTATTCTCGTTTTTGCAATGCAAAACGATTGTTTTCCCCTGTTTTTCATTGCATAATAGATACGCTATTTCGTGCTAAGAAACATCTATGAAATAAGGAGGAATCGTCTTGAAAGTCATCATCGCAGGAATCGAAAGACACTCCTTTGTCAATGGCCCTGGTACCCGTTATGTCCTCTTCTTCCAAGGCTGCACTCACCGCTGTGAGAAATGCCAGAATCCGGACACATGGGATATCGAAAAGGGAACAGAATACGATGCCGATGATATCGTAAATGATATCCTCTCCACGAAATATCTTGATGGCGTCACCTTCTCCGGCGGCGATCCTCTGTTGCAGGCAAAAGCCTGTCACTATATCGCCAAAAAGCTAAAAGAGAAGAACATCAACATCTGGTGCTATACCGGATGGACGTATGAGGCGATTGAAAGCGGTAAGGTATCTATCGATGCCAAAGACGCTTTGGATGATATCGATACTCTGATCGATGGTCCCTTTGTCTACTCTCTTCTCTCCGACAAGTGCCTTTACAGGGGAAGCACCAATCAGAGGATCATCAACATCAGAAAGAGCAGGGAAGAAAAAAGAGTCGTAGAAGATGACGTGTTCGATTACGGTTTATGAAAGAGGTAGTGCTATGAAAAACATCATCAAAAGAGACGGTACGGTTGTCGCATTCGAACCAGAGAAGATTGAAAACGCCATTGCCAAGGCTTTCATTTCCACAAGCGAAATTCCTGCTAGGGATATCTCTGCGATGGCAAGAGCGGTGGAACTGATCGTTGAGTCTACGCTCAACAGCGAGAACAAGGATTCTGCTACTGTCGAAGAGATTCAGGATGTCGTCGAAAAGACCCTGATGAAGGTCGGATATCAGAACACCGCAAAGGCGTATATCCTTTACCGCAACCAGCATGAGAAAGTAAGACAGGCGGAGAACACCATCATCGACTACAAGAAGCTTGTCGACGGATATATCGGAACAGATAAGGACTGGAGAGTCAAAGAGAACTCTACCGTCACTCTTTCTGTCGGCGGTCTTATCCTCTCCAACTCCGGCGCCATCACTGCCAATTACTGGCTCAGCGAGATCTATGACAAAGAGATTTCCGATGCCCACCGTCAGTGCTTTATCCACCTTCACGATTTAAGCATGCTCACCGGATACTGTGCCGGCTGGTCTTTGAAGCAGCTCATCAAAGAGGGATTAGGCGGAGTCGTCGGAAGAATCACTTCCTCTCCGGCCAAGCATCTCTCTACTCTCTGCAACCAGATGGTCAACTTCTTAGGCATTATGCAGAACGAATGGGCCGGCGCTCAGGCGTTCTCCTCCTTTGACACATATTTAGCGCCTTTCGTCAAAGCCGATCATTTATCCTATAAAGAAGTGAAGCAGTGCGTTCAGTCCTTCATCTATGGCGTCAATACACCCTCCCGCTGGGGAACACAGGCTCCGTTTACCAACATCACATTGGACTGGACTGTCCCGGAAGACATGGTCAACATGCCTGCCATCATCGGCGGAAAAGAGATAGACTTCACCTATGGTGACTGCAAGGAAGAGATGGACATGGTCAACAAGGCCTTCATCGAGATCATGATCGAAGGAGACAGCGAAGGAAGAGGATTCCAGTATCCGATTCCTACCTACTCCATCACAAAGGACTTCGACTGGTCTGAGACAGAGAACAACAGACTTCTCTTCACGATGACAGCAAAATACGGAACTCCGTATTTCTCCAACTATATCAATTCCGACATGAAGCCGAGCGATGTCAGAAGCATGTGCTGCCGACTTCGTCTTGACCTCCGTGAACTGAGAAAGAAGGGAGGCGGATACTTCGGAAGCGGTGAATCCACCGGAAGCATCGGTGTCGTCACCCTCAACCTTCCTAGAATCGCTTACCTTTCCAAGTCCAAAGAGGACTTCTATTCCATTCTCGATCATTACATGGATATCGCTGCCCGCTCCCTCAACATCAAGAGAAAGGTCATCACCCGTCTTCTCGACCAGGGCATGTATCCTTATACAAAGAGATACTTAGGAACCTTCGACAATCACTTCTCCACCATCGGCCTTGTCGGCATGAATGAGTGCTTAGAGAACGCCAAATGGTTCTTAGGCGGAAACCTTACCACCGAAGAGGGTAATCATATGGCAGAAGAGATTCTCAATCATATGAGAGAAAGACTCTCCGACTATCAGGAGAAGTATGGTGCTCTCTTCAACTTGGAGGCAACACCGGCAGAAAGCACCACTTACCGCTTTGCCAAGCACGATGTCGCAGAGTTCAAGGATATCAAGACCGCCTGCAAGAACGGTGGTTCCCCCTTCTATACCAACTCCTCTCATCTCCCGGTCAATTACACCGACGATATCTTCAAAGCCTTGGAGATGGAAGATAACTTACAGGTCCTCTACACCTCAGGCACGGTCTTCCACGCCTTCTTAGGCGAGAAGCTTCCGGACTGGAAGAGCGCGGCCTCCTTAGTCAAGAAGATCGCCTATAACTTCAGACTTCCTTACTTCACCCTCTCTCCTACTTATTCCGTCTGCAGCGAACACGGCTATATCTCCGGCGAACACTTCAAGTGCCCGACCTGCGGAAAGGAAGCCGAGGTCTATTCCCGTATCACAGGATACTATCGTCCGGTCAAGAACTGGAACGACGGAAAAGTCTCCGAATTCAATTCCAGAAAGACCTATACTCCCTATGAGTTAAAAGGCGTCGAGACTCCAAACGCGGAGATTCAGTCTACCATTGAAAGAGTAAAAGCCGCATCGACACCTTGCGCTTGTCATCATCACCATCAGAACCGTCTCACCCTCATCACTACCTCCACCTGCCCGAACTGCCGCATCGCAAAGCATCTCCTCGATGACAAGGGAATCGAATACGATGTCCTTGTCGCCGATAAGGATGAGAAAGGAAAGGAACTGGCAAAGAGACTCAACATCACCCAGGCTCCTACCCTTATCGTCGAAGACGAGGATGAAAATGTCCTCTTAGACAATCTCTCCTCTATCCGTTCCTACATCGACAATCTGTAACAACTAGAAGGTAGCTCCGGCTACCTTCTTTTTTGTCTTGAACATTCATCGAAAAGTGATATAATTCCTTCTCGGAGAACTTTATATACTCTCCGCATTACTCGCACGGTACTTTCATAGACTGTAGAAGGAGAATGAAAATGATTCTATTATCGAGTTTGGAAAACAGGACTTTTTCTGTGTGTCTTTATACAGAAGACAAGAAAAAGGTCGCATCTTCCCGCACCTTTGCAGACAAGACAAAAAGCGAATCCGAATACATGGATTCCCTCATTCAGTTCTTCAGAATGAATGAGATTGACGTAGAAGGAATTGATGGCTCTATCCTCTCTTCTGTCGTTCCTTCCCTGACGAAGAGGATTCAGAACGCCATCGAGAAAACGACAATGACAAAATGTCTTGTCCTATCGAGGAAGCTGAAGACAGGCCTTGCCATCCGGACAGACAATCCAAGCGAAGTCGGATCGGATTTGATTGCAAGCTGTATCGGCGCTTTATCCGCTTATGACGAGGACTGCCTTGTCGTTACCTTGTCAACGGTCTTATCCTTCGCTGTCGTAACGAAGAAGAAGGAATTTGTCGGCTGTTCTCTTTTCCCAGGTCTAAGGGCCTCTTGTGAGACGATGTGGAACAGCTGCGCTCAATTGATGGATATCGATCTGACAATTCCAGAACGCTTAGTCGGAAAAAGCACAAAAGAGAGCATGAACGACGGAATTGTCGGCGGATATCTCTGTCTCATAAGAAACTTCTCCGATGAGATTGAACGAGAGATGAAAAGACCGCTGAAGCGCGTCCTCACCGGAAGCGATATGGCGATTGTTGAGAATGCGCTCTTCTCCGACTTTGAGATCCATGCCGATTTGCTCTTTGACGGATTATTCGAAATATATAACAAGAACAGGATATAACAATTATGAACAAAAGAAGAAAGAACAACGTCTATTTATTAGCTTTGACTGCCTTGATGATCGCCATTCAGTTCATCTTCGGCTTTACTCCGATTGGGACGATACAGACTCCGGTTCTCACCATCACCCTGATGGGAATCCCTGTCGCTATCATCGCCTGTGTCTTCGGTCCTATCATGGGACTTGTCTCCGGTACCGTCTGGGGCATCATCTCTTTGATTCAGGCCTTCACCGGAATGGATGCTACTGCCATCATCTTACAGGAGTGCGTCAGAAACGGAGAAATCTCCAACGCCAGATATTTCAGCGGTCTTATCATCATGGCATTAGTGAGCAGAATGCTTGTCGGATTCTTGACTGGACTCATCCATGATGCGATTGCTATCGTGGACAGAAAAGGCTATTTTGCCCCTTATATCGCAAGTATGTGTACTGCTCTTCTTAACACGATCCTCTTTATGACATCCTTCTGCGCCTTCTTCTACAACACTCCTGTCATCTCCCATATTGTCGGTGATAAAACCTATAGCAATGTCTTCCTCTTTGTCTTTGCCATCATCGGAATCAACTTCGTCGTTGAATTCATCACCAATGGAATCATCGGCGGAAGCTGTGCTTTAGGAATCAGTAAAGCTACGGCAAAGAATGGCATCTACTCTCCTCTTCCTCATTTCTTCACAGGAAGAGAGAAGAAAGCAGAAGAAAAGTAAATTCGACTATTCAAATGCTTTCATTCGAAGGCGGAAAAAGGTAGACTATTTCCGTAGGAGAAATGATTATGATCGATAATAAGATTTCAACCATCAAGAAATGGGTAGATGAGAAGATTGCAGATCCTGGAAACGAGTTTTCACCCGTTTATCAGGAATTCAGAAGAAGAGTAGGCATTACTTCCTTTGTCATGTTTGTCCTCTTCACGATGCTAGGTACTGGAATCTATGTTGGGTTTTCCTACTTCCATCCAGAGATGTGGAGTTACTTATGGACTCTGACTCTCTCAGGACTCATCATCGCTTCCTTAGTCCGAAGTCTTCTCTTCGGAAGAATGATTCAGTTTGCCTATCCGCTTCTTCTTATCGCTATCTACTTCCCTGTTGCAGCAACCTATAACATCTATCATCCCTTATGGGTGATCTTCCTATCTATTCCTCTTTATTACATCCTTGGACGCCTCATCGATAAGATTGAAAGAAAAGAATAAGGATTCTATCTGAAAGCCGACATCATCCGCTCTATCAGCAGCAATCTCGACGTATTTGTTAGCACGAATACAAAAAGAGGTTGCTGCTTTTTCTGTGATGACATGCTTAGTTCGGCTTTGATGATGCTTGGATTGTTCTTCTTCCCCGAGATTATTCTCTCGTCGGATTCGGTCCGTGTTTTTTGATTATAAGTTGTCACCAACCTTATCACCAACCTTATTACCAACCTTTCTGTTGTGATTGAAAGGAATTGTCACGACAATCGAGTTGTCCATAAATTCAGATGCGTTCTTAGATACGCCACTACCGGATTTATCGCTGATTCTTAGCTGGGCAAATATTTCGGACAGTTTCTCGTTTAATGGGACAGATTTGCCAAAATAGAACTCATCCATCGTTTGAGCAAATGCTATTGTTCCTTCATAAATCGAACATCTTATGTTTCTTCAATGTGATTGTTCTTCGGTTAAACAGGAAAGACTTCTCCATTGAAATGGCTCTGACATCTTTTACTTAGGGACTTTACAAGAAAAATTCATCCCATCTCGGCATCGTTTGCTTCGTTTGATAATTCCAGTGTGCATAAGCATCTCCATAACGCCATCGGATGGGATTTTATATTTTCGATTGTTGCCTTGTCATCAAACAGCAGTTCAGGCTTGTAGTTCTTGTTTTTGAATTCTTCTATGAACTTCCTCTCGTCTTCGTTTATTGATATCAAAGTTTTCAAGTATCCGATGACGCTAGTTTTCGCTTCATCCAGATTGAATCTGTCGTTTTTAGCAAGGACCGGTTTAAGTTGGGTTTTGAATTTCGTGAAATTTATGTTTTCAATGTTCTCAAACGAAATATCATCTATGTCCTGCTCTCCGCCGACCATGTTGTAAAAGATAAGGCATTTTCTTAATAAATCTTTGTCTTCGATGATGTTGCCATCGATCATGGCGTTCACGTCATATAAATCCCTTGGTGTAGCACGTGAAAGGAGAGCGTTGATTTTGCTCGCGTAAAGCTCGATGCCGTTCAATGCTAGAATATCGAATCTTTCAATAACGCCTTTCCTTTGATGCTCTTGTATTCCAAAGGCAAAACATGGCATCTGTCCATGAAGTTGATTTCCACCTTGATGCTGTCCCTGTTGCCGGCGTTATTCATGTAGGCGAACGTAAAGGAAAGCAAGGCGTAATGCTTTCTAGGCTCCGAATTCAAGGAATAGCCCTCCTGCCACATGTAATCGGCTAGCTTCTTGCTCATTTTGGATTTCGCTTTTTCTATCTCTTCTTTTGATAGGTTGCTCGTAAAATCCAAGTCGATGTCCACAGAAAGGCGTGGCAGCTCCACTGAAGTCAAGTTGATTGCAGTCCCTCCTTTCAAGGCAAGCTTGCCCT
>CAVJZP010000004.1:0-59727 GCA_963654365.1 Oscillospiraceae bacterium
ATCCAGTGGGTATTCCTTTATTTTCCTTTTTGTTGTAGCCTCTAAGTCCTAATAATGAACCCGTCGCGATAATATCAAATCGACCGTCCAACATAAATGGCTTGATTGCCGTTCTGGCATTTGCGCATTCCTGTATCTCATCAAATATAATCACCGTTTTGTTTGGAACAAACTTTTCCCCAGGCATATTTGCGGATAAATCTCTTACCAGATTATTCACAATCAAATCCTGATCAAAGATCTTCTTTAATGACGTCCGGTCCATGAAATTCAAATAAATAACATTTTGATAATTTTTCTTGCAATAATCTAAGACAATGGTTGTTTTACCAACCTGCCTTAACCCTCTTATAATTAAAGCTCGTTTCTTTATGACTAACGATTTTTTCCACTGTTCAATTTGTTCTAATATTTTTCTTTTGTACATAATTGCAACACCAAAGTAATATTACACCTTTTTAGAGGGAGTTTCAAGACATTTTGCACCTTTTTCAAGCGACTTTCGTACTATATTCGCACCTTTTTCAAGGGACTTTCTGTTTTATCAGTCAATTTTTCCCCTTCTGAACCCTTGAAAAACGAGCCCAAACGAAAAGCCTGACCATATCTGACTAGCCAGGCTTATGATTCTAAACTAACTTCAGTAGGTCGAATAGGTATGCTTGATCAGATAGACAACACCGAGCTGGACAGTGATTCCGTCATCTGTCGTTGTTACGCCGTTGATAGTCACCGTCTCTTTGGCAAGTTCTCTTTCATCTTCGTCATCATGTTCCCAAAGGTATCTCACATAGGAAGAACTGGCCATCTGAACCGAGAGTCTCTTGCTCACACTTGTCGGAATGACATTGTTGTAATAAAGTGTTGTCTTCTCTGTAAGCTCATAGATGATAGCGTTCGTTGTCGGAGCCTTGGTCTTCAGTTTGACATACAAATCTGTCATATCAGAACTGCACTTTTTCTCCGTATAGGCTGTCTTATAATCTTTCTCGAAGTACATGCCGTCAATCTTATCATCCGAAGTATACGAATCGCTTGAAATGACTTCTCCGATATAGCAAGAGAGAGTAGTGTAGTAATAGTCTTCATAATAGACATCGATAGAGAAAGGAGCACCATGAACCGAGGCCGTATAGGAGGAGGTATCGGTGAAGGACTGATAGAATGTCACATCGAATCCTTTTTTGAAGTTCACTTCCATATTGTAAAGTTCAGATTTCGTCTTCCCGTTAGGATAATAATCGTACTCCGCAGCATGCAGCGCAATCTTTGTCAGCCATCCATCCTTCACTGTATAGGAATATCCGCCTGTTGTCTTAGCAAAGTAATAATCATCATGATCATCCTCTACAATATCGAAGGAGAAAACAATTCCCTCGTCCGTTTCGGAAATATCTGTCGTAAGGCCTGTAGTGAAATCGGAGAAGAAATACTTCAAGGCAGAGGAAGAGGCAGCGAATGTATTCGCACCTTCTAGCACTTCGTTCAGTTCATCAAGGCCATAATATCCGATGATTCTGTCCTTATAGAAATAGTTGGCATAAGTCTTATCCGCTTCATAGACTATTCTATCCGTCCCATCATTGACATAGTAGCTGTAGTTACCATCACTCACACCGATATATTGGGTAGTGGAGCTTACTTCCACATCAGTATTGGTTGTCGGATCCGTAGCAGAAACGCTCTCCGTGGATAAAGCGAGTCCATTCGTTCTGTCGATAGTGCCTTTTGTCGTACTCTTCATCTTAGCTGTCGTTTCATCAAGACCAGTTTCAGAAACTGTATAAAGACATTCATAGGTGACATCCTGATCATATTCAAAGAAGGCATCAAATCCTTTCCTGAATTCCTTGTACAGCGCTTCTTTGTCTACCGGTGTTTCCTTATCGGTGTCTTTATCGGTATCCTTATCTGTCTTTGAAGTATCCGTTATCTTTCCACCGGTATCAGTATTCATTCCGCTATCCGAAACTTCCGTATCGCTCGTCTTATTGCATCCAAATAAAAGCAGGGAAAGCAAAGCAAGCGAAGCAATCTTTTTTCTCATAATTTTTTCTCCTTTCACTATGAGTATGGAGACTAGTTCTAGTTCCCCAGTATTATTAAACGGATTTCAGTAGGCTTTTGCTAGTGCCAAATGGCACCCCCCTAAACACTATTTATATAGAAAACGGGTCTGTGGAAAGTCCCACAGACCCAGTTACGTCTAATAGAGCGAATAAGTAGAGTAGGTATGCTTGATCCTATTGACCGTGCCGAGTGTGAAATCGACCGTATCTTCTGTCGTCTCCACTCCGTTGACATACATCTTCTCTAACATCAGTTTGCGGTTGTCCTCATCGTTACAGAACCAATCCAGATTCCAGCTGACCTCCGTCGTGGAACCATCCTTCACCTTGGAAGAGATGCTGACATCCATGCTTTTATCGACCACTGTCGGCAGGATGTTATTGTAGGAGACGACAGTGACCTCCCTGAACTGATAGACGATGGTCTTTGTCGAATCAACATCGGTTCTCAGTTTGACATAGAGCGCTTTGACATCCATTGTTGGCTTCTTTGAGTTATACGGAATGGTCAACTCCTTATCGTAATAGAGACCATCAAAGGAAACGTTAGCCCAAGCATCCGCTTCTGTCATATCTTCACCGACATTGCAGTTCACATAACTGAAATAATAATCGTTGTAATAGACAGGAATCGTGAAACTTAAGCCCCGATTCATATCCGTATAGGAGGAAAGATCCGTGATTGTCTTATAGAACGTCTCATCAAATCCTTTTCTGATGTTGACTTCGAGGGAAGTCAGATTCGTTTCTTCATATCCGTTTGGATAGTGTCTTAATCTAGAAATCCCCCTTTCAAACTTCGTGACAAATCCGTCCTTGACAGTAACAGAATAGCTTTCCACCATTTTTATGTAACTCGGATTATCATAGATAGCAGTCACACCGCACTGTAAGGACAAAACGACACCATCCTCTGTCTTCTCAACATTAGAGGAAAATTCTGTCGCCTCATTTCCAGAGACATATCGCATCATATTGGTAAAAGAAGCAAAGGTAGGTGCTGTTTCAATGTAAGAAGCAAAATCAGTAGGCGTATAAGATGAAATGAAGCTCTTCTCATAATAATACTGAGCGCTAGCCTTGTCCGCCGTATAGAACCCATTACCGGTGGGATTGCTGAAATAGGCTCTGTATTCGTCACCTGAAGTTCCGATATACCTTCCGTGGCTCTCAGAGAGTGTCTCATTTTCTAGCGTGGAATCTAACGTATAGCAATCTTCCGTTTCATATAAATGACCATTTTTCTGATCAAAGGTACCTTTTATCGCATATCGGTATCCGCCCTTTTTCGACTCATTTTGATATATGGTCTTCTGATTTACATCATAAGTGACACTTTGATCATTTTTGTAGAAATTCACGATTCCAGCCTGAGCTTCCTTGAAGAGTGTATCTTTGACTTCTGTTTTTCCTTCGTAATCGGTATCAGAAGCAGAGGAAGTATCCGTAATCTTTCCACCGGTGTCATCGCTTTTTCCGCCATTGCTGACTTCTGTATCACTGGCCTTATTGCATCCGATCAAGAGCAAGGAAAGCAAGGCAATTGTAATGATTTTCTTTCTCATAAGTTTTCTCCTTTTCATTTCGTCCTTTTAATGAACCAATTCATTCCGTTACATTAAAGTCTTATCCACGAAGCGTGTAAGTGGAGAAGGTATGTTTGATGAAGTATACGTTTCCGAATGTGACATCGAGGGTTGTCTCTGTCGTCTCTACTCCGTTGACATACATCTTCTCCAATGCTTTCTCCTGCTTCGTGCCGGAAAATTTCCAGGGAAGCCTAAATGTTGTTGATGTCGCCGTAAAAAGAGCCATATACTTATCAACTTCGGAAGGATAATCGATTCCATAATAGAGATAGGTTATCTCGTTCATCGTAAAGCAATAGGCATTATCTGTTCCTGCCGTCGCTTTCAACTTGCAGTACATCTTCCTCACATCCGAGGTATACTTCTTTGATGTTGAAGGAATCGTGCATTCCTTGTCGTAATAAAGGCCATCGATACGAGTGTCACCAACTTGGATATCACCGCCACAGAGTCCATAGACATTCAGAACATAATAATCGCCATAATAGACGTCAACCGGAATGGGCACATTATCTGAAGGCTCTGGATAGGAAGCAATATCCGTAATGCTTTGATAGAAGGTCTCATCAAAGGTGTTCTTGAAAGCAATATCCAATGTAGTAGACTCACTTTCCTTTACGCCACTAGGAGTCACACTGAATTCCGTCATCGAATAATGATAACCAGTAAGAAATCCGTTCTTTACCGTCAAAGAATATTCTTTGCTTTCTTCGTAATAGTAATCACATTCATAATAGAACAGATTGCCGCTACAGGAAAAGACAACGCCCTCATCCGTCTTTGCAATGTCATATTTGTAATCCGTGGCATTAGCCAAGTCAGGATCAGCATATTTGATGATTGCGCCAAGCGTATCGAAATTTTTGGAGTTTACCGTATACTCACACATATCTTCGATATCGTAGTCCTCAAAGACTCTGCTTTCCATATAGTACTTTGCGACATGCCTATCCGCAATAGAGCTTTTCCTCGTTTTCTCTCCCTCGTCTACTGATTGTCCGCTAAGGAAGCGGTATTCATCGGAAATAAGGCCACAGTACCACTCGCTTCCGTATCTATCCTCTGTCTTTGCCACCAAGTCTTTATCAACAGAATTATACTTTTCGAAGAAAAATCCATCGCTAGCTTTGTAAGTGCCTTTCGCGGTTACGGTTTGTTCTGTTCTGTCTTCGGAATCCTCACCTGTCCCTTTTTCCGTGTATTCATAGGTCATGTCAGAATCACTCTGATAGAAGGCTGTAACACCTGCTTTGAATTCCGTAAATAAAGCGTTAGTATCCGCAGTCTGTCCTTTTTTCTCTTCTTCTGCTCTCGTATTGTTTCCGACTGCATTTCCGTTTGTGCCATCTGCATTCATGACTGGATCTGTCACCTCATTGCATCCAATCAAAAGAAGCGAAAGCAAAGTAAGCGAAATGATTCTTTTTCTCATAAGCAATTCTCCTTTCACTATGAGTTTCAGAGACTAAAAAATAGTTCCCCAATATGATTATCTCAATTTCTTGTAGCCCTTGCTAGTGTCAAATGGCACCCCCATGCACGAAATCTATACATTTGATGATGTTTTCCATTATATTTCTTCCTTTCCTTTGAAAAGGATTAAGTTTTCCCACTTATCGGATATAATAGAGAAAAAGAGAGGAGAAGCTATGACTGTCCACCCTGCAGCACAGAAGATCAATCTGCACTACGTCGTGTTTGTTCTTTTGTTTGCTGTGGCTGGATTATGTCAGTTTCTTGAGCCAAGGGTAGACTATGCACTTTCTGTCTTTGTCTTCCTTTTAGCCAATACGATATTCCTCTTGCTGATTCTTCTCTGGATCTATTCCATCAAGATGAGAATCGTAAAGAAGTCGACAAGAAGGCTTCTCATCACCATCGGATTCTTCCTCTTCTTTTGGTTAGTTATCCGCTTTGTCAAATACAAGATGTTCCGCGTCGATGAGACTATCACCCGATACTTATGGTATTCCTATTATTTTCCGCAGTGCATCGTTCCGCCCCTTGCTCTCATCGTCGGACTGGATCTGAACCGGAAGGAAAGAGTGAAGATTTCCTGGAAATATTTTCTTCTTTTGATTCCCGCTTTGATCCTGATTCTCCTTGTCATGACAAACGACCTTCACCAATGGGCCTTTGTCTTTGAACAGGGAATCGAATCCTTCCATTTATCCTACAAACACAATGTCGTCTACTATCTTGTCTGCGCCTGGATGATCGGCTGCATTGCCGCTTTTCTCTTTGTCCTTGTCTTCCAATGCAAAAACTCCCATTCCTTTTCAAAATTCTGGATTCCGTTTGTTGCCTTTGTCCTCTGTACAATCCTAGTCTTCTTAGGATTCTACTTCGATATCGATGCCTATAAAGGGCCAGAGCTGATGTCCTTCTCTTTCCTTCTCATCTTTGAATGCATGACCTATATCCATCTCATCCCTTCCAATAACGGGTACGCGGATTTTTTTGCCATCTCGGCTACTTCCACCTTCATGACTGATGAGAGATTCAACATCATATATAAATCACAGCATATGCCAAATCTCGATAAGGAGACACTGAGAAAAGCAAAACAATCCCCATACCTCTATGATCAGGATCATAGACTGAACTGCAGAAAGATATCCGGAGGATATATCTTCTACATCGAAGATATCCATGAGATCAACCAGATCAACTCCGAACTATTGGAAGCGAATGAACGGCTTCAGGAAGAGGTCGATCTCTCTAAGGCCGAGAACGAGCTGACAAAGAAGAGAATCCAATTGGAAGAGCAGCATCGCCTTTATGATTCCATGACGGATTTCACGAGAGATGACTTAGAAAAAATCAACGCTCTGCTTTCGAGGATGGAAGAGACGGAAGAGGAAGATCACTTCACAAAAATCGCCCTGATCGGTTCCTTTGTCAAACGAAAATGCAATCTCCTTATGATCATTGAAAAAGGGGAGAAAAATCTGAACGAGGAACTCATTCTCTCTATCAGGGAGAACCTCGATTACCTGAAATTATCCAATACAGAGACAAGTTTTCTCACCGCTGGTGAGACAGAGATTTCCTCTTCCCAGCTTCTGTTCCTCTATTCGATCATCGAAGTCTGCATACTGAAACTCGATGAGAATTCCAAGTCTCTCTTTTTGAAACTGAACTTGGAAGAGGATATCACGCTTTCCCTGTCCAGCGAGAGACTGAATCTATCCTATGAGGACTTCTCTCTTGCTTTGATAGAGAAGATGGGATTTGCACTCACCTTATCCTCGAATGAGGATGAGGAGTGTTTTCTTCTTACCAACAGGAGGAAAGAAAGATGAACTACTACGATATTCCACGTTTATTCCAGATGATTATCCTATTTTTCTTCTTTGTTGCTCTATTGATCTCTGTCTTATGCACCATTATCTCTATCCGTCTTAGGATTCGATGGTACTATACCCTTTTATCCGCACTTTTGGTCGTATCCTCCTTTGTCTTCATGATGGTGATCATGTGGAAGATAGACTACCTGAATCTCATCTTCCTTATCGTGATGCTGATACTGTCTTTATTCCTATCTATCTCCAATCAGACGATACTCATCATCTATCAGAGGCATCATCTTACGGCACAGTCCTTCCAGGAAGCGTTCGATATGGTATCTACTGGAATCTGCTTCTATGACAAAGACGGCATCGTAAGACTCGTCAACAAGGAGATGTATTCCTTAGCCTCTCTAAGCGGCGAGGATTCCTCCTTGGACGGAAAGCAGTTCTTCGATGATATCAAAACAAGAGGCTTACCCTCTAATACGAAAGATGAAAACCACATCATCGTCAAATATCCAGACAGAGTCATTCTCTATCAGAATTATGCCCATACCTTAAACAGGAATCTCTTCTATGAGATCTCCGCCAATGACATCACGGAGAATTATCACCTAAAAGGCACTCTGGAAGAGAAAAACAAAGAGCTTACCAAAATGAATCAAAGACTTCTCGAATATGGAGACAAGATCAACGAAACCATCCACGATGAGGAAGTATTAGAAGCGAAGATCAAGATTCATGACCAGATGGGAAAACTATTGTTGATGACAAAAAGAAGGATTTCCTCTTCTATGGAGAAAAAGGAAAAAGAAGAACTCATCTCTATCTGGCATAATGAGATCAACGCTTTCTCCACTATCAAGGAAGAGCCGAAGAAGAGTGAACTGGAAGTCTTCACTTCTGCCTGTCAATTAGTCGATGTGACATTGAAGTACGAAGGAACCATCCTTCCCAAAGGATATCATTGTGAAAAGCTTCTCATCCAAGCGATGCACGAATGTCTCACCAATCTTGTCAAACATGCCAACGGGAAAACAATGTTTGTCAAAGTGGAGGACAACAGGTATGATTATCATATTGAAATCACCAATGACGGAAAAAAACCAGAAAAAGAGATCAAAGAAGGAGGAGGCTTATCCTCCCTCCGCCAAATCATAGAAAAGGAAGGCGGAACGATGATGGTGATAAGCAAACCACAATTCCGCTTAGAACTATGGCTGCTAAAAGGAGAGGAAAGATGAAAAACGGAAAATATCAGGTAATGGTTGTCGAAGATCAGAAGATGCCAAAAGACCTATTCGTCCATATGATCAGCCAAAGCGAAAAATATGAAGTTGCTTTGACTTTGGAAAATGCATCGATTGCCGATGTCGCCTTATTGAAATACGATATCGATCTCATCCTCATGGATGTCATCACCGAAAACGGGGCGAATGGGTTATTCGCTTCGGAAAAGATCAAGAAGTCCTATCCGAACATTAAGATCATCATCGTCACCTCCATGCCGGAATTCTCCTATCTGGAAAGAGCAAAGAGCATCGGCGTAGAAGGCTTCTGGTACAAAGAGGGAGATGAGGAATCCATCCTATCCATCATGGATAAGGTGATGAACGGAGAAACAGTCTACCCCGAGAAGACACAGAAAGTGACTGTCGGACTTGCAAGCAGCGAAGAGTTCACCTACCGGGAACTGGAGATTCTGAAACTGATGACCGGTGGCTATTCCAACATTGAAATCGCAGAGAAACTGAAGGTCTCTCCTGGCGTCATCAAAAATCATGTCGCCACCATGCTCGTTAAAACGGGTTTTCGTTCCCGCACCCAGCTTGCAGTAAGAGCGAGGGAGACGGGTCTTGTCATATTAGATGAAAAAGATGCCTGATTTTCTTATCCTTTCTTCCTTCTTTGCTATAATGTTGCTATGGATTTCAGAACAAGACCCTTTGAAGACAATGATATCGAGATGCTTCTTCCTGTCTTATTGAAGACATGGACATATGGAAATCTTTTTTCTTTGGAAAAGAGAAGGAAAGCAACCGAACTATTTCTCTACCGTTGTCTTTCTATGTCCGATTACCGAAGTGTCCTTCTTTCCTCTAATCATGTAAAAGGAATCCTACTTGCTTCTACGCATCCTGACTACAAAGACGGATATTATGATTTCCTGTTCGAAAAGGTTTCCAATGAATACAGAAAAGACAAAGAAATTGATGAATTGGCTTTCTACAACGATATCGTCTTTTTCTCCAATAAGACATTGAAGGAAAAAGAAAGGGAAGACTATCAGGAAATCATTCTTCTTGTTCTCGACACGGATCTTCAGGGAAAAGGATGTGGAAAGATGCTGATAAATGAATTCCATTCTATAAGAGACAGAAAGCGTCCGATTCTCTTAACGAGCGATGAAGACTGCAACTATCCTTTCTATGAGCATTTAGGATACCACATCAAAACGGAATGCAGTCTCCCTTACAAATTCAATAAGAGGAAAGAGATTCTTCATTCGTATCTGTTCTATCTGAAATAATAATCTGAAAGGAGATATCCTATGGTTCATCCAATCCGTGCTATAAGAGAGAGAGCAAAACAATGTTCTCACGTTCTCAGAAATCTGTTCGACAGAAATGTCCTCTGGATTTTCCTATTAGCCATAACGGTTCTTGCTCTTACAATCCGATATCTTGTCATCACCTATCCGACCAACGATGTCGTCGGTTACATCCTCAACGGATGGATGAGCGATATTGAAAAGGTAGGATTCAAAAAATTCTACACCATCAATGCCGATTACTCTCCTCTCTATCTCTTCCTTTTAGCCTGCTTCACCTTGCTTCCGAAAGGAGAGAAGATATCCATCAACGGATATTCCTATTACATCAATGATATGTACTATGTGAAGTCCGTCTACTTTCTGATGGACCTATTGATTGCACTTGGCATCTATCTCATCGTAAGACATGTCACAAAGGACAAAGTCAAAGCGACGATCGGATACTGTGTCTTTCTCCTTCTTCCTGTTCAGTTCACCAATTCTGCTCTGTGGGGCAATGCTGACAGCATGTACTTCTGCTGCTTCATCTATTGTATTTACTTTCTCTTGAAGAGAAAAGACCACTTGGTCTGGTTCTTCTTCGGACTTTCTCTCTCCTTGAAGATGCAATCCGTCTTTATCCTGCCCTTCCTCTTCTATGTGATGTTCTCGGGGAGACTGAAATTCTATCCGATCTATATGGTATTTGTTGCACTAATGCTCTCTTTCCTTCCTAGCTATATCTGCGGAGCCGGTTTCAAAGAGCCGTTCCATTATTTCATAGCACAGATAGGAGGCTACAGCCAATTGACCTTGGGCTGCGCAAACTTCTGGAAGTTCTTCTCCGCTGTGAATATGGATTCCGCCTCTTCTCCCTTAAATCAGGCCAGTGTCTATATCGGATTAGCCTTGATCCTTCTCTTTACAGCCATCATCTATATCAGAAAGATCCATCTTACGGATGAAAATATCGTCTATACCGCCTGTTTCCTGATCGGGATTGTCCCCTTCTTCCTTCCTCATATGCATGAGCGTTACTTCTACGCTTTCGATGTCCTGTTACTTGTCTATGCCTTAGTCAGAAACGAGAAAAAGAAATATTTCCTAGTTCCTCTGATGCAGATTTCCTCTGGCATTGCCTATTACCACTATATGTCCGGTTTCAGCATCTATCTGATCGACATCCTAAAAGAGGATTCTGTCACATTGGCAGCCATCATCAACCTTGTCCTTCTATCTATCCTCTTTATCGATCTGATGAACCTGGATCACTCCTCTTTGACAAAGGAAAAGGACAAGGAACTCCTTACAAAAGATTTACTGAAGTGATCTCTTTTTCTTTCTGAAGTCGAGATAGAGAAAAGAGACGAGTCCTATAAAGGCAAGGACACTAATAACAGCACCGATAGCAAAACCAAGATCCGTATAACGGATTTCGATTTTGTGTTCTCCGACTGACAAAGAGGAGAAATCCACTGCCGCAAAGATATTCATCCTTGTGACGACTTTCTGCTTCTTGCCGTCGATATAGATGGAGATTCCTCTTTCATTGGGAAGCGTGAATAAGAGCGTCTTATTCTCCATGCCTTCCTTGATGTTCACTGTTCCCTGATAAGAGAAGGAGAAAAGAGAACTTTTGTTTTCCAAATCATTCGAGGAAGACTCTTTCAGGGCATCGAGATATTCACCAAGTATCGCAAGATCTTCATAGTAGGCAAAGGGACGGAAGAGCTTATCCTCAATATCGGAAGTTAGGGTATAGGATAAGACGTGAGTATGAGTGGAATTGTCTTCGAATCCTCTGATTCCTTTATGCCAGTAGCTATGGTTCTCGTAGTAACGGTTATCTAGATAGGTGCGATAAGCTGTCGTTGCATTCTTATCGTAGAAATAAAGGTTGTTGTTATATCCGTCTTCCGTGACAGTGAAGCGAAAGCGGATAGTAGCACCTTTTTTCGCCGTGATATGATAGAAGCCGTCCGAATCTACGGTATAGGTATAAGCGGAGGAGTCCTCGATTTTCATCGGAAGAGCGTGGAAGATATCTTTCTTCTCTCCGTTTTCATCGACAATCGTAGAGATCATCGTCTTATACATCTCGTTCTGATATTCGAAGTGATCGTAATAATAGACGCTTCCGTCTTCTCTTCTTTCTCCTTCTGAGACATAGTGGTAGGAGTCATCATCGATCAGAAAGGCATACGAGAGGGCTTTGTCATTCTGATAATAGGTATAGCCATCCACTGTATCCTTCATATCGATTTTATGAAAGAAATTGTTCGAACTTGTGTTCTTCATGAAGATTGGCTTATTCGTTGTAGAGGAGTTATCATCGATGAGATATTTCAGGTTGAGGAAGCTATTCATCGCTAAGGTACTTCCACCATCATAGCGTTCAAAGAAATAGTTATAGTGAAAGCCTAATTTTTCAAAGTATTCTTCTACGATTTTCTTCTCATTGGAGGAGAAGTGACTCAATCCGCTAAAGGAATAGAAGAGAGGATTATTATCGATGAGGTTATAGTTGCCTGGTCGATTGAATGTCGACTCCATTCGATAATTGTTGCTCGCATCATAGTTCTTTACTGCCTCAAAGACAGGAGTCAGCTCTAAATCCTCTTGATAGGTAGACATCTCCTGATACTGCTCTTTCTCGACATTCTTATTGAGAATATTGCTTTCTCCACGATAGGAGGAATAGCAGGCTAAAGGAAGAAGAGAAAGAGTAAGAAGGCCTTCTGTGATCTTTCCTTTTCCTTCCATCTTTTTCCACATCTTCAAAAAAGGAGGAATGCCAGACAAGATACTGGCAGAGAGATAGATCAATAACGACGGAAGAGAAAACGTATAGCGGGTATAGCCTTCCAGTTTCGCAACCCCAAGAGAATTGTCCGTATACAAGACAAGCGGAAGAACAACAGCAGCGACAACAAGAGGAAGAAGGAACGAATACCACTTGCTCTTCTCATAGGCATCATAGTCCTTGCTAGCCAGATAACAGGTCAGAAAACAGATGACAAAACTATATCTAGCCGGGAACCATGTCGGTTCTCTTCCGCCATGGAATAAAGCGTTAAGTATCGAATTACTGACAAACAGGAACATCACAAACACAAAGACAAGAGAAGCGATTCTTTCTCTTCTTGTATATCCGGGATTAAGGAAATAACGGAGAGCAAAGACTAGAGAGACTACGCCAGTGAACATGGATGCATATCCGAAATAAACCTGAATAGCCTGAGGTGTCTCATAATTGTTCTCCAAGAATCCCGTGAAGAAAGTAGATATCTTCAGATTGCTGAAATTCGGGAAGGACTGAGTTGCCTTTGTTCCGCTGAAATGAAGGAAGGCAGCAAACCAAAATACCGATGCCAAAAGTCCGCCGATGACAGAGAGAAGAATCGTATGGAGGAAATAGTTCTTCTTCTCCTTCCATTTTCTTCCATCGGAGAAGAAAAGATAAAGAAAGAAAAGAACAATGAAGAAGCAGAGAATAAAGCCGATATACCAGCTTGTCATCAGTCCGTAGAAGACACCAAGAGGATAAAGCCAGTAATGCTTTCCTTCCTGGATGAAGAACAAACCTAATATGATAAGAGGAAGAATCATCACTCCATCTAGCCACATGAAGTTCGAAATATAGATCATCGAATAGGAACAGAGTCCGTATCCGATGGCAAACAGAATATTGCCTAGGCTCAGTTTCCTATAATGGAATCTGGCAAAAAGATAGAAGTTCAAAGAGGCAAAAGACATCTTCAGAATCGATGTGATAAGGAAGAAATCCGGAATCCCTTCCTGAGAGAAAAAGACAACAAGAAGATTGAACGGAGACGCTAAATAGAATGTAAAAATCGAGAGGAAATCACCTCCGAACACCTTCGTCTGAGTATAAACCAAAGAACCGCCATTCAATAATATGTTGCGGTAATAATTCATATAGGCAATATATTCTGACTGCATATCGAAACTGATGATGGTAAGTCCATCCTTTTTGAAAGGAGAGAAGCCTAACGACTTAAAAAGGATGCATAAGATAAGAAAAGGAATAAAGAAAGCAAGGAGCATGTAAACGATTTCCTTGCCAATCTTAAATGCCTTGTTTTCTCTGAAGTGCCATAGCTGAGCAACCTGATTCGTTTCCACATTCGTATCCATACCTGTTCTCCAATCTATTTGATAAAACAATATAGTCAGTCATATCTATTCAAAACAAGATAAATTTTATCATACCACCGGATTTGCGAAAAGAAGTGATGATTTTTCTTGTCTTGCTTGCGTAAATGTGATATATTGAACAAGCTGGTTCCATAGCCAAGTTGGTAAGGCAAAGGACTGCAAATCCTCAACCCGCGGTTCGAATCCGCGTGGAACCTCCATCGTTTGCCCTCGTAGCTCAGTTGGATAGAGTATCTGACTACGAATCAGAGGGTCAAGAGTTCGAGTCTCTTCGAGGGCACCATTTCTCTGAGCCGCTTAGCAGCTCTTTTTTCTTAAAACGGGAGTTAGCCCAGTTTGGTAAGGCACCTGCTTTGGGAGCAGGGGATCGTGAGTTCAAATCTCGCACTCCCGACCATGTTAGAAATCAAACCCAGCGATGGGTTTTTTCTTTATTTTGCTGAAATATTAACCAATTTCAGTTAAATAATGCAAGTTTTATAGGAGGATAGTATTGTGAAAACTGACAATGTCTATTCATATTCCATCGAATTGAATAATCATGAAATCTTGCCTTTGTCTACGATGGAAGGCAAGGTGATCCTGATTGTCAACACTGCTCTTCATTCTCCGTTTACGGATTTCTATCCCTTTTTGGAAAGTCTCTATCGGCGCTATTCCTCCGAAGGCTTTACTATCATCGATGTCCCTTCAAATCAATTTCAGAATCAGACTCCGGAGAGCGATGAAGAGATTGACACCTATTGCAGAAAGGAATTCAAAACCACTTTCCTTCGCGCTGTCAAACAGGATGTTTCAGGTAAGAACAAATCGGAGTTCTTCTCTTATCTCATCCGGAAAAAGAAATTCAAAGGTTTTGATCCCAATCATGTTTTGACCCCCGTTCTCAACTGCCGAGAGATCAAGAAAGGTCCCGACTGGATGACAAGTCCTGAGATCAGAGAGAACTTCACCTTCTTTTTTATCGACAGGAAAGGAAAAGTCTCTAAAAGACTAGAGGCGACAACAGACAAAGGGAAGCTGGAATCTTCCCTTGTCCAACTGTTGAACAAAGTTGACTAGTGTGTTGCTTCTTATATATATATTTAATAAAATACTTTTTGTTTATTTGGAGGTTTCAATATGAACATCGGTGTAATTTCGTTAGGATGTGCAAAGAATCAGGTAGATTTAGAGGAAATCTTAGCCTATCTGAAGATGAATGGCTTCGAGACCGTTTCGGATCCTGCCTTAAGCGATATCATCATCGTCAACACCTGCGGATTCATCGATTCGGCTAAGACAGAATCCATCGATGCCATCTTGGAGATGACACAGTACGGAAAGCCCGTTGTCGTGACAGGCTGTCTTGCCACAAGATACCTTGAAGATCTCAAGAAGGAGATTCCGGAAGTCGCCTTATGGATTCCGTTAGAGGAATACAAAAACTTCTCCGCTCATTTCCAGACCCTTATCAACGACAGAAAGTTAGTCGGTGAAATCGATCCTACCAAGAGAGTCTTCATCTCTCCGAAGAGAGAAGCATATCTGAGGATCTCAGATGGCTGTGACAACTTCTGCAATTTCTGTGCCATTCCGCATATCAGAGGTAGATTCCATTCCGTTCCTTTTGAAATTCTCAAGGAAGAACTCGACATGCTTGAGAAAGAGGGGGTAAGAAGTCTTACCGTCATCTCTCAGGACACTTCTATGTACGGAAAGGATATCGGGCTGACTCTCACTGATCTCTGTAAGGAAATCATGAAGCATGAGTCTTTTGACTTTGTCAAACTGATGTATCTCTATCCCGATGAAGTCAGCGATGATCTGATTGAACTCTTTGCCACAGAGAAGAGACTCACTCCATACTTCGATCTTCCTGTTCAGCATTTTGCTCCCCATATCCTAAAGAGGATGGGAAGAAGAGGAAGCGAACAGGATATCATCGACCTCATCAGCAAATTCCGTGCCAAGGTTCCGGAGAGCATCATCCGTACCACTGTCATGGTCGGCTTTCCGGGCGAGACAGAAGAGGACTTCGATGAACTGATGAAACAGGTCAAGGAAATCCGCTTTGACCATCTCGGCTGCTTCATGTTCTGTCCGGAAGAAGGAACCCCGGCCAGCAAGTTCAAAGACCAGATCGACGAAAAAGTCAAAGTCGAACGCTATAACAAGGTCATGAAAGAACAGAAGAAGATTTCCTATCATCTCAACAAAGAGAGAATCGGAAAGACCTATACCTGTCTTGTCACAGAGCAGAATCCGGACTTCTCCTATTCCTGCATCTGCAATCTTTACGCTCCCGATGACATCGATGGAAAGATGAGGCTCTATTCCAAACTTCCCATCAAGCCAGGAGACCTTGTCGAAGCCAAGGTAGTCAACGCCTTATTCTATGACGTCGATGCCGAGGTTACGAAAATCATCCGAACAGAAAACGAATAATTAGTTATGATATTTGGCAAGCACATCAATCAGTATTACAAAAAGTATTGGTATCTTTTCCTCGGTGTCTTTCTCTCTGACGCCTTTGTCGACGTCATACAGCTGATGATACCTTTGATTATCGGTAATGTCATCTCCGCCTATTCCAATGATGCTGTTATAGAAAAAGAGTATCAGTTTTCCTATCTCCGTCCTTTCTTCGGATTTAACGGTGGCTTTACGGTGTCTCAGTCCTCATCTCTTCCCTTTTACCATACCGATTTCTTCATCACTTTGATTACGATCGCCTTGATTGGTTTCCTCATCTTCTTCGGAAGAATGGGCTGGCGATTCTTCTCCGCTCAGATTGGAAGCCAAATCGAAAGAGACTTAAGAGATGAGATGTTCCTACACATTCAGACGCTCTCATTAGGCTATTACAATCAGAAGAAAGTCGGTGGCCTTCTCTCCTTCTTCACCAATGATTTGGCTACGATCAAGCAGTGCTTCTCCGAAGCTCTGATCTGGGTAACGGATTTGACCGTCTTAGGCACCCTCTCCTTTACCTTCATGGCAATCCTCTCCTATCAGTTAGCTCTCTACACAGCGATTCCGCTTCTCCTATTCATTATACTAGGTGGCTTCATCGGTAAAGTTGAATCCAAGAAGTATCAGATCTCCAGCGACTCCTTTGAAAACCTCTCTGATTTCACGGAAGAGAATCTGCAAGGCTTCTCTGTCGTCAAGGCATTTTTGAAAGAGCAATCGAGAATTGAATCATTCAAAAGTCTTTCATCCGATGCTGAAAAGACCAGTATTGATTACTTGCGATATTCTTCCCTAATTGACTTATTCATCAACCTTGTCCTCTCTGTCACTTTCCTTTTGCTCTACTTCTTAGGTGCAATCAGCATCATCGATAACAGCGTTCCTTTTGCCGGGCAGGTCACCGATATCGGAAAACTGACAACCTTTGTCGGATATTACGATTCCTTGATCTGGCCGATGATCGCTGGCGGATTATTGATCGATTTAGTCTCAAGAGGAAACGGCTCCAGAAAACGTATTGCGGAAATCCTGGAAAGCCAGCCTGACATTCAGGATAACGATAAAGTAAGGCGCGATACTTTGAAAGGAGATATCCGTTTCAACCATCTCACCTTCACCTATCCAGATGGACAGTGCCCCTCTCTGAATGATATCTCCTTCCATGTCACTCCCGGCATGACCGTTGGCATCATCGGAAGGACAGGAAGCGGAAAATCTACCTTGGTGAACCTGCTTCCAAAACTCTACAACCTCCCCCGCGATATGCTTTATATCGATGGCGTCGACATCAACGACTGGAACAAATGTGACTTAAGAGAGCATACGGGATATGTCCTTCAGGAAGGATTCCTTTTCAGCGGAACCATCAAAGAGAACATCGCATTCAGCGAAGAAGAACTCGATGTCTATGATATGGACAAGATTGAAAAGAGCGCCAAGTTTGCCAATGTCCACGATGACATCATCTCCTTTGTAAACGGTTATGATACCATTGTCGGGGAAAAGGGGGCCACTCTCTCGGGCGGACAGAGACAGCGTGTCTCGATTGCACGTGCCATCTATAAGGATCCAGAGATGCTTCTTTTGGATGACTCGCTTTCTGCTGTCGATGCCGATACGGAGAAAGCAATCCTTCAGCATATCAGAAACAGAGAAGTGAAACTTACTACCTTCATCATCGCACACCGCATCTCTGCTATCGAAGACGCTGACTTGATCCTAGTCTTGGATCAGGGAAATCTTGTCGGTATGGGAAAGCATGATGATCTCTATTCGTCGTGCCGACTCTACCATGACTTGTGCGAGCTTCAGAAATTGGAAAAGGAGGTCAAGTAAATGGAAGAAACATTAGAAACAAAGCAGTATTCCTTGAAAGACACCAAAATCCTCAAAGGGCTTCTCCGTTACATCAAGCCATACCGCAAGTGGTTTATCGGCGTCATTGTGTTAGACATCTTTGTCAATGTCGCATTCTCTCTCGACCCATTGATTGTCAAATACATGATGGATGTCCTCGATCATCTAGACACCCTTTCAAAAGATCCCATGCTGACCGTCTCTAGCATCATCATGCTGGATGTCAGCCTTTGGATCCTTGGATCCTTCGGCGGCTATTATGTCAACTTAGCCTTAAAAAAGATCGGTCAGAAAGTCGTCAAGAACATGAGAGATGATCTCTTCAGCCATGTCCTCTCCTTATCTCTATCCGACTTAAGAAAACTGAAAATCGGATCTTATGTCACCCGTATAACCAACGATACGCAGAACATCTCCTCTCTGTTCTCCGATATCCTTCCCCAGTTCCTCCGCGCCTTGCTATCTTTAGTCATCATCATCGTCACGACCTTTGTCGTAACGCATTTCTACGGATTCATCTTCATCGCCTACATTCCTATTGTCTTTATCATCTCCTACTTCTTCCGCAAGAAATCGAGAACCTATTACCGCGGTGAAAAGAAAGCGATAAGTGAAATGAACTCCTTCTTAAGCGAATCCTTCCAGGGAGTCAAAGTCACAAAGACCTACAACAGAGAAAACAAAAAACAAAAAGAGTTCAGAAGGAAGAATGAGAACATCCGTTCCACCTTCGTCAAATCTCAGAATCTCTTCGCCTTCTATTATCCATTCATGTATCTGCTGCAGATCAGCTGTGTCGTCATCGTCTTCAGCTTCTGCATTCCGAACATCTCCAGAGATGAAGGAGTGACCGGAATCACACTCGGCACCTTCCAGATGCTCTACTCCTATTCCAGCCAGTTCTTCCAGCCGATTCAGACTATCACCCAATTGATGAATATGCTTCAGCAGACCATCTCCAGTGCGGAGCGTATCCTTGTCGTCTTGAACGAGAAGGAAGAGGTTCAGGAAGAGGATGACTTGATCCATGTCGATTCCTTCAAGGGAAAAATCGAATTCCGGCATGTCTACTTCGCCTATGAGAAAGAGGACTATGTCTTAAAGGATGTCTCCTTTGTTGTAGAGCCTGGCAAAACAGCCGCCTTCGTCGGTGCGACAGGAGCAGGAAAATCGACCATCATCTCACTGATATCCAGGACCTACAACGTCAGCAAGGGCGAAATCTTAATCGATGACATCCCCATTGAGCAATATTCGATCGAGTGTCTGAGAAAGAATATCGGTATGATGCTTCAGGATGTCTTCATCTTCTCAGGAAATATCAAAGACAATATTTCCTTAGGAAACAAAAATGTCACAGATGATGAAATCTATTCCGCCTGTAAGTATGTCGGTTGCGACCCCTTCATCAGGAAACTTCCGCAAGGGTATGAGACCAAGGTCTCAGAACGCGGCGCAAACTTCTCAGCCGGTGAAAGGCAGTTGATCTCCTTTGCGAGGACTCTTGTCTATTCTCCTAGCATGATGCTATTAGATGAGGCGACTGCCAATATCGACACAGAAACGGAAAATATCATTCAGACCTCTTTGGAGAAGATGATGAAGATCGGTACGATGCTCATCGTCGCCCATCGGCTTTCCACCATCAAGAACTGCGACATGATCTTCGTCGTCGACAAGGGTGTCATCAAGGAAAGAGGAAACCATCAGCAACTATTACAGAACCATGGTTTGTACTATAATCTATATAGGCTACAGAATATGGAACGCAATCTAGGAAAATAGGGGGCCATCATGAAAAGAAAGATTTCACTATTTGATACGTATGAAGGAAAAGTAAGAGAATTTGTTCCGCTCAGTGAGAAGGAAGTGGATATCTATTACTGCGGTCCGACCGTCTATAACTATGTCCATTTAGGAAACTTCCGTCCGACTGTCACGTTCGACTTGCTCACACGTGTTCTGACTGAATGCGGATATCAGGTCAAATGCGTCAGCAACTACACCGATATCGATGACAAGATCATCAAGGAGGCCAAGAAAGAGAACAAATCCGAGAAAGACCTCTCTCAGTTCTACATCAAGGCCTATGAGGACTGTCTCAACAAACTGAACATCCTTCCTCTCTACGACCATCCCAAGGCAAGCGAATACATCAACAAGATGGCTTCGTTCATCCATCAGTTGGAAGACAACGGTTCCGCCTATCAAAGCGGTGAGGATATCTATTTCCGCGTGAATACGGTTCCTAGTTATGGATCATTATCCAAACAGAAGATCTCCGATCTTGTCTCCGGAAGCAGAATCGATGTCTCTGACAAGAAAGAGAATCCGCTCGATTTCGCTCTCTGGAAACTGACGGATGATGACGGAATCAAGTTTGATACGGAAATCGGCACAGGAAGACCTGGCTGGCACACCGAATGTGTCGTCATGGTAAATTCTGTCTTCCACAAGCCTTTGATCGACATCCATGGCGGTGGCTTTGATCTGAAGTTCCCCCACCATGAGAATGAGATTGCTCAGTCGGAGGCTTTGAATCATACCCGTCTTGCCAATTACTGGATGCATGTGGGATTCCTTCTCACCAACGGCGTCAAGATGAGCAAGTCCTTAGGCAACTCCATTCTGGCTAAGGATGTCTTGACAAGACACAGCGGAAACGCAATCCGTCTCTTCTTCCAAACGACACACTATCGTGCACCGGTCAACTATACCGAAGAGAATCTCAACGCTTTTGACAAGCTCAACAACCGTTACTCCTCCTCCTTGAGAAAAGCGTTTAATCTGCTCTCTTTGCATCATATCGGAAATGGTGTCATCCTGACTGACAAATACGATTCCTTCATGGATGCCTTATCCGACGATCTCAATGTCGCCAATGCGATGACAGTCTATGATTCCCTCATCAAGGAAGTCAATACACTGATGATGAAGAAGGATGCTGACTTATCTCACCTTGCGGATTGCTATGCTACCTTGATGAAGTTTACATCAATCCTTGGTCTATCCTATGAATTCACTCCTCTTTCTGAGGAAGACATCTCGTTGCTTAACGAGTACAATAAGGCAAGAGAAGAAAAGAACTTTGCAAAGAGCGATGAACTTCGTCCTCTCTTGATGGAAAAAGGACTCTTATGATAAAAGAAAAAGATTCCCTGGCCTACATGGAGAATCTTCTCAAAGGCAAGGAGAATGATGAAGAACTCTTTTCTCTCTTCCTCTCTGCTTTTGATGAAAAGATCTTCCAAAGCAACGACCTCTATCCTGAAATCTTTGCGATGACTTACCGAAACGATCATCCTTTTCTTAGTGACAAGTACAAAGGGTATCTCACCTTGGATGTCGCAATGCAGTGGATGCCCTATAACGATTACAGAGGAAGCAAGGAAGAACTCGACAAAGCCATCGATCAGGAGAACTTCCACTGTTATCAATTGCATCTCTATCTCTATTATTCCTCCTCCGAGGATACTGAAGTAAAGATGATCAAGGAATGGCAGATTCTCTCTTCTTCCTACAAAGAGAAAGAAGCGAAAGACAGAGAAGCATTTCTCTATACGATGAACGAAACGCTTAAAGATTATAAGACTAAAGGATACCGATTCCTCGGATACGACCTTGATTTCACTGACGCTCAGTAAAAGACAAAACGAAAAGCCGCCTGATACATTCAGGCGGCTTTTATTCTTTCTTAGTTTTTATTCTTTATTTCTTTCTTAAGTCAGAGTGAGAGGCTTTATCGGAATCGATGATCTTATCCCATTCCTCGATATCCTTCTTAGACGGAACGAAGACATAAGGTTCATTCCTCCATAAGCCGTAATAATCGAATCCGAATCCAACGATATATCTCTGTTCATCTGTGGAAAGCCCTGTGAAATCAGCCAGTTCATCGTACTGGACCTTTTCAGACTCTCTCTTGACGAGAACACAGACATAGAGATTCTTCGGTTTGTATCTTTCCTTGACGTAATTGCGGAGGTAATGCATCGTAATACCGCTGTCGATGATGTCCTCAACAAGGACGACATCCCTTCCTTCCAGATTGATATCCGGTTCTTTTGTGATGTTGACTTTGCCGGTCGTTTCCGTTCCAGAATAAGAGGAAGCCTTCAAGGTGTCGATCTCAATCGGATGCTTGACATGCTTGACCAATTCATATAAGAAGGGAAGAGCGCCGTTCATAATGCCGACCAGTACAGGAACACCATTGTTGTTTTCATCCAGCTTCGCATCGATTTCCTTTGCGAGACGAGAACAGACACGAACAATTTCATCTTCGGATAGAATCAATTTTTCCATACTTTGCCTCCGGACAAATATCCATTTTTATTTTACATTATCTTTTGAAAAGAAAAAATGTTTTTCAGAGATGAAAGGGCTACCAATATAAAAAACTGTTGAGATTATATACCGCCTAAAATTTTATCGGAAAAATAAGAAAAAAGTCTTGCATTTTTTCATGATTATTGAGATAATTATTAAGCGCTTGAAAAAAGCGTTGTGTGGATCCTTAGTGTAGAGGCCTATCACGTCTCCCTGTCACGGAGAAGATCACGGGTTCGAATCCCGTAGGATCCGCCATTCAATTGCAGGCGTAGTTCAATGGTAGAACGCGACCTTGCCAAGGTCGACACGCGGGTTCGATTCCCGTCGCTTGCTCCATCGGATAAATCAACTCGGGTTTCCGGGTTTTTTTATTTTTCGGTGGCTTTTGCTCCTGTTTTTCTTTTTTCTCTTTCTGAAATGACTTAAAATACTATGACTATGAAAAAAACATTATTAGAGTACCTTCGCTGGAAAAATCCAAAAAGTTATGCCAAAACTGAAGAAGAGAACTACTTTCAGAGCCATCTCTCCTCTTTCTCTCCTGTGACTCGGGAATACCGTCAAGAGAGCGACTTTTTTCATCTCCTGAAGGCCGACATCATCCTTCTAGGTCTCAACAACAGGAAAGTCATCAATGATTATCTTGTGAAGCATTCCGGAAACATCGATATCGATGAATACCATGCTTTTCTCTCTGTCCTTCCTCAGATTGAAGACAAAGAGAATCCAATCTTCATCCCGACCTATTCCAGATCCATCAATTCCCGCTATTTCTCTCGTCCAGATGTCTTTTCCCATTTCCCTTATGAAACGCTTCTGAATGACGAGAAAGCATCTCTCATCGACCCGTTCATCGTCTATGGCCCAGAGCTCTTCTTCAGTTTCTGTCATCTGCTACGCCTGAAGCGATACGAGAGCGAATCCTTTGCCTGCTATCACGAGGCAATGGAGACCATCTATATCATCAACGATAACGGCGGACTGGAGGCCGAGATTCCGCTCTTTGACGAGAAGATGAAAAGAAAAGACAAATCCAACCTATGTGATAGATTGTCCATCATTGTAAAAGACTATTACGACATGGACCGTATCTCCTTTATCGAGCACTTGGAAAGAGAGAATCTGATCTCTTCTCAGCTGAAGAATGACTTGCTGAGATACGAGTGCAAACGAGAAAGAAAGGACAGAAAGAAATGAAATTCAGAATCATAACCCTAGGATGCAAAGTGAATTCCTATGAATCCCAGTCTTTGAAAGAAAGACTGATCAAAGAAGGGCACACCGAAGCAAAGAAAGAGGAGGAAGCGGATATCTTCTTCCTGAACACCTGCGCTGTCACCAATGAGGCGGAGAAGAAGGACTTGCAGAAAGCAAGAAGCATCGCAAGAAGATTCCCGACTAAGCCTCTCTATGTCATGGGATGCTCGTCTCAGATCCACAAGGAGAGATTCCTCGACATTCCTACTGTCAAATGTGTCATCGGCAATTCTAACAAATCCAAGATCGAGTGCCTGTTAGACGACGGAAATAAGGATCACGTCGATGAGGATTCTAGGCACTTCCACTATGAAGACACTCCGACCGAGGAAGGAGAGAAGAACGTAAGAGGCTATATCAAAGTGCAGGATGGCTGCAACAACTTCTGCTCATACTGTGTCGTTCCTTTTACCCGTGGAAACTCCAGGAGCCGTAAGAAGGATTCCATCCTAAAGGAAGCAAAGGATATTCTTGCTCATGGCGTAAAGGAACTTATCATCGGTGGAATCGATACTGGTTCCTATCACGATCCTGATAACCCGGATTACAATCTGACCGCTCTTTTGAAAGATATGCTTCACCTAATAGATACACCTTATCGAATCCGTGTCTCCTCCATTGAGGCCAGTCAGGTCGATGACGAATACATAAAACTATTCAAAGAGAACCGAAACGTTCTCTGCCCACATTTCCATCTTCCTCTACAGTCGGGAAGTGCCAAGATCCTAAAGAGGATGAACAGAAAGTATTCCTTGGAAGACTTCAGGAATCTGACTGACAAGATCAAATCCGAAATTGAGGATGTCGCATTATCCACGGACGTCATCACTGGTTTCCCAGGTGAAACAGAAGAAGACTTCATGGACACGTATCACTTCATTGAAGAGGTTGGTTTCATGCGGATTCATGCCTTTCCTTACAGTGAAAGGCCGTTCACGATGGCAAGCAGGCTTTCTGACAGTGTACCAGTCAGAACGCGTATGGACCGCGTGAAGAAGCTGATTGAATTATCCGATAAGAATGATAAGGCATTCCGTAAACAGCTCAAAAAGAAGGAAGTCACCGTCTTAGTCGAAAGCAGAAACAAAGATGGTCTTTATGAAGGATACTCAGAAAACTACCTTCGTTTTGAAATACCATCCAAAGAAAACATTGTAGAAGAGTTTGTAAAAGTCCAAGTAAAGGACACGGACTGACAAATGAAAAGGAAAAGCAGACATAATATTGCCTGTTTATCAAAAAAAGATTGATTTTCGGCTCCAAGATTACTATAATCATATAGCGTTTTGGGGCTGTAGCTCAATTGGGAGAGCGCCTGCTTTGCAAGCAGGAGGTCGCGAGTCCGATCCTCGTCAGCTCCACCATCATGCAAATATATAGGTTCCGTAAGGAACCTATTTTTGTTTATTTTCTCACCTGATTGGCAGGGAACAACTTCAAGTCGGAAAGTATAGTTGTGCCTCATCAAAAATGCCTCAGCATGCTGAGGCATAATTTTAGTCCTGACCAGGAATTCCTTCTCGTTTTCCGCGGACGAGAAGCTTGATGGGGCAGTTGGAGAAACCGAACTGCTCGCGGATGACGTTCTCCAAGTAACGGCGATAGGAGAAGTGGAAATAATTCGGATTGTTGCAGAAGACAACGAAGGTCGGAGGGACATCCTTTGTCTGCGTGGCATAGTTGATCTTAAGACGGCCACCGTTGAAGTTCGGTGCCTCGTTATCCATCTGAGCTTTCAGGATGACGGAGTTGAGCATGGAAGAAGGAACGGTCTTATGGATGGTCTGATCGACCTCATCCAGCGTTTGGAAGATTCTCTGGATGTTGCTTCCCGTAAGTGCGGAGATGAAGACAACCGGAGCATAATCCAAGAACTTGAAGTAGGCTTTCAGTTCCTTCTCAAAGTTCTTCTGATCCATCTGTCCATGGGAATGAAGATCCCATTTGTTGACAACGATGATGACCGGCTTATCGTTTTCAACGGCATAGGATGAGACGTGAACATCCTGTGCGACCAAGCCTTCGCTCGCATCGATTAATAGAAGGATGATATCCGCTCTTTTTGCGGCATCCGCGGAGCGGACAAGGGCGAACTTATCCAAGTCCTCTTCAACCTTTCCAGGCCTTTTGATGCCGGCGGTATCGATCATGACATATTGCTTGCCATCTCTTTCAAAAGCGATATCGACGCTGTCTCTTGTCGTTCCGGATAACGGAGAGACAATGACACGGTCATATCCTAAGATCTTATTGGCAAGAGAGGATTTTCCGACGTTCGGTCTACCTAACATAGCGAAGGTAAGACGACCTTCATAAGGATTCTCCTGAACTTCAGGAAGGCGCGATATGACAACATCCAGCATATCTCCAAGCCCTAATCCATGCTCGGCAGAAATCGGATAGGGTTCGCCAAAGCCTAAAGAGTAAAACTCATAGGTGTTTCCTATCATGGTGGAATCGTCGATCTTATTCACGACCAATAAAACCTTCTTCTTATAAGGAAGAAGCTTCTTAGCAACAAAGAGGTCATTGTTGGACAATCCGAGTCTTCCGTCGACGACAAAGAGAATGACATCCGCTTCCTGACAGCCGAGTTCAACCTGATTCTGAACTTCCTTCTGGAAAGGAATCTTTTCATCAGTGATGCCGCCAGTATCGATCAAAGTGAACTCCTTATCGAGCCAATGGCCTTTTCCGTAATTTCTGTCACGTGTGATTCCAAACTGTCGGCCGGTGATCTCTTTTCTCGAATCGCTGAGTCGATTGAAAAGGGTTGATTTTCCGCTGGAGGGAGAACCGATGAGGGCGACGGTACCATATACTTTATTCATTTTCACTTACCTTCTTTCTGAAGAGGGAGATGATAGCATCGATCTCTTCCTGAATCGTCAAGTCCGATGTATCGAGGAAGACAGCGTCATCCGCAGGCCGTAAAGGCGAGTTTTCGCGGTGACTGTCGATATAGTCTCTTCTTTCAATATCTTTCTGTATCTCTTCCAAAGAGACGTCTCTGTTACGGGAAATCTCTTCCTTGTAGCGTCTTTCAGCACGGGAAGCCACCGAAGCGACCTGATAGACTTTTAGCGTTGCATTCGGAAGGACAACCGTTCCGATATCTCTTCCATCCATGACGACGGACTCGTTCTTTGCCATCTCCTGCTGAATTTCAACCAGTCTCTCGCGCACGCATTTATGGGCGCAGGCATAAGAGACCAAAGCGGTGACATCCTCTTCTCTGACGCGCTTTGTGACATCTCTGCCATTAAGGAAGATACGTCCTTCCCTATCTTCTCTAAGAGAAAGGGAGGGAAGAAGCGTCTTTGCATCTTCTTCGCTTTTCGTATCGAGATGGTTTTCCATCATATATAGCGTAAAGGCGCGGTACATCGCACCGGTATCGACATATAAAAACCCTAAGGCTTTGCTGACTGCTTTAGCGGCAGTAGACTTTCCGCTGGCCGCAGGGCCATCGATAGCAATGGAATAATATGGCATCAAATCACCTCCGTTAACATAAGTATGAGCAAAATAAGAAACACGGCAAGAACAGCTGAGACACAGGACCACATGATAATGGTGGATAGAGGAATCTTTCTCTTTCCGCGATTTGCTTTTCTAGCCTGGTTATAGCGAGCCTGAACCTCTTTCTTCTGCGACTTAGAATCGTGAAGGTCATGTTCCTTGATCAGTTCATCGATGGACATGGAAAAAGTATTGCGCGTGATTCCAGAACCGGTGTTCTGATCCGTGGAACCTGTCTCCTTCTCATCGAGAATTTTCCCCTCATCCTGAAGAGAGGATATCGTTTTCTTTTCAAAGGAATAGGCATCGATATCTGAGATCTTCTTTCTCAGATCCGCATATAGTATGACTCGGCTTTTTTCAGACATAATGAACCTCTCTAATATTATAAAAGAAAAGCAGAGCAAAAAATAGAAGAAAGGCGTAACAATCCGATGAACTTTCTATTGTAAATACGCTCGTATTTTCATAAAATATATATTGCTGCCGCTATAGCTCAGTCGGTAGAGCAACTGATTCGTAATCAGTAGGTCGGAAGTTCGATTCTTCTTGGCGGCACCATCTTATATATCGCAATAGCCTAAGCGTTTGTCTTAGGTTTTTTTGTACATAGAAAAGGGGAGGTATCAGCCTCCCCCTCGCATTCAGGATTAATCAACGAAGGCAAGAATTGCCATCGGAGCATTGTCACCACGACGGTTGAAAGTCTTGATGACTCTGGTGTATCCACCATTTCTGTCCTTATACTTCGGTCCATAGACATCGAAGAGCTTCTGGAGAGCATTCTTTCCAGTCTTAGGATCGATGAAGCCCTGTTCACGAACGAAAGCGGCAGCAAGTCTTCTGGCAGCCAAATCACCCTGTTTTGCATAGGTGACAAGTCTTTCAGCTTCCTGCTGAGCGCGCTTTGCAGTGGTCACAGTGACTTCGACACTTCCGGAAATAATAAGCTGAGAAACAACATTTCTCAACATATTCTTTCTTTTGTCGGAAGTATAACCGGCCTTAAAGCGGACACCGCCTTTGCCGTGTACATTTCTTCTTCCAATAGTACCCATAGTAGTTTTACCTCACTTTACTTCTTGGTATTGTCGTCGCGCTGAAGGGAGAGATTGAAGGTAGCAAGCTTATCAAGAATTTCCTTGTAGGACTTCTTTCCTAAGTTTCTGACCGTCATCAATTCAGATTCCCTCATGTTGCAGAGATCCTGAACAGTCTTGATGCCGTTTCTCTTCAGACAGTTGTAAGAACGAACGCTGAGATCGAGATCTTCGAGCATCATCGAGTTGAACTTGTTCTCTGTCTTCTCGGTGCTGACAGACATGACAGCAGCGGACTTAACGGCATCGTTAAGGTCTTCGAAGACTTTGAAGTGTTCATCCAAAATCTTGGCAGCGAGCGCAACAGCATTGACGGCATCCATGCTGCCATCCGTATCTACATGAATGACAAGCTTCTCATAGCTTGCATCATGACCGACACGGAAAGGTTCGACTTCGATATCGACTTTCTCGATAGGGGAGAAATTCGAATCGACAGCGATTCTGCCGATGGCCCAAGAAGAGCTCTTGTTGTCTTCAGCAGTGACGAATCCACGGCCCTTACGAGCATAGAAGATAGCCTTGATATGTCCGCCAGCAGCAAGGTGGCAGATGACCATATCAGGGTTCACGACGGAAACGTTGCCAGGACAGACGATATCGCCAGCCTTGACGACTTTTCCTTCTTTGTTTTCATCTTTTGCGCTGACTTCAAGCATAAGCTTGTAGTCAACATCCTCATCATCGGAGATATCTTTCAAAACAAGATTCTTGATGTTAAGAATGATTTGGGTCAAATCTTCGACTACGCCTTCCAAAGGAGTGTACTCATGACGGGCACCTTCGACTTCGACAGAGTAGACGGCAAGGCCAGGAAGGGAAGAGAGAAGAACTCTTCTCATCGCATTGCCAATAGTGACACCAAATCCTTTTTCAAGAGGAGCAATGGTGAAACGACCAGTATTTTCAGATACATCAGACTTGCTGATGTCAAATTTCGGCTGTTCGAATTCTTTCATTCCAAGTTCTCCTTTATTCGTCTGATTTTAGCCACGAGGTCTCTTGGCCGGACGGCAGCCATTATGAGGAATCGGTGTTACATCAGCGATAGAGAGAACCTTGAGTCCAGCAGCTTCCAAAGCTCTGACTGCGGTTTCACGGCCCGGACCAGGACCCTTGATTTCAACATCAACAGATTTCAGTCCTCTGTCAACACAGGATTTTGCAACATTGGCAGCAGCAACCTGAGCGGCAAACGGAGTGGACTTTCTGGCACCGGAATAACCGGAAGTGCCAGCAGAGGCCCAAGCGATGACCTTACCCGTCTCATCAGAGATGGAGACGATAGTGTTAGAGTAAGAAGCGTGGATGTGAGCGACACCTTTTGTAAAGGTAAGCTTTGCCTTCTTCTTACGGATAGTTGTTTTCTTTTTATCAGCCATTTTACTTTATCCTCCCAGATTACATCGTAGCCTTCTTGTGGTTGGCGACGGTCTTTCTCGGACCTTTGCATGTACGTGCATTGGTCTTGTCTCTCTGACCACGGCAAGGAAGATTTCTCTTATGTCTCTGACCACGGTATGTACCGATATCCTGCAATCTCTTGATATCGAGAGCAACCTGTCTTCTAAGATCACCTTCTACGACATATTTGGCAACCTCGTTACGGACAGCAGTGAGTTCTTCCTCAGAGCAATCCTTGACTCTCTTGGTGCCATCAACTTTCGCATCGACACAAATCTTCTTGGCAGTGGTGAGTCCGATTCCGTAGATATAACGGAGGGAATAAACCAACTGCTTGTCATTCGGAATATCAACGCCAGCGATTCTAGCCATAATTCCCTAAATCCTTTCTTTAGCCTTGTCTCTGCTTATGCTTTGGATTGGAGCAGATGACCATAACACGTCCCTTACGCTTAATGACTCTGCATTTATCGCAGATCGGTTTGACTGAAGCTCTAACTTTCATGGTTAGTATTCTCCTTTTTCTTTACTTATATCGGTAAACAATGCAGCCATTGGTGACATCATACGGGGAGATTTCCACAGTGACATGGTCTCCGGGCAAAATCCTGATTTTGTTCATACGCATTTTGCCAGAAATCCTGGCTCTTATCACTGCACCACCGTCGAGTTTTACCGAATACTTCTCGGCGGGGAGGGAATCGAGAACTGTCCCTTCCATCTTAATGAAATCTTCTCTGCTCATGCTTTTAACCCCAACTCCTTTAGATGTCGTTTTACATTGGAGTCAACCGAGGTGATGATCGGACCATTTTCTGTGATGACAACGTCATTCTCATAATGGGCGGTCAGTTTTCCATCGGCTGAAACTATGCCCCAGCCATCCTTTTCGGTAATGTATTCACATGTACCAGACATGACCATGGGCTCAATTGCGAGACACATACCCGCTCTTAAGAACGGGCCAAGACCGAGTTCCGGACTGTAGAAGTTCGGAATGAACGGATCTTCATGCATCTCTGTGCCGATTCCGTGGCCTCCATAATCTTTGATCAGGGAGAAGCCATATTTATCGGCGGTTTTCTGGATTGCCATACTGATTTCGTACAGATGGTGTCCAGGATAACATACCTGATAGGCGGCGTAGAAACACTCTTCGGTGCAACGGATGAGCTTACTCGCTTCATCGGAGATATTTCCAACGGCGAAGGTACGACAGGCATCTCCATTGTAACCGGAAGCATCTTTGTTTCCCATATCAATGGAGAGGATATCGCCTTCTTTCAGAATTACATTCTTGGATGGAATGCCGTGAATCAGAACGCTGTTGACGGAAGCGCAGACGGCATTGTGGTAACCGTCCTCGAGTGAGAAGTTGGGCACGCCTCCGGATTCACGGATGAATCGTTCAGCGAGTTTGTCAATCTCCCAGGTAGAACGGCCAGGACGAATCTCAGGAAGCAGCTTGTCGAAGATTTCTCCGAGCTTGTTGCCAGCCTGAATCATCATCTCCTGTTCTCTAGGACTACGGATGGTGATCTTCATTCATTTACCTCATCAAGAATTTTCTGAACATCTTGGAATACAGCATCGATGTCCTGAAGGGCATTCACTTCTTTGAGCAGACCCTTCCCTCTATAGTAGTCAGCAAGAGGATAAGTCTGTTTGCTGTATGCGTCGAGCCTGACCTTGAAGGCTTCTGCTGTATCGTCTTTTCTCTGAATCAGGTCATGGGAGCAGGAATCACAGACTCCGTCCTTGGCCGGTTTCTTCGTTTCGACGTTGTAGCTTGCGCCACAGTTCGGGCAGACGCGGCGGTTGGTGATACGGGCAGTGAGCACATCCTCATCCGCAGTAAGCAGGATGACAGAGCTAAGGCTTCTGCCAGAATTCATCAACAGTTTATCTAAAGCCTCAGCCTGATAGACCGTTCTCGGGAATCCGTCGAGAAGGAAGCCTTCTTTGCAGTCATCCTGAGCAAGTCTCTCCTCCACTAATCCAATGGTTACCTCATCCGGAACAAGAAGTCCCTTGTTGATGTATTCACTGGCTTTGAGGCCTAATGGAGTCTTATTCGTAATTGCGGCGCGGAACATATCGCCAGTAGAGATGTGAGGGATTTTGTATGTCTTTGCAATCAACTCTGACTGAGTTCCCTTGCCAGCGGCAGGGGGACCCATCAGAATGATATTAAGACCAAGATTCTTTTTGTTGTTCATAATTACAGTTCACTTTCTGCATATCCGTGACCAGCAAGGATACCATTGATCTGATTGTAGACTTCCAAGGCAACACCGACAACGATGATAAGTCCTGTTCCGCCTAACGATAAGGAAGAAGGAACAGCGCCCGTAAGAGAGAGGATGACAGGGACCAAAGCGATAACGGTAAGAGCCATGGAACCGATGAATGTCATACGATTGAGGATCTTAGAGATATAGCGCTCTGTCTCAGTTCCAGGTTTGATACCAGTGATATAGGTACCAGAAGTCTGGAAGTTTTCAGCGATTCTCTCCGGATTGATTTCCAACTGCGCATAGAAGAAGGAGAATGCGATGATGAGAATTGCGTAGATGATAGTACCCCACGGGAAGGAGAAACTATCCGTCATCTGTGTCATAGACTGATAATTGAAGACTTCTTCGATCTTTTCGGCCCAAGCCGGCGGATTACCATTGGAGAACAAGGAGATGATGATACTCGGTGCCACCATGATAGAGCTGGCGAAGATGACCGGCATAACGGAAGAAGCGTTCACTTTGATAGGAAGGAAGGAAGCCTGCTGAGAAGAGAGTTCGTTGGACTGAGACGTATTCGAATGGGATACGGGGAGTTTGCGAACCGACTTTTCGATGAATGTAACGAAGACAACAATGAGCACCAAAGCGAGAAGGTAGACAGCCAACTGAACCGATCCCTGAAGGATCAGAGTGGCATCGCCCTTATCGACCTTGGAACTAGACAAATAGGTTTCAAACGCACCAGTGATTTGATTAGGAAGACTGGAGATGATACCAGCGAAGATCAGCATAGAGATACCGTTTCCGATACCTTTGTCTGTGATCTGGTCACCTAACCAAGTGAGGACCATGGAACCTGCCACCATGAAGATAATGATCTTCGTGTAACCCCAAGCCGACGAATCTGTCAGCGTGATTGCCTGAGAATTATTCTGCAAGGCGACAGTGATACCATAAGCCTGAACAGCTCCCAAGACAACAGAGAGGACTCTGGTGACGACATCCAGTCTTTTACGACCGGATTCGCCTTCCTTTGTCATCTGTGTCAAGGATGGAAGAACATCCATCGAGAGAAGCTGAATGATGATCTGAGAAGTGATGTATGGGGAGATGCCCAATGCAAAGATTGAGAAATTCTGCAAGGCACCGCCACCCATCATGTTGAGAAGAGAAAGTGTGTTTGTTGTATTATCCCAGAGAGAGCTAGTTGTCTGAACACCCGGGACCTTGATAGCCGATCCGATTCTGAAGACAAGGAAAATCGCCAACGTAAAGAGAATTCTATTCAACACATCCTTGTTATGGAAAAACGCGGCTACCTTTTTCATTATTTACCCTCTGTTTCTTCCTCGGAAGCGCAGAACTTCTTGAAAGCGATTCTAGCATCTTTGAGAGTGACGACTTCAGCAGTTCCGCCGACTTTCTCAATAGCTGCCTTTGCGCTCTTGGTGAAGCCCTGAACCTTGACGTTGAGGACCTTGGTAAGCTCAACGGCATTTCCGTTCTCGTCTTTGACATCACCAACGATCTTGACCGGCTTATTCAAATTGCGAATAAGGCCAGCAAGCATCAATGTTGTGTCATTGACTTCGATTCCGGAGTCGAAACCTTCGAGATCGCTGAGCTTCACAATAGTATACTCTACTCTACCATAATTGGTAAAGCCATGTTTCGGAAGACGACGGTAAAGCGGTAACTGTCCGCCTTCGAAGCCGACAGGAACCTTTCTGCCCTGACGGGCACCCTGACCTTTTTGACCACGGGTAGAGGTCTTACCCATACCGGAGCCGATACCCTGACCGACTCTCTTCGGAAGATGACGGGATCCTTTGGCAATCTTAAGATTAGTTAAATCCATGATTCATTCCTCCTTATTTGGCTTCCGCCTTAGGGGCATCAGCCTTGACTTCCTTACCATAGCGGGAAGCCTGAACATCGGCATAGGTCATCAGCTGATTAAGAGCATCGACGGTTGCCTTGACGACATTGTTCTGGGTTCTCGAACCATAGATCTTGGAATAGACGTTCTTGATACCAGCAAGTTCAAGAATAGCACGGACAGCACCACCGGCGACAAGTCCTGTGCCAGCAGGAGCCGGCTTGAGGAAGACCTGAGTGGCACCGAAGTGACCCATGACAGCATGTGTGATGGTATCGCCTTTGGCGATGGTCATCTTGAACAGGTTGCGCTTTGCAGCGGCCAAAGCCTTCTTGATGGCATCCGGTACTTCGCTGGATTTGCCAAGGCCATAGCCATATTTGCCTTTGCCGTCACCGATAACGACAAGAGCGGTGAAGCGAACACGCTTACCACCTTTGACAGTCTTGGAGACGCGAGAGATTTTTACGACCTTTTCTTCGTAGAGTTTCTCTTCAACTCTTCTTCCACGGCCATTGCCACGGCCGTTAAAACGGCGACCGCCCTGGCCGAAACGGTGATTTCCGTTTCCTCTGCCAGCGGCAGCAGACTTCTCACCGGCGGCAACCGGTTCAGCCTTGACTTCGGCAGTTTCTGCCGGAGCGACGTTATTCTGGATTTCTTCAGCCATTGTTATTTCTCCTTAGAAGACTAATCCGCCCTTGCGGCAGGCTTCAGCCAAAGCTTTGACCTGTCCATGGTAGATGTAGCCGGAACGATCGAAAACGACTTTTGCGATGTTAAGAGCTTTGGCCTTGTTTGCTAAGTCCTCGCCAACCTTAGAGGCAGCCTCGCAATTAGAAGGATTATCTAATCCGAGTTTAGAGGAATCGGTGCAGACGAGAGTCTTGCCGGTTTCATCATCGATCAGAGCAGCATAGATGAATTTGTTGGAACGATAGACAGAGATTCTAGGGCATTCAGCAGTACCAGAGATTTTGGCTCTGATTCTGACATGGCGATGAAGTCTCTGCTTGTTCTTATTGAAAGCAGTATACATTCTTCATTTCCTCCTTGATTAGGCGGCAGACTTCTTGGCAGAAGCGGGCTGACGGAGCGTGATGACTTCGCCTTTGTAGCGAATGCCTTTTCCGTGATAGCATTCCGGCTTGCGGACATCGCGGATGACAGCAGCCTGCTGTCCGACAATCTGCTTGTCGATGCCTTCGACAATGATTTCCATTGTCTTGGTATTGATAGAAATCTTAGCACCGTCGATAGGATGGACAACATCCTCATGAGAGTGACCAACATGTAAGACAAGGTCAGTTCCTCTCATTTCAGCACGGTAGCCGACACCCTTGACTTCGAGAGTCTTGGTGAAACCTTCGTTGACGCCTTTGACCATATCGTTGATCAAGGCTCTGGCAGTGCCATGGTTCATCTTCATGACGATGCTATCGTCAGGACGAGTGACATGGAATTTTCCATCTTTCTCTTCGAAATTGAGGTGGGCGTTGAACTTCTTGGTGAGTTCGCCCTTAGGTCCCTTGACAGTGACAACATTATCCTTGACGGTAATGGTGACACCAGCCGGGATAGCGATAGGTTCTCTTCCGATTCTAGACATGGTTTACCTCCTTACCAGACATAGGCGAGCACTTCGCCGCCGATGTTCTGTTTTCTGGCAGTCTTGTCTGTCATCAATCCCTTAGAGGTGCTGATGATAGCGATGCCTAAGCCGTTGCGGACTCTGGGGAGCTTATCAGCAGGAACCGTGATGCGAAGACCCGGTTTGGAGATTCTCTGGATGCCGTTAAGAACGCGGTTATCGTGAGAATCATACTTCAAGGTGATGACCAAGGTCTTGTAAGGCTTGCCTTCCTCTTCCTTGATCTCATAATCCTTGATAAAGCCTTCATCTTTAAGGATTTTGACGATTTCTACACCGATCTTGAAGGACGGAAGAGAAGTCGTTTCATTCTTCATAAGGTTAGCGTTGCGGATATGGGTAAGTAAATCCGCGATTGTATCATTGACCATATTTCTCTTCTCCTTTCATTACCAGCTGGCCTTGTGCATGCCAGGGATTTCTCCCTTGTAGGCCATCTCTCTTAAGCAGATACGGCAGAGGCCGAACTGTCTGAGGACGCCATGGACTCTTCCGCAGCGGGTGCAGCGGGTGTAGTTCTGAGTCTTAGGATGCTTTTTGGGCTTGGCACATTTGATCATTAAAGCTTTTCTAGCCATGATGTTTTCCTCCTATTACTTTGTGAAGGGCATGCCAAGCTTAGAGAGCAAAGCATATGCTTCTTTGTCGGTCTTAGCAGTAGTGACGATAACAACGTCCATACCCTGTGTGCGACTGACTTTGTCATATTGGATTTCAGGGAAGATCAACTGTTCCTTGACACCAACAGAATAGTTTCCTCTGCCATCGAAGGAATCCTTGTTGATACCGCGGAAGTCGCGGACACGAGGAAGATCGATAGTGATGAACTTATCGAGGAAATCGTACATACGGACTCTGCGAAGGGTGACCTTGACACCGACCGGGACGCCTTCACGAAGCTTGAAGTTAGCGATGGACTTTCTAGCTCTTGTGACAACAGGATGCTGACCAGAGATAGTAGCCATTTCGTTGACAGCTTCTTCGACGTTCTTCTCGTTGCCGCCGGCCTCACCAAGACGCATGTTGAGGATGATCTTGACGACCTTCGGACATTCCATGATGGAGGAATATCCGAATTCCTTCATGAGTTCAGGAACGATTTCTTCATTGTATCTAGTCTCAAGACGGGAGACATATTTGGCCTTTTGATTGCCCTGAGAATGAGATTTTTTTACGGATACACCGTTTTTCTTTTCTTCAGCCATTTTTCTTCTCCTTACTTGATGATCTCGCCGCTGACCTTAGCGACGCGAACTTTCTTATCATCGACTAATTTGTAGCCGACTTTGGTAGCCTTCTTGGCCTTCTCATCATAGAAAGCAACATTGCTCACATCGATAGGAGCGTTGATTTCCTTGATGGAGCCCTTTTCATTCTGAGTAGGCTTAACATGTTTCTTCTGAACATTGACACCCTCGACGATGACTTTGCCAGTCTTCGGCATGGCCTTGAGAACCTTGCCGATTTTGCCTTTATCATCACCAGAGATAACAATGACAGTATCACCAGTTTTAATTTTCATGATTACCTTCCTCCTTGGTTTAGAGAACCTCGACCGCCAAAGAGACGATCTTCATGTACTTATCGCCCTTTTCACGAAGTTCACGGGCAACAGGTCCGAAGACACGTGTGCCTTTCGGAGATCCGTCTTCGTTGATGAGGACAACAGCATTGTCATCAAACTTGATGGTGGAACCATCTTTTCTCTGATATGCTTTCTTGACACGGACGATGACGCCCTTGACAACATCGGACTTCTTGACCTTGCCGTTCGGGATGGCATCCTTGACTGCGCAGATGACAACATCACCAACGGAAGCGGAACGGCGATGAGATCCACCGACAAGATGGAAGACACGGACGCTCTTGGCACCGGAGTTATCGGCAACAACCAGGTTAGTTTCAGTCTGAACCATGATTATTCTCCCTTCTTCACGACTTCAACGAGACGGAATCTCTTGTCGTGAGATAACGGACGGCATTCTTCGAAGATAACAACATCGCCGACCTGAGCAACAGAATTGCGATCGTCGACTTTGTATTTCTTACGGACAGCAACTCTCTTCTTGTAAACAGGATGAGCTCTGTAGGTTTCGGTTTCGACGACAATGGTCTTCATCATCTTGTTGGAGACGACGACACCCTGTAAACGTCTCTTGTTAGAGGCCTCGATGACCTTTTTATCTAATTCTTCAGCCATTTTCATGTGCCTCCTGATTACTTGCCTTCAGCAGCAGTGGCTGCGGCGGCATTCTTACGTTCCTGAATGACAGTAAGGCATCTTGCGATATCCTTACGTGCGACGGTGATCTTTGCACCATTGTCCAACTGACCAGCTTTGGCCTGCAATCTAAGGTTGAGCAACTCACCCTTGAGTTCATAGACCTTCATAGCGAGGTCGTTGTCAGACAGTTTTCTAACATCTTCAATTGTCATTATTTAGTTTCCTCGCCTTTCTTAACGACTCTGCTCTTAACGGAGAGCTTGTAACCGGCCTGATGTAAAGCCTGCTTTGCATCAGCTTCGCTGATTCCACCGATTTCGAACATGACTGTCCCCTTTTCGATGACGGCATCCCAGGTTTCGACGGTACCTTTACCGTTACCCATACGGACCTCAGCAGGTTTCTTTGTGATACCGAGGTAAGGGAAGACACGGATGTAGGACTTTCCGACCTTCTTGGTATAACGGGAGAGAACGACACGGGCAGCCTCAATCTGACGGTTGGAAATATATCCGCCTTCGGTAGCGGCAAGGCCGTATTCACCGTAAGCGACAGTGTTTCCGCGGGAAGCGGCTGTCTTCGGTCTGATAAGGTGGCTTCTGCGCCACTTCATTCTTTTAGGCTGTAACATTGCTTATTCTCCTTTCTTCTCATCATCCTTTGTGGCAGAAGGAGTGACAGCAGGACGGGCAGCTCTGTTGCCGTTGTTAGGACGGCGGTTGAAGCGACCGCGATTGCCGAACTTTCCGCCTTCGTCAGGACGACGGTTTCTGAGTTCCTCATAGTTATCGGGGAGAGCAATCCAGACCTTAACACCGATGACACCATAAGTGGTGTTGCAGGGTGTGTAGGCATAATCGATAGGCTGACGGAGCGTATGGAGGGAGAGGACGCCTTCGCGATACTCTTCATAACGAGCGATTTCAGCACCGCCGATTCTACCCTTGGTCATGGTCTTGCAGCCCTTGGCGCCAGCTCTCATGACTCTCTGGAGAGCCTTCTTCTGAACGACTCTGTAAGAAGCGCGTTCCTGAAGCTGCTTGGCGATATCCTTGGCGACCAACATAGCATCGAGATCAGGATTCTTGATTTCAACGATGGCAATGCTGATTTTCTTGCTGTCTTTCTTGAGAATCTTGACGAGCTTTGCCTTGATGGCATTGATCTGTTCAGAATCCTTGCCGATGACGATGGCAGGATGGGAGACAAAGATAGAGACTGTGATGCTATCTTTGATTCTCTCAATGTCGATTCTGGAAAGACCAGCATCGATTTTGTTGAGAAGGGGCTCCAAATAGCCACGGATTTTGATGTCTTCGTCTAAGCAAGAAGCGAAATTCTTCTTGTCAGCATACCAATGACTGGACCAGTCACGATTGATGCCGATACGCAATCCATTAGGATTAACTTTCTGACCCATGGTTTACTTAGCCTCCCTATTCTTCAGAGTAACATAGACATGCGACCATCTCTTGATGAGGCCGGATGCGGAACCCTTGGCTCTGGGAAGGATTCTCTTCAATCTCATAGCATCGTTAGCTGTGATCTCAGCGATGTAGAGTGTGTCTGCATCCATACCGTAGTTGTTGACGGCATTGGCTTCAGCAGACTTGATAAGTTTCTTGATATCTTTGGCGCAAAGCTTGGCAGTGTTGTCAAGGATATCATAGGCTTCAGCAATATTCTTGCCTCTGACAAGGTCGATGACCAATCTGACCTTACGAGGTGTGACGCCGTAGTTAAGGAGCTTAGCCTTGGCTTCGGTGACCTTTTTTTCTTCAGCCGGAGCAGCTGCTTCGGTTTTCTTGATTTCTTTATCAGCCATGTTGATTCTCCTTACTTAGTAGACTGGTCATCACCAGAACGATGATGGGTGAATGTACGAGTGAAGACGAATTCACCAAGTTTGTGGCCGACCATATCTTCTGTGATATAGACCGGGACAAAAGCTCTTCCGTTGTGAACAGAGATGGTATGTTCAATGAATTCCGGGAAGATTGTGGAACGTCTGGACCAAGTCTTGATGACTTCCTTCTTTCCAGAGGCGTTCTGATCCTGAATTCTCTTCAGGAGTTTAGGATCGCAATACGGACCTTTTTTAGAACTTCTAGACATTTGTCATTCTCCTCCTGATTTACTTGCCGTTGCGTCTTCTGACGATCAAACGGTTGCTTCTGCACTTCTTGGATCTGGTCTTGACGCCCATGAGTCTTCTGCCCCAAGGTGATCTAGGAGCATCGTGACCGACAGGGTTCTTACCTTCACCGCCGCCGTGCGGGTGGTCGTTCGGGTTCATGACAGCACCACGGACAGTCGGACGTTCGCCGAGCCATCTGGTTCTGCCAGCCTTACCCTTGCTGATAAGGTTATAATCTTCGTTTCCGACAGTGCCAACGGTGGCTCTGCAGGTGAGAAGGACTTTTCTGACTTCGCCGGAAGCAAGACGTAAGGTGGCATATTTGCCTTCCTTACCTAAGATCTGAGCGGCTGTACCAGCAGCGCGGCAGACCTGTCCGCCCTTACCAGGCTGAAGTTCAATGTTGTGAACCATGATACCTTCAGGGATGGAAGCGAGTTCCATGCAGTTTCCGACAGCGATTTCTCCTGCCTTTCCATCAGTGACAGTCATTCCGACGGTCAAGCCTTTCGGGCAGATGATGTATCTCTTCTTGCCATTGGAATTGATAAGAAGGGCGATACGGCAGTTTCTGTTCGGATCATATTCGATCGCTTTGACGACAGATGTAGTCTCACCGGCTCTCTTGAAGTCGATGATACGATACATTCTCTTGTTGCCACCGCCGATATGGCGAGTGGTGATGTAGCCCTGATTGTTTCTACCGCCAGTCTTCTTAAGCGGTTTGAGCAAAGATTTTTCAGGAGCCTTTTTCGTGAGATCTTTGGTGGAAATAGTGGCGAGATTTCTCATACCGCCGGTAAGCGGGTTATAAGTTTTGATAGCCATGTTATTCTCCTATAATTCTTTCTTTACTTTTCATCAGATTCGGCGTTGGCCTTTCTTTCTTCGCTTGCGACGGCATCAGTGACCTTGGCAAGATCGAAGGAAGAATCAAATCTGACGATGGCTTTCTTGTAAGCGGGAAGCTTACCAGAATATCTTCCGACTCTTCTGGTCTTAGGAAGGACATTCATAGTGTTGACACTCTTGACCTTACCCTGGAAGATAGCCTGGACAGCAGCCTTGATTTCAAGTTTGCTGGCCTTCTTGTCAACGGCGAAGACAAGAGCGTTCTCTTTGTCTCTGAGTTTCTGTGTCTCTTCGGTGACAAGAATCTGCTTGATGATGGAAAAGTCTTTGATTGTAGCTGCGTGGAAAAGAAGTTCGACTTCTTCTTCCTTCGGAGCTTCTTCGACTTTCTTAGCCTTCTTGACAGTTGCTTTCTTAGCAGTTGTCTTCTTGGCAGCAGTCTTCTTGACTGCCTTTTTCTTAGCAGGAACTTCTTCTTCGACAGTTTCTGCGTTCTTGATTTCTTCAGCCATTATTTTGCTTCCTCCTCATGTTCGTCATCTAAGACGGCAGGAACGACGCCTTTGACAAGAATGAGCTTCTTGGCATTGAGGATGTCATAGACGGAAACATTATCAGCAAAGACAACTTTGACAGAGGGGATGTTTCCACTTGCGAGAAGAAGATTCTCGTCAAGATCAGAAAGAACAAGAAGGTTCTTTTTCTCGTCTGCGCCAATGGCCTTTAAGGCTTTGACGAAGTCCTTAGTCTTATGGGATTCGAATCCCTTGTCGTCAAGAACGATGATGTCATTGCTCTTGGCTTTGTCAGAAAGAGCGGAAACAAGTGCGATGTAGTGCTCTCTCTTGTTCATCTTCAGAGTGTGGTTCTGTTCGCCGTTCGGGCCATGAACAACACCGCCGTGTCTCCAGACAGGAGAGTTGGTTGTGCCGGCTCTGGCTCTGCCAGTGCCCTTCTGTCTCCAAGGTTTACGGTTAGAGCCATGGACGAGGTCACGGGTAAGAGTGTGAGCAGTGTCAACTCTACGGTTGGAAAGATCAACGCGGACAGCTCTCTGAACAGCATATTCATTGATTTCAGCGTTGAACAAGTCACCGGGAAGGGTGATTTCCTCGACTTTGTTGCCGGCATAATCAACTACCGGCCAGTTATTGAGATTTTCGTTAGCCATTTTCATTCTCCTTCACGATTACTTGCCCATCTTCTTGGAGTTCTTCATCGGGTTGAGAGCCTTGGTCGGAGTGGCGGCTGCCTTAGCGGCAAGAGCCTCAGCTTCCTTCTTTTCGATTTCAGCAGCTGTCTCCTTGGTGTAGTCGATAACTCTAGAAACTTCGAAAGGCTTCTTGGCGCTGCGAACGGTGCTCTTGATCTTGATGATAGAGTACTTCGGACCAGCGACGGAACCTCTGATGAGGATGCAATTGTTTTCGGGATTGACGTCAACGATAGGTAAGTTAAGTACTGTTCTGACTTTCGGTCTCCACTGACCAGACATTTTCTTGCCTGCGTGGACTCTGTTGTTGCAACGTCCGTTTGTTGCCAAAGAACCGATCTGTCTGTGATAGCCGGAACCATGTCCCTTCGGACCGATTGTTCCATGATATCTCTTGATGGTGCCAGTGTAACCATGACCCTTGCTAAGGCCAGTTACATCGACCATGTCTCCAGCCTTGAAGATGGAGCAGTCAATGCTGTCACCAAGGTTGTACTTGCCGTAGATTTCATCGCCTTCCAGTTCGCGGTGGAAATACTTAGGAGCGGTGTTTGCCTTCTTGGCAATTCCAAGTTCTGCTTTGTTGGCGCGATGTTCTTTCTTGTCTTCATAGCCGATCTGAAGAGCTTCATAACCGTCTTTCTCTTTGGTCTTAACCTGAGTGACAACGTTAGGAAGTACTTCGACGACAGTGACCGGATATGTGGAGCCGTCTTCAGCGAAGACAGATGTCATTCCGATTTTTCTTCCGATAATGGATTTCATAAACTGTGTCTCTCCTTCTCTTTAAAGCTTGATTTCAACATCAATGCCAGCAGGGATATCGAGGCCTTTGAGGATGTCGATTGTCTGCTTTGTAGGATTCTTGATGTCAATCAGTCTCTTATGCGTTCTGATTTCGAACTGTTCACGAGAATCTTTGTCCGTAAACGGAGAACGTAAGATTGTGAAGATCTGTTTCTCAGTAGGAAGCGGGATAGGTCCGACAACCTGAGCGCCAGTCTTCGTAGCGGCTTCTACAATTTTGCTAACCGCTTTGTCAAGGACTTTATGGTCGTAGCCCTTAAGACGAACACGAATGGATTTGTTTTCTGCCATTGTTTTTCCTCCTTTACCCGAGATCGATGTTCGGGCTTCCGTTCGGTATGAATTACCGGTAACGCCGACAACCGCTTCGCGCGTTTCCGCAACTTCACACGTCAATACGGGCTGAAATGGCATTCAGCGTGTTCAATTTTACTCTTATGCATCTGGCAAGTCAACACTTTTTTTGATTTTTTTCATGATTCTTATATTTAAATATTTAATGTATTTGCGCGCACGCGCGTTATAGACAACCGACTCGCGCGTTTCCAAAAGGATATCTTGTTTTGCTTTTCCACTGTTTTCGTTATAAAATGGTTTTTAGAGGTGCTATGAATGAAACTAATACTGAATGAACAAGACACGAAGCGATTACTATGTCTCTTTGAGCAATTGGATTGCAATATCTCTGCAAGCGAGGCAGATTCCCTCTTTCTCAACGAACATTACGATGAGATAACAAAGGAAGATCTGAATGCCTGTCTCATTAACGGCATGGATGAAGAGGAAGGGATGAAATCTCTTTTCCTTTCAATATTAGGGAAAGAAGAGGAGAATATCAGCGATGCCGTACAATCCTGTAATTTTGGGAAAATCGTATTGCTCGATGCAAAAGAATACCTAGACAATCCCTATCTCAAGAATGTCAGATCCAAGAATATAAAATCCGGAAAATACGCATTCGAAGAGAACTATTACGCTCCCTATGAATGCTTTGTGTATGACCAAACAAGAAGCAGAGGAGAAAACTATGCTGAATTAACCCCGATTGGATATTTCAAAAGCAAATTCCCTTATCGTGTCATGACGGAGAACAATTCCGTTTGGATGAGCATCACGCCTTATGAGATCAATACGATGAAGAAGAGCCTTGAAAAGGCAAAAGGAAAAGTGCTTACCTTCGGACTTGGGCTCGGCTATTACGCCTATATGGCAAGTCTGAAAGAGGACGTAGAATCGGTGACGATTGTCGAAAACAGTTCTCAGGTCATCTCTTTATTCACCAAAGAGCAGCTGCTTTCTCAATTTCCGAATCCAAAGAAAATAAATATCATAAAAGGCGACGCCTTCATCCAGATGAAAAGTGCCGATGATTATGACTATGTCTTTGTCGATATCTATCATGCGGCAGAGGACGCCCTTCCTCTTTATATTCGTTTCAAGGAGATAGAGAAGAAAAAGAATATAAAGACACCCGTCGACTATTGGATTGAGGATTCCATCCTCGCGTACTTCCGACGCTTCGTCCTCACCTTCTTTATGGAAAATATGGAATGTAGTGTAAAAGAAGAAGACTACCTCAATGACTCAACGGACGAAGACCGCATCATGAAAAAGATTTACCTGTCCCTCAAGGATAAGGAATTCCGTTCGTTTGAAGAAATTCATTCTCTCCTTACTGACGAAGGACTAAAAAATCTCATCCTGTCATTCTAACGAAAAAAAGACTTTTGCCAAGAGCTTGCGCTTAAGGCAGAAGCCTTTTATTTTTCAATAGCAATTTTTCTTTCTGGGAAACGAATGCCATTATCTTTCAAAGCGAGCATTATCTGCTCTTGCTGATAGAAGAGAGCATCCCAGTAGTCTTTGTTTTTGACGAAGAATCTCGTAGCAATCGTCATGGAGAAATCATCGATATCGGATAGGACAATGCTGAAGGAGGGATTGGCAAGAATGCGTTCATCCTTTTTCAGGCAGTCGATGATGATCGCTCGTGCCTTAGGGACATCGGTAGTGATATGAACCTTTACCTTGATGACGACTCTTCTTGTCGGATTGAAGGTATAGTTGGTGATGACACCCTGGAGGACTTTATTGTTCGGAACGACGATATGCTGATTATCATAAGTTTCCAATGTCGTCGCAATCAAGCCGATGGAGGAAACCGTTCCTTCGCATTCACCGACGCTATGTGTGATCAAGATGTAGTCTCCGGTACGGAAGTGCTTTGTCTTCAATAGGACAACGCCTGATGCAAAGGCAGAAATCAAATCCTGTAGGGAAAGACCGATAGCCACCGTTCCGGCGGACAAGATGGAAGAGACAGAGGTCAGGTCTACTTTCAGGACAAGAAGAACAATGACAGCAAGGCCGATATTGAGCAGGACATTCATGACTGAAAGAGAGAAGGTCTTGACCGAAATATCAACAGAGAGCTTGCTGCTGATTCCGAATATCTTCTTCAGAATCGTCATGAGAAGCTTGATGACAAGCCTTCCGACAATGAGAAGACAGATTGCGATGATAAGCCGGCTGAACGGGTTGAGGCCAGAGTCGTCCTGACCGATGAACCAGTTTTGGATGTCATTGCCTAAATTGACCCAAAAGCCGCAGAAATCGTTCCAATTCATGAGAATATGATAAAAAGATTGTAGACAAATGTAAAGAGAAAAAGAAAAGTGCCGCAGTTTGCAGCACCAATTCACTTTTTATGGTGAGGCCGAGGGGACTTGAACCCCTACGGATAACCATTAGAACCTGAATCTAACGCGTCTACCAGTTCCGCCACGGCCTCAAGGCCATAAAATCATAACCTAAAACCCATCGATTTTCAACTATTTCGAGAAAAAGGCGACAATCTTTTTCCAAAGATCCGAGAACCACTTGGCGATTTTCTGGAAGAAGGAGAGTTTTTCTTCCATGCTCTTGATATCTGTCTCCGATACGATGTTCAGTGTCAGATCCACTCTTTCACACTCTTTGTCATCGGCCTCTAAAAGTAGCGAGAACTCATGGGTTCCCAAAGAAAGACTGTTGTCGATATTCTCGCCTTGCAGAATTGTCCACTTCACGTAATTGCGGTTCTCTATCACTTCCTGACGGATCAAAGAGGAGATGATGTTTTCCATGGTAGGAATATTGTCCTTGCTTGCCGTGATGAAGCTCTTCTTGGCATAGAAAACCGGCCCTTCCGAATCCTGCACACGGATATTGATGCTCTTCGTGCTCTGATTTCCGTGTCGGTCAGTGGAAGATACGGTAAAGATATAGTCGCCGACTTTGTCTCGGTTATCCGTATACGTATCCTCTACCACTTTTAACGCCGTATTCCCATCGATGTCATCTATGGCCGTGAACATGCCTAAAATCTTCTCCTGGCTGTAATTGCTGAATGGACTGAGATTCATCTCATCTACCGTAGAGGAAATCACAGGAGGAACGTCATCGATGAGAGTAAGGTCAAAAGGAAGTTCAGATTCGTTTCCGGAACTGTCCTTTGCCTTCACCACACAGGAATAGTAGCCGATTTTGTCTTTTGGGAGTTCATCCCCATTATCGAGATATAGATGTGTCACTACCTCATCATCGTAATTGTCCGAAACGCAGAAATTCTTATTGATGAAATCGGAGGAATTGAAATCCACTTTATAGCTTGTGACAATCTCTTTCTTATTCAGATAGGCAATCGTCGGTCCTTTGTTGTCTACAATCACGAAATGGAAAGTGATATAGGATCTGTTTCCTTGGCTGTCCTCGCTTCCAAAGCGGACAGTGAAGACAGTTCCTAACGCTGCTGACTGTCCTTTAGTGAAGTAGTCATCCGGATCCTCGATGATATCGGGATGTTTTTCTGTCCCATCGTATCTATCTTTTGCCAAAAAGGCGCGAGTGAGATAATCGACGGAATAGACACTCCCATACTGGGAATTGAGATTGTATTCCGGATTGGAACCAATGTTGACCGTATAATCACCGATTGCACAGTCGTTCCCAGTATATGGAATAACAGCTAAGTCATCCTCACACGCCTGAGAGAGTACCAGACTGACATTGGATATCTCCTCCGGCATGTCGCCATAGAGATAACGGAGATAACGGATCTTCTGACCGCTTTTCAGATTAAAGGCGATGATGATGGACTTGGATTTGTGGAAGATGCTCTCCACAGTGCGGAATACGTCATTGGATATCGTTCCTCTTGCGCTAGTTTCATGGTCGATATAGAGGTCAGAAAGCCTTCTTGCTTTCTTTCTTGTCGATTTTTCCAAAAGCGTTCCGTCTTTATCGACGATACCCATCTCTAGTCCAAGCATCAGATTCTCGCTGTTCTCTGCAAACTTGATGGGATCATTCTTAAAGCAGATGCAGAGAAGGAAACTCTTTTCCGTATTCTCTTCCATCGAAGAGAAGTACATGTCAGGGAGAACTTTTCCGTATTCCTCACCGGCTTTGTTGCCAATCTCCACTTCTCCTCTCTCAGCCATGTTTCCATAGAAGCCTGTCGGAAGATAGTTGACCTTGTATTCCGGTTTTGTGCCAAGCACACCAAGGGTACAGATCTTTTCTTCCTGCTCCGTCAATGCCGCATTCTTCTTCTCCATCTGAGTGCTGGAATAGGAGCAGGAACAGAGAAGAAGAGTCATCAGTGTCATCCAAAGTCTTTTCTTTTTCATAGTGTTGCCTCCATAAAGACATATGTCCGAAGGTGACTATCTATTCAAAGATTTCAAAAAAAATCAAAAGAAGCAAAGTTAATGATATAATGATTGCATTGCTCCCGTAGCTCAGCCCGGATTAGAGCGACCGCCTCCTAAGCGGTAGGCCAAGGGTTCAATTCCCTTCGGGAGCGCCACTTTGTGCCCGTAGCTCAGCCTGGATAGAGCACAAGCCTCCGAAGCCTGGGGCCATGGGTTCAAATCCCTTCGGGCACGCCAGAAAATAACATGATCACAAAAACCGTCATTCGACTGATGTTCGCCATCGCCAAAATGTCTAAGAAAGCCAGCGCAATCTATCTTGCGATTCTGACTGTTTTATTCAGTGGCGCTTTGGTATCCTTACTCTATGGCGCCATCTATCTGACAAACGGAAATGACGGATATCCAGATCGTGTCGTACTGATATTGATTCTCGGCTTCGTTTTCTTCTTCTTCGTTGTTGCGATGATTGCTCTTACTACGATTGCAAGCAACTACGTCAGAAAGAATCCGGACAAAAATCCGAGGGAGAACAAGAAAGAGAACGGAAATCAAACCGCAGAATGACTCGCTTTATAAAGAAAGCGAGTTTTTTCATAAATCAAATCTGTTGTCACCGCTGATGGTCAAAATCTATAATATTGATGATTTCACAAAGGAGAACATCTTATGGCTATTCAAAACAATACAATGCTGAATCTGATTGGAAACACTCCGTTAGTCCGTCTTTTTCATATCGAGGAAGAATATCATCTCTCCTCACCGATCTATGCAAAATTAGAGAGATGCAATCCGACGGGTTCCATCAAGGACAGAATTGCAAAGGAGATGATACTTACCGCCTTAAAGGAAGGAAAGATCAATAAGAATACACTGATCATTGAACCGACAAGCGGCAATACCGGAATCGGTCTCTGCGCTATCGCTGCCTCTTTAGGAATGAAGGCCGTCATCTTCATGCCGAGCAACTGCTCCAAAGAGAGAATCCAGATGATGGAAGCTTTCGGAGCGGAGTGCAGACTTGTCAAAGAGGGCGGCATGGCCAAGTGCATCGAAGAGGCGGAAAGGCTACATGCTGAAGTAGCTGACTCCTATATTCCCCTTCAGTTTGAAAACCCCGCCAATTGGAAGGCACACTATCTGACAACTGGTCCTGAGATTTACTCACAGACAGAAGGAAAAGTCGATATCTTTATCTCGGCCTTCGGTACCGGAGGAACTCTTACTGGAGTGAGCAAATACCTCAAAGAGAAGAATCCGAACGTTCTCTCCTTTGGTGTAGAGCCCGCTTCTTCCGCCGTCATCACGACCGGAAAGAAAGGCGCACACAAGATTCAGGGAATCGGTGCCGGCTTCAAGCCGGAGGTCCTGAATCTCGATTATGTGGACAAAGTCCTCACCTGCACCGATGAGGATGCCTATCGTCTCACCAAGGAACTGGCAAGAAAAGAAGGACTCTTTGTCGGCATCTCCTCTGGTGCAAATGTCAATACAGCCATCGAGATTGCAAAGCAGTATCCGAATAAAGTGATTGTCACTGTTCTTCCGGATAACGGAGAACGCTATCTTTCTGTTGAAGGATTGTTCTGAGTATGGAAAAGATGCTTTCTAAACTGAAAGAGGAATTCAGCAAAGAGGAAGGGAAGACTCATCTGGATCAGGAGGAAGTCAGAAAATTCTGTAAGGAAATCACAGGGCTACTGATGCTGGATTATTATCTTCCTGATTATGAGGACAAAGATTTAGAGATGCGGTATGAGAATGCCAAAGGCCTTCTTGACCACCTTCTCTCTGGACTTGTCCCCTCTGACTCTTCTACGATTTCCCAATCCTTTTTTCTTTCTTTGCCTCAGCTTCGCAGGACACTGAACACTTCGATTGATGCTATATTCGAAGGAGATCCCGCTTCTGTTTCCAAGCAGCAGATTGTTTTAGAATATCCTGGCTTTGAAGCCATCTTATACTATCGGATTGCACATGAGTTCTATACCCTCTCTCTTCCTCTTCTCTCCCGCTCCATCTCTGAGATTGCGCATCATCATACCGGTATCGACATCAATTCTGGAGCTACGATCGGCGACTACTTTTTCATCGATCACGGAACTGGCATTGTTGTCGGGGAAACTGCTATCATCGGTAGCCATGTGAAGCTTTATCAGGGTGTCACTTTGGGCGCTCTTTCTCTTAGCAAGGGAAGAGTATTAATGGGTTCCAAGCGCCATCCGACCGTAGAGGATTCTGTGACGATTTATTCCAATGCCGCTATCTTTGGAGGCGACACTGTGATTGGAGAGCATTCCACCATCGGTGGAGATGTCTACCTCACCCATTCTGTCGATCCTTATAGCATCGTACTGCAAACCGACAAGAACCTTACGATTCATCCTAGCCTTCAGACAAAAAAGATGGAGAAATAGACTCCGTCTTTTTTCTCTTTGCGTATAAAAACAGAGACAAAAAGAAGGTGAACAATGATAAAATCATTGTACAGGCTTTTTCCTTCATCTCGTCTTAAAGACTGCTTTCTTTATCCAGCATCTCAGAAAGAGGACAACAATGGCAAATGAACTGACCAAAAAGGCAATGGAACAGGCTTTCATGAAACTGTTATCCCAGAAGCCTTTCAAGAAGATCACAGTCTCTGACATCACAGAAGAGTGCGGGATCAACCGCATGACTTTCTATTATCATTTTGAGGATATCTATGCCCTTCTCGACTACAGTCTCAAATACGAGATGGAGAAGGCATTGGACGGCAAGTTTGACGCTTCCACTTGGATGGAGGGCATGAAGAACATCTTTGAGGTATCCTACAAATACAAATACCTTGTCATCAACGCCTACAAATTCAATTCCCGTGGGAATGTCGAAAGCGTTCTCGATCCCATCGTCTATCAATTGACCTACCACGTAGTCAAGGAGGAGGCCGAGGGACATAATGTTCCAGACGAGGATCTGACTTTTGTCGCTGACTGTTATAAGCATCTCTTGATCGGTACAGTCCTTGACTGGATCAAAAACGATATGAAGGATGACTATCAGATACTTTTGAAGAAGATTGAGAATTTCCTCAACGGTGAGACGGAATGGATTCTCTCGAAATTCGATAAGGCTTAGCGCTTTCTTTCTACCCTTTAGGTCTATATTAGGTTGGCTTCATATTATCTAGATTCAATAACAGTGGAGGTGTTTTATGAGAATATTGTTAGTGGATGACGAGAAAAGTTTTGTTCAGGCGATGAGGGAGATTTTAATCCAGAACAGATACACAGTCGACTTTGCCTATAACGGCCAAGAAGCCTTGGAGTATCTCCAGAATGAGAAATTCGACTGCCTTCTTCTGGACATCATGATGCCTCAGGTCGACGGATATACTGTTCTTGAGACGATCAGAAAGAAAGGAGACACCACTCCTGTCATCTTCCTCTCGGCAAAGAGCGATATCGACGATAAAGTCAAAGGATTCGAATTAGGTGGAGACGATTATCTCTCCAAGCCGTTCTCGAGCAAAGAGCTCTTGGTTCGTTTAAAGGCAATTCTAAGAAGAAAAGATGGCTTGGCTGATTCCAATCTCTGCTATCAAGGTCTGATTCTAGACACTTCCTCTTTCTCTTTGGTCTATGACAAAAACAAGATTCCGCTTTCGAGCAAGGAATATCAGCTGATGGAGATCTTCTTAAGAAAGCCGGAGAACATCCATTCCTCGGAGGCGTTGATGAAAGAGGCGTGGAGCATCGACTCCTATTCGGATGTCTCTTCTCTCTGGGTCTTCATTTCCAATCTCAGAAAGAAGTTAAAAGATATCCATTCTCCTTTCACTATCAAATCGGAAAGAGGATTAGGGTACCGATTGGAGAAGAAGGATGTTCCGGAAGCTTAGATTCCGTTTTTCCTTTCTTGTCACAGGAATCACATTCCTTGTCCTTTTTGCGATTGTCATCATCATAAACTTATCCATCTATTTCAACATCTGCTGCCGTCTCAATTCGGAGGCGAAGATAGCATATTCAAGGCCATTTGAGAAAAAGGAAAAGGTGGATTCCAATACGGATAGTGGAAACAATGATAAGCCAGACAAGGGCAAAATGCTTCCTCGCTATTTTTTCATTGAAAAGAATGGAGACACTTACTCTTTGTCAGAGGATCAGGTCTATGGAATCGGTATGATCGATGTCCAGACGGCTGGGGAAGATGTCTTTTCCAGGAGCAAAGATGTTGGATTCTATAACTCCTACTATTACTATCGAGAGAATGACAAGGCTGTCTTTTTGGATGCGATGAGCGAGCAGGATGTCCTCAGCTCCACCCTCATCCTGTCCTCTTCCGTGGCCGCTTCTGCCTTTGTCCTGATTTCCGCTTCCGCCTTTCTCGTATCCAGAAAAGTCATCCAGCCTTATGAGAAGCTCTATCAGTCTCAGAGGCGCTTTTTGACGGATGCCTCCCACGAGCTGAAAACTCCGCTTGCCATCATCTCAGCCAATCTGGAAATCCTTGAAAAAGAGAATCCTAACGAGAACAAGTGGGTTGTCTCTAGCATTGCGCAGACGGAGAAGATGAGGAGTCTTGTCAATGAGCTTGTCCTTCTCAACAAGATTGAGGAAAGTGACGGAAATCCTGAGATGGAGGATTTCGATATCGGAACCGATTTCATCGAGGCAAGCGATTCCTTTGCCTCTCTTGCCATCGAAAAGAATGTGACATTCAGCACCGACATCAAAGAAGGAGTCATCCTGAAAGCCAATGAGAATATGATCCTGAAGCTATTTGGAATCCTATTGGACAATGCGTTCAAATACGTCAATGAAAACGGCTTTGTGAATCTCTCCTTAAAGGAGGAGAAGAAGCGTCTTGTTCTCACTTTTGAGAACAGCGCAGAGAAAGTCGACAAAGACAAGATGAGCCATTGCTTTGAAAGATTCTATACCGTAGATGAATCGCACTCCCATCGCTCCAATGGCTATGGCATCGGTTTATCTATCGCCCAGGCCATTGTCAACGAGAACAATGGAACGATCACCTGCATTGCGGATGAAGAGAAAAATCTAGTCTCTTTCATTGTCGCTTTCAAAAAATAATTCGCTTTAAGTCAGTTTAAGAATCCTTTTTTAGAATACATGCATTCAAAGGAGGATTCATTCCATGAAGAAAAACAGACTCTTATCTTTACTGGCTATTGTGATGCTTGCATCCTGTCAGTCGACAGCAGCAAGCGATAGTTCTCTAACCAGTTCGTCCTCTTCTTCCTCTTTTTCCTATACGGACAGTATCGACGCCTTTGATGAAGAAGAGGCCATCGACATCGAATCCGATTACGAAAGCCAAGAAGAAGAGACGCTATCTGACACCGATACTTCAATCGATGTCTCAAGTATCGCTTCTGGTGAAAGCTACACCATCAAAGAAGGTGGCACTTTCGTTCTGAGCGGAAAGAATGACAACGCGAGAATCGTTATCAATACAAGCGATGATGTCATACTTCTCCTTAACAATGTCACATTGACTTCATTGACAGATTCTCCGCTCGAGGTCAAGGCAGCCGCTTCCTTTAAAATCAAAGTCCTTTCCAAGACGAAGAACTATTTCACCGACAGTGAGAACAATACCCTGGAAGCCTGTATCCTTGTCAAGAAAGTAAAGCTCGAGATAGAAGGAACTGGATATCTCTATGTCGCAGGAAAAGGTCTTAGCAATGACACCGTCGACTCCGGTGTCGGCATTCAGGACGCCAAGGGAATCAGCATCAAGAATGCTCACATCCTTGTCACGGAATCTGTCTCTCACGCTTTGAACAGCAAAGCAGGTTTTGAAATCGATTCCGCCAAACTTAGCCTTGTCTCGAAGAAGGACGGAATCCATTCCAAAGAAGGCAGTGTCAGTATCACTTCCTCTGTACTCAATAGCGATACCTATGGAGACTCTATCGACGCCTTAGACACTGTCAATGTCACGTCGACTGACACCCATGTTGTCACCCATGGAGAATACGTTCTCTACGATGCCTCTTCTGATACGGGCAACTCTCTTTACGAAGACTCTGTATACATTCTGGAAAACGGAGAATACAAAAAGATTTCCGGCGATGAGATGACGCGTTATCATACTCGCTACTACCTGAATCAGAAGTGCAAAGGATTCAAAAGCGAAGCGACAGTCACTATCGATGGAGGAGACTATTATTTCTATACCGCGGATGATTCTTTAGCCAGCGATACAGAAATCGATGTCCTCTCTGGTGACTTTGTCTTCTATACCTTAGATCAGGCCATTAACTCCGATCAGATACTCAATATTGGTGTAAGCGGAAACGAAGAGGATCTCTCTATCCACATCTATCACTCCTATGAGGGCATCCAAGGCGGAAACATCTCTTTCAATGAGGGTTACATCTATATTGTAAGCACGGATGATGGAATCAATGCGACAAGCGATAGCTTAGACTCTGTCTCGATGAATTTCCATGGCGGATCCACCGTCTATATCAATGCCTCTGGAGACGGAATCGACTCCAACGGAGATGTCGTAATGGATGGCGGAAACCTGATCGTCTTCGGTCCTACTTCTGGCGGAGATGGATCTTTGGACTTCGATGGAAGTTTCACCTATACTGGTGGCACGCTCTTTGCTCTATCTCAGCAGGGCATGGTTCAGACTCCTTCTACCGATAAAATGAACGTCGCTTCCTTAAATCTCTCCAGCTATGAGAAGAATGCACTCTTATCCTTTGTTGTCGATGACTTTGAATTCTCTACGATACTTCCGAAAGCCTACTCTCAGCTCAATGTCATCCTTGGAAGCGAAAATCTCACTACGAATAGTACGCTTCGCGTTTATACGCCGACTTCTGGAAAACTCACCTATACCAATAGCGTCTATGTCGGAAGCAAAGCCTCTGATGCAAGCGAGGATATTCTTTCTGTCACGATTCAAAGCGGACTGACTTCCTCTGGCAGTTCCAATAATGGTGGTCCAAATGGTGGAGGTCCTGGCGGTAATAACCAGCCTGGCGGAAACGGTGACAATAGACCGGATAAACCGTAATCAGTCAAATAATAAAAAAGCATCCTAATAAGGATTTCCTCTAGTCAGACAAGAGTTCCCTAGGATGCTTTTCCTTTATTTGATTTCCAGATAATCTTTTAAGTTAAGACAGATCTTTTTCATGGTTACAATGAAGTTCATCGCCTCCTCATCCGAGATTCCAATTCTTGCCTTTTCTAAGGCAGGAGCAATTTCTTTCTGAATATCGGAAGTGAGGACTTCACCGCTCACCGTCAAGGCGATTTTCTCTTTGTATTTTCCTTTGTTGTCATAGACAATGTATTCTTTTTCCTTCAGGATTTTCAAAGCCTTGGAGATTGCCGCTTTATCCTCTAAGGTAAGTGAGATAAGTTCGGTTGCAGATAGCGGTCCTTTGTATCTCAGATAGAAGAGACATTCCACATGAATGGTCTTAAGTCCCTTCTTTCGAATGACATTCTCCTTCAGCTGATAGACAAACCTGGAGAGCATCTTGATATAGGTCAGAATATCATCGACTCTTTGGTCTTCATTCATTTTATAAAATCCTCCTTTTTGATTTTATAATATGCAACATTTATATAAATTTGAAGCAGGGTGAATTATCGATAATCATAGAGAAATCAACCGATTTTATCTATGATTCTAAGAGAAACGCCGTCGTTTCGCCTACGGGTTAATTTATCATAATCCATTCCTATTGCGTTTTCAACATACTTTTTATGAACACTATAAAAAAGAGAGATTTTTATTGAGTTCTTGTGTTACTGTTCATATTTCTGCTCCATGTATCGAATCAAAACCTTGGAAAGAAATCAAAACAATTACTGAAAAACACCTGATTTTTATGTATAATGTTAAGGCTGTCGAATAGATTTTCTATACAGCAATCCTAACGGGCGTATGGTGGAATTGGTAGACACGCAAGACTTAGGATCTTGTGCCATTGGCATGCAGGTTCGATTCCTGTTACGCCCACCACTTGTATTATTGCCTCCGCAATGTTGCGGAGGTTTTTATGTCTTAAAGAAAAGAAACTAACACACCTGAATTACAACGCATTATTGCGATGGATAACAACGGGTCATCCCACCCGTTTTCGTCTAACAAGTAGGGTTCATTGTAAACTCACACATTCTTATCTTATGATGTTATTAACAGCGAATATTGCTTAGTTCATTTAACACTTCAACATAGCTTCAACACTTACTTCAATGGAACTTCAATGGAATCGTGACCAGATTTCATCGTATATCACTTTATAAGTTTTCGGCTATTTCTTTATTTGTGAAATATTTTCTTAGTTGTCTTACCACAGAGATGAATGTCAGAAGTCTACTTTTCACTGCCGATTCAATATGTTGTAAGTCGCGTTCATATTTTTGTAATATCAATCAATTTCCATACGTGATCTTTATAAAAACCAGTAAGCAAAAATCATCCGCGGAGGCACCTTTTTGTACTGAACTCCACTTGTTGGAGCAGGAACAATAGACAAAGATGAATAAGACATAGCAGATGATTTAAAAGAAGTCTTTATCGCGAGCAGAAGAGAAAAAGTACAAATTATTGTATCTTTTCATCTAGTTTCTAATAGATGCATTATAATGATTATAATTATAAACAGTTGATAGCATGAGTTTAAAAAATGAAATCAAGGAGACACAAAGAAAATGAATGAAACAAATGAGATCTTAGGGGCAAACAGTCAGAACATTCACTTTATTGGGAACGAAAAAATTTTGGAAAAGAAGCTGCTATCCCTTTGCCAGGAAGACAACATTCCTGTCAAAATCATTGATGTGCTTGAAGAAGATAACGGACACAAGACAGATCTATCTGATCTATTCGATGAACTTCAGAAGAATAACGCCTTGCTATATCTAAAAAACTATACAAAAGCTAGGCCTAATGTTCGGTATAAATTCTCTTGTATCTATAAACATCAGTGTTCTACCATCAATGGAATCGTCAACAAGGAAAGCCTTCAATATTTAGGGACAGTCATCATCTCTTCTGAGGATGATCTCTTTGAATTGGATGATAGCGAGTCATCGTGTTTCCGACATGTTCACATGTAAAACGACGGAGATTTAATCTATGACCTATAATAATGACAGTAATAAAAGTCAGAAAGTCGCAGAGATTCTCTCTGTTCTAAGAATATACTTTGAAAAGACTAGCAAAAGTAACACTTTAAAGAAAAAGGAAATCCAAGACATTTCCAAAAATGCATATGATGTCGAAATCGAAAAAAGAAGGCTATCTGATATCATTAATGCAATCGAAGATATTTCGAGAAGCAATCCTGATCTTTTACCATACAAAATCAACACAAAAGGAAATAAATTCTATCGGGAGGGCTTTATTCTATCGGATGAGGATATCGATTTAATCATCCAAATACTCAATGAATCATCTTTGATTTCCGATACTGAAAACGATTCGCTTCAGAACAGTCTGAGATCATTACAGTCTGTTGGTCATAAGTCTTATATGAAAAACAAGGCAAGGAATGCAGATCCACGAATCAAGGATTTCCGTCATCTGAAAAACATAGCTAAGAAAAATGTGGTAGCAGATAATGGAGCCCGATATTTTACTTTCGATTATGATTCTATCACTGAGGAAGAAATGTATATCTATCCTAAGATTCCGTTGAAAAAGGCAATAGGATTGAATGGTTTTGTCATCGACATCATCAATTGCTATGATGAGGAAGCACGCGTTTGTCTATTCGGAAACCTTCGAATCAATCACAACATATCAAAAGAATATCCGGTATTGATGATTCTCCCGATTTCAAAAATCATTGTCGATTTCAATAAGTCAAAAGAAGATTGGAGTCTTGATGAGATTAAGTATTGCCTTAATTTCAAATATGGAAACACCCGAAATTATAATGACGCCTTTGAAGCAATAGAAGAATATAAGAAAGGAAATGAATCTGTTATATTCAATTTTGAAATCAAGTACATGGATAACGATGTGGATATCGTTGAACCACACGATAAGATTGTCAAAGAAGCTTTGAGGAAATTCTATCCATCACAATATGACAAGTTGAAATTTATTCAGCATAAAGATAGAACCGTTCATGTCAAGTTTGTTTCAACGATAACTCGATTCTATAAGTTCTATTGTTCAAACATTAAGCTATTAGGAATACTAGGAATTGTATCTCCTGATTTTGTAGCAAGCAAATTAGTCTACTATTCTGATCAAATAAGCCAACACAACACGAAACACAAGTAAAAGCCGATTGGATTATCAGAAAACGACATGATGATAATCCTTTAAACGATTGCACGAATCACAAATATCGCACTCAAAAAATACAATTATTTGTACATTTTCAGCACAAAGCATATACAAACTTGTTTTCTTATAAAATATAGATGCTACTTATAAGGAGGCAAGAATGAAAAACACTTGGCTATTAAAAAGAAAAGGAAAAAGGGAACGTAAATTCCCTTCTTTTGAAGATGCAGTCACGGCAATGAAAGAAGAAATCATTTCCGTAATAAAACAGTATTCCAAAGACAACACGATACTTGGATTCAAATCATACTTTGATGCAAAAAGACAAAACGGGACGATAACAAATGAAGAACTGATTATCGAAAGCCGTCTATCAATGCTGATTGATTCCTTGTACTATCCAGACAGAGAATCAGCAAAATGGCAAGCCTTAAAGTCCATCAAGCAAAAGTACTTCTATGATAGTGACACGAATCAAAATCAAGATGTTCTTTGCATACATATTGATAGGATAGGAAACGAAATCTCATTGAATCTGAATTCGAAGGAACGTTCAAATCGTACTGAAAATCATGAAGATTCCTCTGTCATCAGAAAATTGCAAACGAACGCCTTTGTTTTCAAAGAGAATGAAAAAGAAAGGTATTATTTCGTTCTCAGAGCAAGTTCAGCCATTGTAGAAGATAATAGGGAAGAGATTGCTGAGGAAGAAATAACCTTAACAAAACAAGAGGACAAGTCAAAAGATCCTTCTGAATTCTCCGAAAAAGAGATCGAAAACATTCTGAAAGCGCTAGATGGCCCTTTCAAAAAAAATGACTTTTGAAGAATATCTGGATTGGTGAGAAAGATGAAACAAGGATGGAGGAAAGAATCATGAATAATGAAGATGATATCATCAACTCACTCAGTTGGGATACGAGACACTTCTTTGCAGATTTCATTAAGAAATTTGAAGACAAGATTGATACCGACGACACAAAAACCTTCGATGACGATAAAATATACGCCATTGATAAATCTGATTATCCTGCCATGGCAGCCTATTGTCAAAAAGACAAAAGAGTCAATGATTTCAATGAGATTTCACCACTAAATTATTTCTTAGACGATGAGCTTTTCTGTGTTATGTTTCTTTATGATTATATTAGCTTCTCTTCCAATGAAATTCATCTGAATAAGAATTTGAAAAATATCAAAAATATGTCTTTCATTATAATCCCTGAAAAGGTCTATGATATCACTGATCTGCTTAAAAGCAATATAGCAAAAAACGTTGAATCCGTATTCGTTAATCCCATGAATCTTCTCTTTGATTCAAGGGACAACTGTAATGCGATTATACTTCGGGGAGACCATCACGCAATCTTTCCCACATTAGACGCATTGATCTTTGGCTGTTACAAGACAAAAATTCCATCTTCCATTAAGATTATAGGAAATTCGGCTTTTGCTAGTTGTAAAAAGTTAACTTCAATAGATATTCCTGATAATATCCAATGGATCTATGATAACGCTTTTCGCGACTGTACGAATTTGATATCTATTCGATTATCAAAAAGATTATCCTATCTTGGACCTTTCACATTCGAAAAGTGTTCTAGTTTAAAGTCGATTGAATTACCTAAACAAATCACTGAAATCAAATACAGCACCTTTCTTGGTTGCCGTAGTTTGGAATCCGTCACTTTTCCTCCTTCTTTAGAATTTATCGGAAATAAAGCCTTCTATGACTGCCAAAATTTAACTTCCATTTATATTCCAGGAAAAGTCAGAAAAATCAAAAGTGATGCATTCGGTCAAAGCCTATCGTTAGCGTCAATTTCTGTTGATAAATCCAATAAAGTTTTCGATTCAAGAGACAACAGTAATGCGATCATCCGCACAAAAGATCATACTTTGATTTTAGCCTGCAACGAGACAAAGATTCCAAAAAACATATTATCGATCGGATATCACGCGTTCATAAACTGTAAAAGGATAAAAGATATTGTTCTTCCTAGTTCCCTTCGCTCTATTGATGCCTTTGCTTTCTACCAATGCAACCATATGGAACATTACTTCTATGAAGGCAGCCTTTACATGTTCAATAAGATAGAAATCAATAAAAAGTCAATAGTTGCACGTGGGTGGTAAGATCAATCTGAAAATGTATAATAATGG